>NZ_JBEYYJ010000046.1:0-55015 GCF_040645475.1 Streptomyces sp. NPDC046759 | reverse complement strand
CGACATCTCGAAGCGTGGAGAACGGCCGCCTCCGCTGTCCCGTGAAGAACCGCAGGTCAGCAGGACGAGTGACCCGCGAGGTTAAACGCCAAGCTTAGAGGTCGTTCTCCTTCCGAACCTCGTGTGTGGTTTCTGCTGGTCAGGCGTGAAAGCCCAGTTGTCGCGGGAGTCTCGGTCCGTTGCTGACCGAGATGTCGTGGGGGTGGCGGATGCCGTCGATGCGGGCGGTGTTGGAAGCGCGGCAGAAGGCCGCGGCGGTGCGGGTGGAGGAGCTTGAAACCGAGCTGAGCGGGTGCGGGCGGCTCTGGAAGACGCGAAAGAGGTGCTCAGGCGCCGAGTGATCGGGCTGGAGCAGTATCTGGAGGCACTGGCCGAGGAGGAGGCGCCCGCCGTAGTGGCTGGCGGGGTGTCGCAGAGGAAGCCGGTGGGTCCGCGCCGGGCGGTGCCTCACCGGGTCGGCGCGGCCGGGACTGAGGTGCTGTCCGTGGACTACCAGGCGTTGATGGCCGCCGCATTGGAGGCGGGAGCCGATGGGCTGGGTGCCCGGCGGTGCAGCAGTAGTGCTGGGCTGGGACAGCGCCTCCGCCTCCCGCGTCGAAGGGGCCAGGGCACGGCTGAAACGGCTGGTGGAACCGGGCTGGAGAGGAGAAACCGGGCAGCTTCATGCTGCCCGCGTCGGAACAGGACGCTGCCGGCCCTGGGCGGCCAGGCGGCGGCTCACGAGCATGGTCATCGACCACAGGACGATGCTCTCGCTGGTGTCGGTGCGCCGTTCGTAGTCACGGACCAGGCGCCGGCTGCGCAGGAGCCAGGCGAAGGATCTTTCGACGACCCAGCGGCGGGGCAGGACCTCAAAGCCGCTGGCATCGTCGCTGCGGCGGACGATGTCAAGGACGACTCCGAGGTGCTGGGTGGTCCAGTCGGTGAGGTGGCCGGTGTAACCGCCGTCGGCCCAGATGCGCGCCAGCCGCCGGAAGTGATTCTTTGCCGCGGGCAGAGCAGGATGCGGGCAGCGTCCCGGTCGGTCGTGGAGGCCGATGTGACGAGCACGGTCAGCAGGAGCCCGAGGGTGTCGGTGAGCAGGTGGCGCTTGCGCCCATTGATCTTCTTCCCGGCGTCGTATGACCAGCGGGACTGACGAAGCCCACGGCTCTGAACTGCTCAGATGCCGTGGGCTTCTGTCGTCGTTGGTCAGCGTCGGGCGGCCTCGCACGGGCCGGGGACGGCCCAGCCCGGCTCTACCCAGGCTGGGACATCAAGGAATGCGGGGGTTCGAACCTCTGGGACGGCGTCTACCCCCCGAAGGGAACGGCGTACGCGGCCAGCTGGCCGGGCGTGGATGTCATCGGCGACCAAAGGGTGATGATCGACGCCCCGTCCCAACTCCCGGAACACCTCGTGGCAGCAAGCGCCAGCCGACGACTCGTCCTGCATGCGATGCACAGCGTCGTCGACTGGCTGGCGTTCGCCGTTTGGGAGGACGGGCGCCTCGTCCGTTCCCTGAGCCTGTCCCCGGACAGCGGCACCATTGAGAACATCGGCGAACCGCTCCCCTTTGAGTTGCCCTACTGGGCTGGAGACCGGTCGGCCAACATCGTCCCCTGGTCCGACGAGGAGGAAGAGTCCTACCCCCTGCCCTTTTACCCCTTGGACCTGGGCGAGGACGCGTTGCGTTCGCTCTGCGGCTTCATCCAGGAAGGCCGTCCACAGCCCGATGATGTCGACGCGGAGGCCATCGAGTTGTACGGATTCCATGTACAAGACCCGCATGTATGACAGACCAGGTGGAGCGGCTCCGCTGTCACTGGTTGCTCGTGGTGCCGATGTCGACGATGTGGTTGTACCGCTCCACCAGCACGAAAAGCTTGATCTTCTGCGTCGTCTCCCCGCTGCCGAAGGTCAGGGTGACGATGACCTCATGGCCGTTACCCACGGCGCCGTTGTCGGTCACCGTCCACTTCCGCGGGACGTTTTGGGCACGCAGGACACCGTCTGCCCCGTGCTGCTTCTCCCAGGCCGCAAGTCGCTTGGCGAAGTCGGGCGTCAGGTAGTGCTTGCGGAGCACCGTTTCCAGCGTGGCGTCCGGGTCCGTGTAGTCGCCGATCGCGTCGATGTACGCGCCGTAGAAGTCGGCGACCCGGGTCACCACTTGGCCGCTTGTGCCGCTGACGGACTGCGGTGCGGCGGCGGACGACTTTGCGGGAGCATGGACGGATGCCTGTGCCGACACCTGTGTCGACACACCGAGTCCGACAGCCAGGACGAGGCCGGCGGCGACGGCCGCGCGGCGGCCCGGACGGCGGTGTGCGGGGGACTTCCTGTTCATGTGCATCTTCCTTTTCTGGTCCATATGTGGTTGCTCTCGGCCCGGTGTCTTCGTGCCGGGGCCGTCGTGTGGCTATCGCCTTTTCGGGTCGGCGGGAGCCGCCCCGGAGCCATGAACGTCTACTGCTGCGCGGACGCATTCCCCCCTGTCGCGGCTCGGGGCGCGATCGACGACACCAAGTCCGGCTGAAACGCGCCGTATGACCCTGTCAGTGGTCGATTGGCCGCCCTCCCCACCCCCGTGGCGGAGGGCGGCCCCCGTCATGCGGTCAGCGGAGCTTGTCCACGGCCCGTGACGGCCGTCTTCCTGGAGGCCTTCACCGGCGCATGCCCGAAGTCGCGAGACGGGTGTCAAAGACGTCTCAGGAGGTCACCGGTGCAGGCCGTATCCGTGCCTGCCCTCATCGGCAGGCAGCGTGCCGTAGTCCTTCAGCGTGGCCTCGGTCTCCGGGCCGGCCTCTCGATGCGTGCGCACAGGACTTGATGTCGTTGCTCGGCCGCGAGAAGCGCCCCTTCGCCACAGCCGTCCTGGACAACTGCACGCTGACCTGACGGACGGTCGCTCCTGGCGAGTTCGGTGCGGAACTCCCGGTACCAGGTCCGGGCTGTCGCCGCCCAGCGCCATGCGTAGACAGCGGTCCTGTTCCGCCGCCTCCGGTACGCAGGCGCTGACCTTGCCGGCCGTTCAGGACGAGCTTGGATACGACGGGAGTTGGGCCGCCGTGAGGAAGCCGACGCCTTGGCCGCGACGTTTGCCAGTGTGGCGAGCGTCGTGCCGAGGGCGAGCCCGTGACGGTGAGTGCGAGGGGCGGGCCTGCTCGGGTGCGCTGGGGCATGGGTGTCTCCCGTGGATGAGTGCATGAGTGTCGTTTGTCGCCCGCCGCCGACTGGCCGGTCCGGTTCTGGTCGGTGCGACACCAAGAGCATCAGCCGTCACGACGGCTCGGCGCAACGCCGGACGCCCGCCCGGTGAGGGTGGAACCATCCCAGCCCATCTGACGTGCAGGTATATGGACCGCCTGAGATACGGGCACACGTGGGAGGTTGGGGGAGCGGTGTCGACCGAGGACGACGTCGAGCAGTTCGCGGCGCTGCTGCGCCGGCTGAAGGACCGCACGGACCGGAGCTACGGCTCCCTGGCCCGCCGTCTCGGCATGAACACCTCCACGCTGCACCGGTACTGCGCGGGCGAGACGGTCCCGCAGGACTACGCTCCGGTGGAGCGGTTGGCCGCCTTCTGCGGAGCAACCCCGGAGGAACGCCTCGATCTGCACCGCCTGTGGCTGCTCGCGGTGACGGCACGACAGCGGCCGAGGGCGGGTGAGGAGGCAGCGGAGCCGACAAAGACCGAAGGGGCACTGAAGCCGACAGGGGACGAGCGGGCTTCGGGTCCGGACAGCCCGACGGCGGGGCGTGCGGGTGGCAGCACGTGCAGTGTGGGTGGTGGCGCCGAAGGCATCGGTGGTGGCGGGGGCAGCACGAGCGGTTCACCACCGCGACTCGATGCGGGCGCCCCCGACGCCGCACTGGCTGCTCCCGACGCTCCCGGACCGGGCAGCCGCGAGTCGACGGCCCAGTCGGATGCGGTCCGCTCAACCGGACGGCCCTGGTACCGCCGTCGCCGTACCGTCGTCGGCGCAGCCACGGCGACCGTACTGCTGGTGACGCTGGGCAGTATGTCGGCGCTGTCGGCCGACCGGTCTCACGACAACTCCGCCAAGGCCCCCGGTCAGTCCCGTACGACAGGAAGCGGTACGTCACACCACCCCTCGGCCACTGCGGCCAGCCCCTCCCGCAGCCGTTCTTCGGCCTCGCCCTCCACAGGAGTACGGCCTTCAGGGAGCCCCGAGTCGAAGGGCGGATCGTCGGCGGAGACGAAGAGCGACGCCCCCGTGCCAACCGGTGTGCCGCTCGCGTGGACCGCCGACTCGCAGATCTGGGACGGCGGTTGCGGGCACGACTACGTCATCGGCAAGGAGCCGGCCCAGGTGCCCCCGCCGCCGGTAGAGCAGGACGCCGGAGTGTGGGCAGCGACGCAGCAGGCGGTGCCTGGGCGGCAGACGATGGTGCAGATCTCGGTGCAGGGGAAGTCGTCCACGGCCGTGGTCCTCGCGGCCCTCCGGGTCCGTATCGTCAGCCGCGGCACCCCGGTCACCGGCAACGCGTACGCCATGGGCCAGGGCTGCGGCAGTGATCTGCCGCCCCGCAACTTCTCCGTGAACCTGGACGTCGACCGCCCGATCGCCCACGCGCGCCCCGGCAACGACAGCGGAAAGCCCGTCCCCGCGGTGCAGTTCCCCTACCGCGTCTCCGCCGAGGACCCGGAGGTGCTGCAGGTCACCGCGACGACCGAGGCCTATGACTGCAACTGGTACCTGGAACTCGACTGGTCATCCCAGGGCCGCACCGGCACGGTCCGCATCGACGACCACGGCCACCCGTTCCGCACCAGCAGCATCAAGGGCCTGCCCCACTACTGGTACGGCACGAACGACCACGGTGTGCGTCAGTGGGTACCCACCGACTCTTGAGGGAATGTGGGAGCTGTTCGGGCCATTTCCGCGATGTGACCGTTCCCCGTCACCCAGGCCCATGCTGCTGGAGGGGCCGGTTGCTGCCGCCTCGGCCAGGAAGGCCCGCTGCATTCCCCTCAGGTCCGGTGTCGGCTCCGGCTGACGCCTGTCCTATGCAATACCGGATGCAGAGCACTGGGGCTCGCGGGTCGACGTCCGTACGGTACTTCTCATGAGGGAGAGCAAACGGGGCATGCTGGACAAGTGCACGCTTTCCAAGCCTGTTGGTGGTCCAGCAGGGTAGGTGCCGGGTCGTTCACCTGCGTTCGCGCCCCTCCAGGTGCTCGGTGCGAGCCAATGCCCGTACCCTGCCGAACGGTGGTGACCGTCGCTGAATGAGACGGAAACCGAGACGCACGAGCGGGCCGTTCGGATACTGACCGCGGGCGCATCCGGCCGATGCCGGGGTCTCGTCACCGGCCTGGCTGGTGCAGCAGCCGGCGCCGGTGGCGTTGGGGTCGGCCCAGGCTCTGACGATCTACCAACTCAGCAGCGAACGGTCTGGGCGCCCTGCCACGTGTTTGGGCGCCCAGGCCGGGCTCTTGCGAGCAGAGGCAGACCCACCACGGGGGGAAGCGGGCCTGCCCCTGCACGGTGGCGCCCGCGAGCCTCCCCCAAGAGGGCAGGCGCCTGACCCCGCCTGGGGTCACTCTCCTAAGCGGCTGATGCGGATGGAGTGTCACGGGTGACGGCTGATGGTTGCAGGACAAGCACCACTGTGAAGCCGTCCACACGTGTACGTCACAGACGTGCCGCGTCGGCCCGGGTCTCTTGAACAGCTGTGGCTGCAACCGGCGCCCGGCTACGTCACCACCGGGGTCGTCTTCCAGCGCGATGGTGACAGTGATCCGCTTGCCGACTGGCTCGCGGTGGGCTTCAAAGCTGCGGCACACCGCCATGACGATCTCTAGTCCATGCTGTCCGACGCGGCCGGGGTCAGCCGCTCGAGCGATGGGAAGCGTCGGCTCGCTGTCCCAGACCGTCACCTCAACGGTGCTGTCGTGAATCTCCATTCGCCCTGCCATGGACTGATCCCCCGTATGTATCCTCACGCGTCTACCCCAGAGAGCACACCCCACGCAATGGTTGAGGGGCGAGATGACCAACGAGGTCGGTGTAGCGACTTGGAGTTTCAATCCCTTGGTTCAGGAGCCGAAGAAGTCACGGGCCGAGTCTGTGACCTGCGGCAGTGCTGTCGATCAACGCTGCGACCTGCGGCTTAGCTGTCGACGGTTGTCGGCGTTGGTTGTCGTTGAGCGTCCTCCGACGTCCCACAGGCGGCCCCAGGGATAACTCGGGCTTGAACAGCGTCACGCCAGGCGCGACGGGCAACGAGGCCTATTGCCCGCTCAGTTCGTCCAACAGTTTCGTGATTTATACGGCCGTAGGAGTGATCAAAAGATGAATGACGTTACGCTCTGATACTTTATGCGCATCGTTCTCCAGGTATGTGCCCGATCAGGGGCGCAGCAGCGGAGGAGAACACATGAGGACCGTCCAGAAGATTGCAGCGGTGGCCGCGGCCACCTGCGGAATCCTCTTCGCCGGCATCGGGGTGGCCAGCGCTGACCCCCAGGACAACGGCGGGGGGGACAACATCCCCGTACTCAGCAACATCAACACGATGAACTGGGACGATTCGCCCTTCTGCGGAGTTCAGGTCAAGACCAAGGACACCGAGCAGAAGACGTCCTGTCCGGTAGTGCACAACGAGGGCAGCTCCAACAGCCCGGTGTCCATCACCAGCTTCGGGTCTTGATCTCTCCTAGCGGTCCGGCGGTCCGGGGCCGCCGGACCGTTTCGGCTTGTCGGGGCGTTGGCAGCCAGGTGAGTAATCCGGCTGCTGTGTCGGTGGGCGATAGCAACAAGCTCGCCCATGCGAGCCACGTCCTTATCCGACTAGGGCTGCCTCAGCGTCCATGACCGTGTCGTACAGACGCAGGACTTGGTCAACACCGGTCATCCGAAGCAACTGGCGCAGAAACGATGGCAGGCATGCCAGGGCCAACGTCGCTCCGGCCCGCTCCGCGTCTCGACGCGCGGCGAGAAGGACGTTCAATCCCGATGAATCGCAGAACTGCACACCGGACATGTCCAGCACGATGCATTGAGCACCGGAGTTCACCAGTTCCAAGATCTGCGGCGTGATGATCGGGTTCGTCAGATGGTCCATCTCACCGCGCACCTGCGCCACCAGGCAGGGGTCAGTGTGGAATGTTTCCACTGCAGGGCCAGCAGTCACGACCACCACCTGTCCACTCACGGCACATTGCGAATGCGGGCCGTACTGTCGTGTTCATGCCCGCGCAATGAGCCTACCCCTGACGCCAGCGGCAGCAGGCGCTATACGACGGCTCCTACTCTGAACCGGTGGAAGCTTCGCTGGGTCCTGAGCAGCGCACCTGTGCCTATCGTCGCTGCGGTCCGAGTGCCACGCCTTCCCTACCTCACGCGCGTCCGCCGTCCATTGAGGTGATTCGGCCATTCCGTGGATCAGGGGTTGCCGCCGCACGACCCGTGCGTCACTGAACGCGATCGAAGCTCACCGCTTGTAATAATATTCCTCGTGCAGCCGCTGCCGGTTCCGTGCCCCGCCCACCTCATCCCGGTCGCCACCGGCACCGGCGCGTTCCGCAACGCGTACCGGAACGCCATGGTGGACGGCGCCGTGTTCATCGTCATCGAATGCGAAGGAAACCGGTGGACCGTGAAGGCGGACACACTCACTGCCGGCTCCGACCACGTAGTCACCGACTCAGTCAACGAGGAAGTCCGGGCCGCGATCAACCGCCTCGTGGAAAGGCACGAGGTCGACTGGGGCGCTTACACGGGACCCGTCTACCTCATGATGCACGGGGTGCGGAACGAAGAACGAGCCCGCGAACTCGCCGCCGCGCTTCACGCCGCCCTGTACGGAGACCTGGAACCCCTGACCCAGGCCGTCCCTCCCACAATGTGACCGCAAGCAGGTGCATTGCAACCTAGGGCTGAGCTGCGACACCCCCTTCAGACCGTGTCCTATGTGGTGATCGCTCGTTGGGCTGTCTATGGGGCGGGGTACGTGGAGTTGGATTGTTCCGGACGGGCTGTGGGAGATCGCCGAGCCGCTGACCCCACCGTCGAAGGTGCGGCCACAGGGCGGCGGAACGCAGGACACGCCTGATGAGACGCTGTTCGCGGCGATCATCTACGTGCTCGTCAGCGGTTGTGCCTGGCGGGCTCTGCCGCCGTGTTTCGGGATATCGAAGTCGACCGCGCACCGCAGGTTCCTGATCTGGTCGCGGGCCGGGGTGTGGGGCCGGCTGCATGAGGCGGTGCTGCACCGACTCGATGCCGCCGGCCTCATCGACGTCTCGCGGGTGGTCCTCGACTCCGCTCACGTGCGGGCTAAAAAGGGGGCGAACTCACAGCTCCGAGCCCCGTGGACCGGGGCAAGCCGGGTTCCAAGATGCACGTCCTGCCGGACGCGAACGGACTGCCCCTGGTCGTCGGCGTCTCGGCCGCCAACACCCACCACAGCGAGGCGCTGAAGCCCATGGCCGAGAGTCACCAAACGAGACACGACCCCCACCGCGGCCGCCACTTCAAGCCTCAGCGCCTGCACGGCGACAAGGCGTACGACATCCCCCACCTGCGGAAATGGTTACGCGGCAAGCGCATCGGCGTGCGCATCGCCCGTAAAGGCATCGAGTCCAGCGAGCGCCTGGGGCGCCGTCGTTGGGTGATCGAGCGGACGATGTCCTGGTTGTCCGGCTACCGCAGGCTCAGCCCCCGCTACGAGCGCGATCCCCGCAACTACCTGGCCTTTCTCGGCCTCGCCGCAGCCCTGTGCTGCTACAAGCGACTCCTCCGCCTCACCACATGGGACAGGGACTGTAAATCGTTCGGTGTAACTCCCGATCATGGAAGATGCATCGATGACCAGTGACAACGTGGCCGAGCACGAGGCTGTCGAGTTGGCAGCGGCTGTGTCGGCGAAGGCCGTGGACGACCAGCTGATCGACGAGCTGGTGAGCCGGGCTCAGGCAGAGGGCCTGCAGCTGACCGGTGAGGGCGGACTGCTCCAGCAGCTGACCAAGAGGCTGCTGGAGTCCGCCCTCGAGGGCGAAATCACCGACCACCTCGGTTATGACAAGCACGATCCGGCGGGCAAGGACGGGGGCAACTCCCGCAACGGCAAGCGCTCAAAGACCGTCCTGACCGAGGTCGGGCCGGTGGAGATAGCCGTGCCCCGCGACCGGGACGGCTCGTGAGAGCCGAAGATCGTCAAGAAGCGGCAGAGGCGCCGGACCGGCGTTGACGAGATGGTGATCTCGCTGGCCGCGAAGGGCCTGACCACCGGCGAGGTCCAGGCCCGTCTGGCGGAGGTCTACGGAGCCGAGGTGTCCCGGCAGACCATCTCTACCATCACCGACAAGGTCCTCGAGGGCATGGCCGAGTGGCAGAGCCGCCCTCTCGACCCCGTCTATCCGGTGGTCTTCGTTGACGCCATCCACGTGAAGATCCGTGACGGCGCGGTCGCCAACCGCCCCGTCTATGTGGCCCTGGCCGTCACCGTCGAGGGCCGGCGGGAGATCCTGGACTTGGGGGCCGGCGACGGCGGTGAGGGCGCCAAGCACTGGCTGCACATCCTCACCGAGATCAAGAACCGCGGCGTGAGCGACGTACTGATGCTGGTCTGCGACGGGCTCAAGGGTCTGCCCGAGGCGGTGGAGACGGTCCCGCCTCGCACCATCGTGCAGACCTGCGTGGTCCACCTGCTGCGGAACTCCTCCGCCGGTAACTCAACCACCCTGTTTACACCGTTCGTTTGACAGACCCCTGCCAGCGTCGACTGCGTACCGAGCAGCGCGCAGCGAAAGCAGACGTACGCTTTCCAACCGTGTTGGTGCGGTGCTGGACGATGTGCGGGAGCGTTCACCTGGGCACATCGGGGGCTCGTCACTAGACTGGGATCGGCGCCCGGTCTTGGTGGGAAGTCGGTGAACCGGGCTGAATGAGACGGAAACTGAGATGGCCCGTTCGGCGGCCCTTGTCAGTGGCCACGCCTAGTCTCGGACCATGAGCATGATCGGTGAGTACCTGCGTGTCACTGCTGCTGAGCTTGATCGAGCGATCCAAGACCCCGACTGGGCTCTGGGCTTCGTAGAAGAGGTCCAGGATGCCGAGGAAGAGACGGAGCCTGCGCCGGCCGAGGCGCGCCACTTCAGCACGTACAAGACCTGGGACATGCTCCGCTTCCTGCTGGCGCACGCAGAGTTCCCCGTGAACGTGATCCACGGCGAGGAGCCGTTCGCCGAGGACGAGGACTGGGGCTACGGGCCTCCGAGGTACCTACGGCCTGACCGGGTCCGGCTCGCGGCGGAAGCTCTGAGGGCTACCAGCTATGACCAGCTCGTCAGCGGCGTGGATCCTGCCGAACTGACCAGCGCCGAGGTCTATCCCCTTGGATGAAGTGAGCCCGGCTCACTGGAATGGGGGCGCCCCTGGTACGACGGCCTCACACAGTTCTTCGAGGCTGCTGCCAGGGCGGACGACGCGATGCTCGTCTGGCTGGACTGACGGGCCCTCGACGGCGATGAGACCTCAGCTTGGGAAGCTGAGATGATCTCAGACTCCCTGTGGGCCTGACCTGCGGCGGAGGGGTCTCGACGTCTGGGGGCGGGCCCGTTGTGGAAGCCCAGGCGTCATTCGGCCTGGTCACCATGCCGGTGCTGCCCGCCACGGGCGTTCAGACGTGCGCGTTGGGGAACCACGACGTAGGCCGGGTCCTTGGTCGAGGCGACGCCCGCGTCGAAGGTGCCGAACCGCTGAAGGGCGCTGCCGGCCAGCAGGGCGAGCCCGGCGGCGGCAGCGGCGGGGCGGCTGCGGCGGGCGACGGTGACGGCGGCCAGGGCACCGGCGAAGGTGAGGTATTCGGATGCCCGGCGCAGCCGACGGGCCCGGCCTCTGGTGTAGGCCTTGGTCTCCAGGCCCGGCCGGCGTTCGATCAGCCGGGCGGCGACGAGTTCGGCACTCGCCCCGAGGGCCGCGAGCTGTCGGGCGGGGCCCGCCTCGTGCAGGGGGGCCAGCAGCATCCCGAGCCCCGCGCCACTCGCCGCCGCGGACCCCGCGAACAGGAAGGGCAATTCCCGGCGTGCCTCGTGCCAGGCCGGCACAGCCGTCTGGGAGAGCAGCACCGCGGTGTAGGACGCCAGAGCGGGCGCGAACGCGGCCGAGGACAGGCCTCCCAACCGGCCGACCCGAGCCGGCAGGCGGCCGGGCAGCATGGCGCGCAGGGAGCTCGGCAGCAGCTCGGTCATGGCGGCCAGGCCGCTGCCGGGTCCGTAGGCGACAAGGATCCACGTGCCGACGGACATCGGTGAACTGGGTTTGGCCACCCGCAGCATGTGGTGGAAGCGTTCGGGACGACCGAGGTCTGCGATCAACAGGTAGCTGCTGACCAGCAGGGCACCGAAGCCGCCCAGGCGTCCGGCGCGGCATAGGGCCGGACGGCCGGTCAGGTCGGCGCCGGCGGCTAGCAGGGCGGCACCGGCCGACAGGCCGCCGGTGAACAGGTAGGCCGGCACCTTCCACTCCCACACCGGCGGTTTCAGTACCGGCCGCCCGTAATAGGAGCGGAACTCCGAGTCCGCTACGACGCCCTGGGTCTCGTGTCGGTCGCGGCCCGCGCCGAACGTGGGCCCATGCAGGTCGGCGGCGCCCGCGTCGCTGCGCGGCTCGCGCAGGGGGCCGTCGTCGTCGTTCATCGGCGACCCTCCCTGACGAAGACGGCGGCGGTGGCCGCGAGCAGAGCGGAGGCCGCCACCGCGGCGTGCTTCCACATGGACGGCAGGTCACGCGTGGGCACGACGGGGTCCGGCGGCAGTCCGTAGGCCTCCGGTTCGTCGAGCAACAGGAAGAAGGCGCCGTCGCCGCCCACTCCGTCCTCGGGATCGCGCCCGTACAGCCGTGCCTCGCTCACGCCCGCCTCGTGCAACTGTTCCAGTCGCCGGTCGGCCCGCTCCCGCAGTTCGTCGAGCGGCCCGAACTGGATGGAGTCGGTCGGGCAGGCCTTGGCGCAGGCGGGTTCGAGGCCGCCGCGCAGGCGGTCGTAGCACAGGGTGCACTTCCAGGCCCGGCCGTCGTCGGGCCGCCGGTCGATGACCCCGTAGGGACAGCCGGACACGCAGTAGCCGCAGCCGTTGCAGATGTCGGGCTGCACCACCACGGTGCCGAACTCGGTGCGGAAGAGCGCTCCGGTGGGGCAGACGTCGAGGCATCCGGCGTGGGTGCAGTGCTTGCACACGTCGGAGGACATCAGCCAGCGGAAGTCGGTACGGGTGTCCGCGCCGGTACCGGCGCCGGGCAGGTCGAAGGAGGGGAAGCCCAGGTCGACGGGCTCGGTGCCCAGTTCGCCACCGCCCCGGGGCGCGTCCCGCAAGGCGTCCGAGACGACCTCGGCGGTGTGCTCGGCGGCCGAGGGCCCGGTGGGCAGGTCGGACAGGCCGGGGTCCTGTCGTCCCAGTGGGCGTTCCTGCTCGATGAAGGCGACGTGCCGCCAGGAACTCGCGCCGAGCATGCCGGTGTTGTCGAAGGACATGCCCAGCAGGTCGAGGCCGTCCTCCGGGACGTCGTTCCACTCCTTGCAGGCGACTTCGCACGCCTTGCAGCCGATGCACACGGATGTGTCGGTGAAGAAGCCGACCCTGGGCGGGTGGTCGCGGTGGCCGGCGTCCGCGGCGGGGTCCTCGAGGGGCCCGTACAGACTGTGCTCGTCCGTCATGGGGAATCCTCCCTCCGGTGGGGCTCGGTGTGGGTCGGCCTGTGGTCGTCGCCCGTCGTCACGATGCGGGTGCCGGTTTCCGGTGTGATCCCGGCCCGGCGGCGGTAGTCCTGGACGTATGCGAGCAGGGCGGGGCCCCTGGGCCGTCGTCCGGGGCGGATGTCGCAGGTCAGGACCTTGCTCTCCTGGATCAGTACGTTCGGGTCGGCCACCACTCCGACCAGGTCGTTGACGACGTCGCCGGTGGTGAGCCCGACGCTGCCCCAGTGGTAGGGCATCCAGACCTGGTGGACGGTCCGGTCCTCGACACGAATCGGCGCCATCCGGTCGGTGACGAAGACGCGGGCCTCCACCGCTGTCCGGCTGGTGATCACGTGGGCCCAGTCCAGATGGCGCAGGCCGCGTTCGGCCGCCAGCTCCGGCGACACCTCGACGAACAGCTCGGGCTGCAGCTCCGACAGGTACGGCAGTTGGCGGCTCATGCCCCCGGCGGTGTGGTGCTCGGTGAGCCGCGACGCCGTGAACACGAAGGGGAACACCTCCCCGTGCGCCTCGGGGGGAGCCGGGTTGGAGGGGTTGTCACGGCGCCCGTAGACCTTCCTCGTGGGGTTGGCCTGCTGGCCGTACAGGAGGTTGCGCACGGGCGACTCGTGCGGCTCGTAGTGGGTGGGCAGCGGGCCGTCCGCCAGGCCGGTGGGCGCGAACAGCCACGCCTTCCCGTCGGACATCATGATGAACGCGTCCTCGCCGCTCAGGGCCTGCGGCCCCGATGCGCCCTCGGGAGGCCGGTAGCGGGGCGGCTTGTCCTGCTCGAAGTCCGGGGTGTCGTGTCCGGTCCACTCCCCGCGGTCCTCGTCCCACCAGACGAGGGCCTTGCGCTCGCTCCAGGGCCTGCCCTGCGGATCGGCGGAGGCACGGTTGTAGAGCACCCGCCGGTTCAACGGCCAGGTCCAGCCCCACTCGGCATCGTAGGGCCCCTGCTCGAAGCGGGATTTGCGGCGCCGGGCCTGGTTGGTCTCGTCGGCGTACACGCCGCTGTAGATCCAGCAGCCGCAGGCCGTGCTGCCGTCGGCCTTGAGGTCCGGGTAGCCGCCGACGGTCCGGCCGGTCCGCAGGTCGATGCCGTTGATATGGCGCAGCACGTCCGCCGCGGACGGTTCGTCGCCCTCGGTGCGGTAGTCCCAGGAAAGGTCGAGCACGGGCCGGTCGCGGTCGTCGGTCGAGCCGGCCAGTCTGTCCTTGACGCGCCTGCCGAGGTGGTAGAAGAACCACAGCTCCGACCGCTGGTCGCCGCTTGGTTCGACGGCCTTGTCCCGCCACTGCAGCATCCGCTGGGTCTGGGTGAAGGTGCCGGCCTTCTCCACGTGCGAGGCGGCGGGGAAGAAGAACACCTCCGTGCGGCAGCGCTCGGTGACGATCTCCCCGGTCTCGACCTCGGGGGCGTCCCTCCAGAACGTGGCGCTCTCGATCATGGTCAGGTCGCGGACGACGAGCCAGTCGAGGTTGGCCATGCCGAGGCGCTGGAGGCGGCCGTGCGCGGACCCGACCGCGGGATTCTGACCGAGCAGGAAGTAGCCGAAGACCTTCCCGTCGACCATGTCCATGGCGGTGCGGTAGGTGCCGTGATCGCCGTTGATGCGGGGCAGGTAGTCGAAGCAGTAGTCGTTCTCCGCTGTCGCCGCCTCACCCCAGTACTCCTTGAGCAGGGAGATCAAGTAGGCGTCGGCGTTGCCCCAGAACCCCTTCTGGTCGGGGCGGCGAATGCCGTCCAGGTAGGCGGTCAGGTTCTCGTGGGTGGTGTCCGGCATCGGCAGGTAGCCGGGCAGCAGGTTGAACAGGGTCGGGATGTCCGTGGAGCCCTGGATGCTGGCGTGCCCGCGCAGGGCGTAGATGCCTCCGCCGGGGCGGCCGATGTTGCCCAGCAACAGCTGGATGATCGAACCGGTCCGGATGTACTGGGCGCCGACGGAGTGCTGGGTCCAGCCGACGCTGTACACCAGCGCGGCGGTGCGTTCCCGGCCGGAGTTCTCCGTCCAGGCCCGGCACACGTCCAGGAACCGTTCCCGGGGCACCCCGCAGATCCGCTCGACCATCTCCGGGGTGTAGCGGGCGAAGTGCCGCTTGAGCACCTGGAAGACGCAGCGTGGGTGCTGCAGCGTGGGGTCGGCGGCGATGTCTCCGACGGCTCCCTCGACGACCGGGCCCCCGGCACCGTGCTGGTAGGCCGCGGCCTGCTCCTTGTGACGCTTGCCCGGGCGCTCCTCGGCCTCGATGCCCTCGTACGTCCAGCTGGAGGGGTCGTAGGAGGCGGTGTGCGGGTCGTAGCCGCTGAACAGTCCGTCCAGGTCCTCGGTGTCCTGGTAACGATCGCTCAGCAGGAACGGGGCGTTGGTGTACGCCTGGACGTACTCCCTGAAATGGAGGTCGTTGGACAGGATGTGGTTGATGACGCCCCCGAGGAACGCGATGTCGGTGCCGACCCGCAGCGTGACGTGCTGGTCGGCCAGCGCGCTGGTCCGGGTGAAGCGCGGATCGATGTGGATGACCCTGGCGCCGCGTGCCTTGGCCTCCATCACCCACTGGAAGCCGACCGGATGGGCCTCGGCCATGTTCGAGCCCATGATGACGATGCAGTCGGCGTTGATCAGGTCCTGCTGGTAGTCGGTGGCGCCGCCGCGTCCGAACGAGGCTCCCAGACCGGGAACCGTGGCGGAGTGTCAAATACGCGCCTGGTTCTCGATCTGGAGCGCGCCCAGAGCGGTGAACAGCTTTTTGATCAGATAGTTCTCTTCATTGTCCAGCGTCGCGCCGCCGAGACTGGCGATGCCCATGGTGCGGCGGAGTGTGTTCCCGGAGTCGTCGGTGTCCTGCCAACCCCTGCGACGGGCGTCCAGCACCCGGTCGGCCACCATGTCCATGGCCGTGTCCAGATCGAGGTCCTGCCACTCGGTGGCGTACGGCGGACGGTAGCGGACCTTCTGCTCACGCTGCGGGCCGGTGACGAGCTGCTTGCTGGCGGATCCCTTCGGGCACAGCCGGCCGCGCGAGATCGGGCTGTCCGGGTTGCCCTCGATCTGGATGACCCGGTCGTCCTTGACGTAGACACGCTGCGCGCAGCCCACGGCGCAATAGGGGCAGACGGAGTCCGCGACTCGGTCCGCGCGGTCGGTGCGGGGTCCGAGAACTGCCGAGCGCGGGGACTCCGCCGCCTTGCCCCGGCCAAGCCGGTCGGGGCCGGTGAGCTGCCGGTATACGGGCCACTGACCGATCCACCGTTCCAGGCCCATACGCTCGCTCCTTCATGGGTGGCATACGCCTTGATCAACGCTACTCGCGCGGGGACCGAGTGCAAGTCGACGTCGGGCGGTGAGGCACCGGTGCAACGACGGCGCCGATGGATCAGTGCGGAGCGCCTGACTGGGCCGGTGCCCGCGACGCCCGGCCCGTGTGAGCCGCCTCACCGATCGCTGCCGGATCAGGCTCTCGAATTGCCTGGTCAGGGGATGAGTAGAGTCCGACTCCATTGGCCGGTTGCGGAAGGCGGCGACCTGCTCGTCCAGGTGCTTGGCCATCGCGGGCACCTGGGACTTCGACAGCTGCGTGACGCCGAGGGACTCGGCGAGTTTCTCGACGCGGCGGGTTGAGACACCGAGCAGGTAGGTGGTGGCGACCACCGAGATGAGGGCCTGCTCGGCCCGGCGTCGTCGTTCCAGTAGCCAGTGCGGGAAGTAACTGCCGGACCTGAGCTTGGGGATGGCGAGTTCGACGGTGCCGGCGCGGGTGTCCCACTCGCGCGGGCGATATCCGTTGCGGTGGTTGACTCTTTCGTCGCTGACCTGCCCGTATTCGGCGTTGCAGAGAGCGTCGGCCTCCGCGGACATGAGTGCGTCGGCGAACGTCTTGACCATCGCGCGCAGCAGATCGGGACTCGCCACGGCGAGGTTGTCTTCCGCGAGAGCGTGCAGGGGCAGACAGTCGGGTGCGGTCATCGTGCTGATCTCCTTCGGGCTTCGACACCTCGAAGATCAGCCGGTGGCCGTTCATCCATGCGGGCATCATCCCGACGCCGGAGCAAACCCCCGGATCAGGTCGAACCCGTACACCACTTCCTTGGACGCAACCGTCCTCCCCACCCATCGACGCGGCTCGTTCGGCCAGAATTGAACCCCAGCTCTCCCACCACTCTCCCCAGCTCCCATCCCGTACGCCGCGGTCAGGGGAGGGCTCGGCAGCGGAGCCGCAAGGGCATCCCGGCCGAGCCTGACTGCGCAAGTGCGTCGGTGTACACGGTCGTTGATGTCACTCTTGGATGTCAGCGCAATCTGGGCCCCGTCCGGCGGACCATGTGGAAGGGGCATGAGACACCGATGAGCGCCGTGGTTCAGGATGGGTCCATGGCAACCGTCCTGGCATTTCACGCGCATCCGGATGACGAGGTATTGCTGACGGGTGGCACCCTCGCCCGCGTCGCGGCCCATGGGCACCGCGTCGTGATCGTGGTGGCCACGGATGGCCTGATGGACGCTGCTCCGCAGGGTGAGGCGCCGCGCCTGGACGAACTTCGTGCGAGTGCGGCCGTGTTGGGCGTGGCACGTGTGGTGCACCTGGGATATGCAAACAGCGGACACGGCGCGGTTCTCTATCCGGATCCACCGGACCGCGCACGCTTTGTCCGGGCGGACACCGAGGAAGCGGCCGAGCGGCTGGCCGCCGTCCTCCGCGAGGAGCGCGTAGAGCTGCTCCTCAGCTACGACGCCAACGGTGGATACGGCCACCGCGATCACGTCAAGGTGCACGAGGTCGGCAAGCGTGCCGCCGAGTTGGCCAGGGTTCCTCGGGTGTTGGAGGCGACTATGCCGCGCGATGTCGTGGACCGTCTGACGAAACTGGTCCGCCTGCTGAGGATCCCGTTTCGGTTCGACGCAGACGCGCTGCGCACCGCCTACAGCCCGCGCGCGGCCATCACTCACACAATCGATGTCCGTGGGTTCGCCGGGCAGAAACAGGCGGCACTTGCCGCGCATCGCTCAGAGGTATCGGGGACTGGCCGGCTTGCTCCCGTGATGAGGATGCTGGTTCGTCTTCCGGCCCCCGTCTTCGGGTGGCTGCTCGGCACGGAATGGTTCGTTGAGGCCGGGGCAACGACCACAGGCAAGGCCGTCGGCGACATCTTCCAGCAGACGTCGTAGCGTCCGGCTCGGCTCATGGGCGGGCCCTGTCGGGGTGGATCGGCGCAACGAGTGGGCAAGGGCGAAGACCAGCTTGGGAAGCTGCGGCCATATGGGGCCCGTCTTGACACTGACCTGTGCGAACGGCCGAGATGGGGCCTGGCGGGGCCGACCGCTTTCACCGTGGTTCCCCGCTGTCCCCCGCTCGATCTGGTGCGCTTGTTGTGCGGTGCAGGTTATGCCGGCCGTGCCTGGGCTTGCTGGCTTCAGCTACCAGGCTGCGGTCTTGAGAGGGTGTCCGTGCCAGTGGACCCTTTCCATACAAACGCGCTTCGGCCGCTGTATGGGCCCGTTGCGAAGGAGACAGTTGCGTGGACACCCTCTCGGTAACGCTGGTCTCGGCGTCAACCTCAGGCGCCATCTCCGTGGTTCTCGTCCGGCTGACCAGTCGGGAGTAATGGTCAATACCTGTGGATCTGAGCTGCGCTCATGGCGGTGTGGGCTTGCGGGCGAGGATCTGGATCCCGGTTGACTCGTGACCGTTCATGGTGGGCACCGTGATAGTCCGGGTGTCGATGGTCTGGAACCCGGCAAGCAGGGTGGAGAACCACTCGCGGGGGTGGTGGCGGCAGACCGCACCGTCGCCGGTTTCGAACACGCCATAGCTGCCGTAGTGATCAGCATGGCGGCCGTAACGGCTGCGGTTGCGTTCGTCGTCTTGCAGCAGAAGATCGCTGATGTAGATGATCCCGCCGGGCTTGAGGATGCGGTTCAGCTCGGCGATCAGCCGGTGCTGGGCTTCATCGCCGGGGACGCAGGTCAGCACGGCGAAGAGCAGAACCGCGTCGAAGCTTGCGTCTGGACAGGGCGAGGCCGGTGGTGCCTCCAGGGCGGCGAAGCGCATGGTGGGGTGCAGGCGGCGTGCCCGACTGATCATTTCCGGTGAGGCGTCGACGCCCGTGAGATTGCCGAAGCCGCGCTGTTCGAGCTCCTCCATGATGCGGCCGTAGCCGCATCCGTAGTCGAGGATCGCGGCGTGCCTGCTGATCCCGTCGAGCCAGGGCAGATGGAGCGGGTGGGTGAACGTCTTCGTGGCCGCGGCGGCATCCCAGTAGGGAACCTGGCTGTCGAGGTTGGACATGGCAGATGCCTCTCTGGGCGCTTGGCTGAAGCCGATCATGCTGCCACGGCGGTAGGGCGTTCGACGAGCCGGCCGCGCTCGAAGCGGGCTCCGGCACGGACGAGGGCAACGAGGTGGGGTGCGTTCACGGCCCGCCACCGCTGCTGGGCGGACTCGACGAGCTTGAAGACCATGGCCAGGGCGGCGGTGCGGGAGCCGGCCCCGCGGGTGACCTTGGTCCGCAGCCGGACGGTGGAGAACGTCGACTCGATCGGATTCGTGGTCCGCAGATGGATCCAGTGCTCGGCCGGAAAGTCGAAGAACGCCAGCAATTCCTCTTGACGGAGAGCGCCGTGTACGGGGCGGGGGAGAGGGCCGACAGGTGCACACCGGGCGCAAGGTAGCGGCTCACCTCTCCGGCACCGGTCAGATACGCGGCGACGAACTCCCCGATAGCGGACGACCGATCGCCTTCCGCAACGCTCACCCCGCAGGGCGACTTCGGCACCTCGGCCCGGACCGGGCCGGCCACCACGCCGGGCGCACCGGTGACGGCGAACGAGGTACCCCAGCGGTCCGCAGCGACCGGCACCGTGTAGTACCGCAACCGTCCGTCGGAGTACTGCACAGCCACCGTCACCGCCCACACGCCGCCTTCGCGCTGCGCACCGCCGTCACCAACTGAGGCGCCGGCTGCGCACCCGCTGCCGGATCGGGCAGCTCGACGTCCGGGGCCATCGATTGCGCAAGCCGCGCCTGCGCAGTCGTCGCGTCATCGGCGCGGCTGCGCAGCCACGCGCTGAGGAACACTTGCGCAGAGCCGCCCGGGTCGGCGGCGGCCGCGGTGCGTACGGTGGTGGGCTTGGCCGCCGTGGCCGCCTGAACCTTGGTCGGGGTTGAGGCGATGGCGACGGCCAGGGCGACGGGGCCGGCCGCGATGAGTGTCCAGACCGCCAGGCGCGAGAGGCGGACGCGGCGCCGCATCGACTCCAGCCGGGCGCCGGCCGCAATCGGAGCAGCCGCCTGGCTCTCCGAAACCTGATTGCTAGGAGGCATGGTCGAAACTCCCAGGTCGGGCCCGTTGTAGAACCTGTCGCGGGTGAGGGCCAGGGCGGCGAAGAGATGCCGTACCCCGCCGTAGCGGTTGTAGGTGGCCCGGCGCCTGCGGCGGGGTACGCGGTCGGGGTCCTTGCGCCTGCCACTGCGTTCGGCCCACTGCCGTCCCGGGTGCGGCATCAGGTTGAGCGGCCCGAACTCATCTATGCAGAACACCACGTCGGGCGCGCCTTCTTCGGGTATGACCTCGCCGTCGGCGATGGCCTACAGGTGCTCGACACGGGCCTTCTTGGCCGGGTAGTCCGGATCGCCGGAGGTCTTCCAGGTCTTCAGGCGTTGAAAGGAGACGCCTTCCTCGCGGAGCAGGATGGGCAGGCCTCGTGGCTGATGTCGTCGACCGCCCCCCGGCGACCAGGAAGTCTGCCAGCTTGGTCAGGCTCCAGGTGGAAAACGGCAGGCCGTGCTCGGTGGGCCTGGACTTGGCCATCTTCTTGATCTCGCGGCGCTCGGGCAGGGTAAAGGTCTTCGGCCGGCCACCCTTGTACTACGGGTAGAGCGAGGCGAAGCCGTCGGTGCGGAAGTTGTGGATCACGTCGCGGACCCGGTCCGTGCTGGTGAACGACACCCCGGCGATCTTCGCCACCGGCATGCTCTGGGCTGAGAGCACCACCATCTGGGCCTGCCGCCAGGTCACCACCGAGCTGGTGCCGCGGCGGATGATCCGCAGCAGGCTCCGGCCCTCCTCATCGTCAATCTCGCGCACGCGCACCGGTTCGGCCGCCAGGCCGGCATGGCCGATGCGTGCCGCCCACCCCTGTACCCACCGACGTCACATCCGCCTGGCGCCGCTTACATTCACTTCGGACTCACCCGGTGGGGCCGAGGTCCTCGATGACCTGCCGCATCTCCTCCTCATCGGCTTCGTAGACCGTCTCGCCCACGCGGGGGTCACGGGCATGAAGGGTGTGGATGAGCGGTCCGTTCGCCGTGCCGAGCTGGACCAGGGAGGCCGAAGGGCCGTGCACGGCGCGCTCGGTGCCGGGCCGGGCGGTCAGGTCGATGCGGCTGACCACCCCGGGCGTGACCCAGACCGTCGCCTGCTCCAGATGCCCCAAGATCTGAAGGTGAAAGTGGCCGCAGAGGATGAGCTGCACATCGGTCCCGAGGATCACCGCGGCCAACTCGTCGGCATTCTGCAGACCCAGCGCCCGCTGCACCTCGACCTCCAGCGCAATCGGCGGGTGATGGAAGCCCAAGATCGTTCCATGCGGCGCAGGCGCGGCCAGTACCTCGCGCAACCAGTCAAGCTGGGCACGGCTGATCTGGCCGTAACCCTTGCCCGGCACGAGCGAGTCGAGGGTGACCACGCGCCAGCCGTCGATCGTGCTCGCCGCGGCCCGCTCGCCGTCGGGCCCGTCGCAGACCGCGTCGGGGCGGGTGTGGCCGCAGCCGAGCACCTCGGTGAACGCCGCCCGCTCGTCATGGTTCCCGGTCGCGTAGAACACCGGTGCGCCCCGCTCCTTCGCGTAGCCGCCAAGGAGTTCACGAGCTCGCGAGTACCCCTCACTGGATCCGTCGTCCGCGACGTCACCCGTAACGATGACAGCATCAAGGTCGTTCAGGTGGACCAGGTCGGCGAGCAGGCGCCGCAGTGCCGCGGTGCCATCGGCACCGTCGGTGTCGGGGCCCCCTGCACGGTCGAGGTGCGTATCGGACAGATGAAGAATCTTCATCTCGTCAACCTAACGGTCCGGGGAGTCCGCCGGGAGATCACCCTTCATCCGAGGCAAACGTTGCCCGACACGGCACTAGGAAGCCGCCCAGGTCCCCCCGGGGGGTCAGCCCTCCGGCAGCACCGCGTCCCCCAGCCAGTGCGCCGCGACCAGCGCGAGCTCCAGGTCGAGGCGGTCGTCCTCCAGCGGGCGGCCGCGCTGCGCGACGGCGCGGGCAACGCGGTACTTCACGGTGTTCTTGTGGACGTGCAGACGGTCGGCCGCGGCTCCGAGGCTGCCGCGCTCCTGGAGCAGTGCGAGCAGGGTCTCGCGCAGCCGGGCGGCGCTCTCGGTCCGGGCGGCCAGCCCGCCCAGCGAGGTGGTCACCAGGCGGCGGGTGCGGGGGAGGTCGGCCGCGAGGAGCGCGGCGGCGCGGACGCCTGGGTCGGTGTAGCTGACGAGCGGGGGCGGCTCGCCGCTGCCGGACGTGGCCAGCCGGAAAGCCTGAAGGGCGTCCTCATGGGTGTACCGGAAGCCGGCCAGTCCCCGGGCCGGGGCGCCGAGCGCCGCGTGCACGCGGGGCGTGGTGCGCTGGTCCAGGGCCGCAGCGGCCGCCACCGCATCGGCCGTCGTCTTGCGGCCGAGTGGGAACCAGACCCAGGCCGAGGCCCGGTCCTTCGCCCAGAAGACCGGGCTGCCCACGGCGCCCAGGGCGTGCCCGAGCCGGCCGGCTGCGGACTCCAGGTGCGGCAGGTAGCCCGGTGTGTCGTGCCCGCTCGCGGTCCACAGCACCGCGCCCAGGTGCTGCTGGTGCAGACGGGTGCCCAGCGCGGCCTCTGCGGCGGATCCGTCGACCGCCTCTCCGGCCAGGATGCGCTCCAGGGTCTCCGCCCGGACCGTGCTGCGGTGGGAGAGCCAGCGCTCCCGCTCGGCCTGGTACTCCGCGATGACCTGCTCGGAGATCGTGTCAATGTAGACGAAGTTGAGCCTGAGCAAGGCGCGCACGGCGGCCAACGCCCGCTTCGGGTCGGGGTTTTCGCGGACCAGCTCCTCGACCGACCAGGTCAGGTGCAGGTGCTGTCCGAGCCGGTACGCGCGCACCAGCGCGGTGACGGAGACGCCGCGCTGGGCCAGCCGGCGCGCGTACTCCCGGGCCTCTGCGGGGGCCGCGAGCGCGCCGAGCTCCAGTTCGCCGCGGTAGAGCGCGCTCGCCGCGCGCAGGTTGCTCTCCACGCTCCGCGCGAGCAGCGCCCCGGTCATCCGGTCCTGCGGCAGTTCCGGGATCTGCTCCTCGAGGGCGGTGGTCATGGCCGTGGTGAGGTCCGGCAGCTGCTCGGCGAGGGCCGTACCGATCACGCCGACGTCGGCGGGCACCTCCACGTCGTATCGCTGTGCCATCCCGTCCCTCCATCACAGCCCCACCGGCCAAGGAATGCGGCCCTGGGGGACCATTCTGCCCCTATTCCTTGTCTTCCGAGGACAGTGTCGGCCGTCACAGGTGTCCCTACCTTCGACCCAGCACCCCTGGAAGGACGGGAACCCCTCCATGACGACCCTGGCTTATCTCCCCTGGTCCGCCGACCCGGCCCACGCCGACCGCCCGTGCGTCCGCGACGAGCGGCATGAGCTCACCTACGCGGAGTTCGCCGCGTGGGTTGAGGCTGCGGCCGAGCAGTTCGCCGAGCGCGGCATCGGGCGTGGCTCGGTCGTCGCGGTTATGCTTCCGAACCGCGTCGAGCTCCTCGTCGCGATGGTCGCCGCGTGGCGGCTCGGCGCGGCCGCGACGCCGGTCAACCCGGCGCTCACCGCCGAGGAGGCTGACTACCAGATCACGGACGCCGACAGCGGCCTCGTCGTGAACCTCGGCCCGAGCGCGCCCGACGGCGGCCGGCCCAGCCTCGCCGCCGACGAGCTGCGGCGTGTGCCGGTGGGCACGACGCTGCCCGCGGCGCGGACGTCACCGGACGAACTGGCCCTGCTCGTCTACACGAGCGGCTCGACGGGCCGGCCCAAGGGCGTGATGCTCGACCACGCCAACCTCGAGGCGATGACCTCGATGATGGCCGACCTCATGCGGCTCACCGCCGACGACCACTGCCTGCTCTTCCTCCCGCTCTTCCACGTCAACGCGCTCTGTGTCAGCTTCCTGACGCCGATGCGCACCGGCTCCCGGCTCACGGTGCTGGGCAGGTTCACCGTCGACGGCTTCCTCGACGCCGTCGAGCGGCACCGCCCGACGTACTTCTCGGGCGTGCCCACGATCTACGCCATGCTGCTCGGGCAGCCGCGCGACGCCGACTTCTCCTCGGTGCGGTTCGCCGCGTGCGGGGCCGCGCCGGCCTCGAAGGAGCTGCTCGACGCGGTCGAGGAGCGTTTCGGATTCGTGCTGGCGGAGGGCTACGGCCTGACCGAGTGCACCTGCGCGGCCACGAGCAACCGCTGGTGGGACGAGCGCAGGGTCGGCACGGTCGGCCCGGCCTTCCCAGGGGTGCGCGTGGAGGTCATGGCCCCCGACGGCGTGATCCTGCCCCGCGGCGAGCGCGGTGAGGTGGTCATCCAGGGGCCCAACGTGATGCGGGGCTACCTGAAGCGACCAGAGGCCACGGCCGAGACCCTGCGCGATGGCTGGCTGCACACCGGCGACGTCGGCGTCCTCGACGAGGACGGCTACCTGCGCATCGTCGACCGGATCAAGGACATGATCATCCGCGGTGGGGAGAACATCTACCCCAAAGAGATCGAGGCGGTCCTGCTCTCCCGCGAGGGCGTCTGCGAGGCCGCCGTGATCGGCCAGGTGGACGAGCGGTTCGGCGAGGTCCCGTTCGCCTACGTGGCGCTCCAGCCCGGCGCCGCCGTCACTGCGGAGGACCTGGCCGAGGCGTGTGCCTTGAACCTGGCCCGCTACAAGGTGCCCGTGGGCGTGCGCATCCTCGACGCCCTCCCCAAGAACCCCGTCGGCAAGATCGACAAGCCTGCGCTGCGCCGGCAGCACGAGACCGTCACCACCGGAGTGTGAGGCATGGCCTTCAAGACCCCCGTCTTCCCCGCGGTCGACCCCGAGGAGTTCGTGCAGCGCCCGTTCTTCGAGCGGGTGAAGGTGCTGAGCGCCTTCTGGGCCCAGAACGGCTTCGGCAGCCCGCGGGTGCTGCACCTGCTCTACATCCTCAAGCTGGTCGGACTCTCCACGATCGGCGGCCTGTTGGTCGTAACCACCACCTCCGACATCGGCGGCCTGCTCGACGTGCGCCAGTGGTGGGACGAGCCGATCGTCTACCAGAAACTCGTGCTGTGGGTGGCACTCCTGGAGGTCGTCGGCGTCGGGGGCGCCTGGGGCCCGCTCACCGGCCACTTCAAGCCGATGTACGGCGGAGCCCGCTACTGGCTGCGGCCGGGCACGATCCGGCTCCCACCGTGGCCGCGCGTGGTGCCCTTCACCCGCGGCGACCAGCGCGGTGTCGTCGACGCCCTGCTGTACGCCGCGATCCTGGTCAGCCTGGCCGTGGCGATCGTGCTGCCCGGCGCCGGCACCGACGCGCTGTTGGCGGGCCGGCCCGACGTGACCGGTGGCCTGGTACGGCCTGTGCTGTTCGCGGTCCCGGCCGTCCTGCTCGCGCTGCTCGGCCTCCGGGACAAGGTTCCCTTCCTGGCGGCGCGAGGCGAGCAGTACGTCCCGGTGATGGTCGTCTGCGCCACACTCGACTTCACCGACATGATCATCGCTGCGAAGCTGATCATCGTCACCGTCTGGGTGGGTGCCGCCGTCTCCAAGTTCACCCGCCACTTCTCCTTCGTCGTCCCTCCGATGGTGTCGAACGCGCCGTTCACGCCCAGGGCGATGCGGCTCAGGCACTACAAGAACCCGCCCGAGGACCTGCGTCCCTCCGGCTTGGCCCACTTCATGGCGCACGTGATGGGTACACTCGCCGAGTTCGTCGTCCCGCTCGTACTGCTGTTCAGCACCAACCAGGAACTGACCCTCGTCGCCGTGGTGTGCATGGTGCTCTTCCACCTGTTCATCACCTCGACGTTCCCGCTGGCGGTGCCGCTGGAGTGGAACATCCTGTTCGCGTACATCGGGATCTTCCTGTTCGCCGGGCACCCGGCCGGCGAAGGCTACGGCCTGCTCGACTTCAGCGAGCCGTGGATGCTGCCGGTGATCGCAAGTGCCCTGCTGTTCTTCCCGGTGCTGGGCAACCTGCGCCCGGACCTGGTCTCCTTCCTGCCGTCGATGCGGCAGTACGCCGGAAACTGGGCGTCGGCGGTCTGGGCCCTGGCGCCGGGTGCCGAAGAGCGGCTCAACGAGCTGCCGATCCCGGTCCAGACGCACAACCGGCAACTGCAGGCTCTCGGCTACTCCGCCCCGATGGCCGAGATGGCGATGCAGATGTTCATCGCCTGGCGCTCGATGCACAGCCAGGGCAAGGGGCTGCTGTCGGTGGCGCGGGCCTATCTCGGTGACGACCTCGACACGTACACCGTGCGCGAAGGCGAGGTCGGCGCCAACCTGGTCGTCGGCTGGAACTTCGGCGACGGCCACCTCCACGACGACCAGCTGATCGAGGCGATCCAGCGGCGGCTGCACTTCGCCCCCGGAGAGTTCGTGGTCTTCTGGGTGGAGTCCCAGCCGATTCACCGACCCCTGCAGGAGTACTTCGTGATGGACGCGGCCCTCGGCATCGTCGAGCGCGGCCGGTGGGACGTGCGCGACCTCGTCGACCAGCAGCCCTGGCTGCCGAGCGGGCCCATCCCGCTCGAGGTCACATGGCGGCACCCGGAGCACCACCCGGCGTACCCGACGGCAAGCGGTGAGGAGGCCCTCGCATGACGACGGCGATTGTGGTCGGCAGCGGGCCCAACGGGCTCGCCGCCGCCCTCACGCTCGCCGCGGCGGGCCTGCAGGTCCGCGTCATCGAGGCCGCGGACGTCCTCGGCGGCGGCATCCGGTCGAGCGAGCTGACCCTGCCCGGCCTGGTCCACGACGAGTGCTCAGGCATGCACCCCTTGGCGCCGTGCTCGGCCTTCGCGGAGCGGTTCGACCTGGCCGGGGCCGGCCTGACCTGGCGCTGGGCCCCGGCCGAGTTCGCGCACCCGCTCGACGACGGGCGTGGCGCGGTGGCAGTGCGGTCGGTGGCCGAGACCGCCGCCGGGCTCGGGAAGGGGGGCCCCGGGTGGCAGCACACGTTCGGGCCGCTCACCGAGCGGTTCGGGACGATCAGCCAGGAGTTCCTGCAGCCGGTGCTGCACATACCGCGGCACCCGCTCCACCTGGCTCGGTTCGGAGCCTACGCCGGACTGCCGGCCACGCTGCTGGCGCGCCGCCTCCGCACACCGGAGGCCCAAGCGCTCTTCACCGGCGTCGCCGTGCACTCCTTCCGGCCCCTGGACACGCTCGCCTCCTCGGCCATCGGGGTCGCGCTGACCACGGCCGCGCACGCCTTCGGCTGGCCGGTCGCCGAGGGCGGTTCGGCCGCGATCCGGGACGCGATCCTGGCCCGCGCGGCCGAGCACGGCGTGCAGTTCGAGACCGGCCGCCGGGTGGCCTCACTCGACGAGCTGGGCGGCCCGGACCTGGTCATGCTGGACACCTCGCCAGCCGCGGCCGCCCGGATCGCGGGCGACCGGATGCCGCGCCACGTGCGCCGCGCGTACCTGAGGTACCGCCACGGGCCCGGCGCGTTCAAGGTCGACTTCGCCGTCGAAGGCGGCGTGCCGTGGGCGCACGAGGGTTCGCGCTCGGCCGGCACGGTGCACCTCGGCGGCGGCGTGAAGGAGATGGCGGCCGCCGAGAAGGACGTGGCCGCCGGCCGGATGCCGGCGCGGCCGTTCGTCCTTGTCGGCCAGCAGTACCTCGCTGACAAGACCCGCTCGGCCGACGACGTACACCCGCTATACGCCTACGCCCACGTGCCGGCCGGCTTCACCGGCGACGCGACCGAGGCGATCACCGCGCGGATCGAACAGTTCGCCCCCGGCTTCCGCGACCGCATCCGGGCGACGTACGTACGTTCCACGACGCAGATGAGCCGGCACAACGCCAACTACGTGGCCGGTGACATCGTGACGGGTGCCAACGACGCCTGGCAGCTGGTGTTCCGGCCGCGCCCGGCGCCCGACCCATACGCCACCGGCGTACCTGGGGTCTACCTCTGCTCCGCCGCGACCCCGCCCGGCGCCGGCGCCCACGGGATGTGCGGCTACAACGCCGCGCAGCGCGCACTCGCCCGGCTCTGAGGAGATCAAGGTGCTCCAGCGCTTCCCCGCCGGGTATGTCATCCGCTGGGCGAGGCGATCCAGCAGTTCGGCAACACAGTCAGCGTCAACGCCGTGTGCTGGCTGCACGAACGGCTCCTGCCCAGCCTGGCACTGGCTGCCTGTCCCACCCGCAGCGGCACGGGCCGTCGAGAAGGACCTGGACGACAAGCGCGCGGCCGCGACCGCTCGTGCCGCAGCCCTGACGTGGACCGGGGACGCCAACGACATCAAGGGCGCCACCATTCTCCTCGTCGACGACGTTCTCACCAGCGGGTCCCAGCTCCAGCACGTCGCACTCCGGCTCCGGGCGTCCGGCGCCGCCGACGTCCGCGGACTCGTTCTCGCACGAGTCCCCTGGAGCGGATGACCCCGCCCCCGCCGCTTTGAACGGTCCTGCCGACTGGCTCCGGTCGGTAGGTCAGCGCCGTACGCGCCGTTCGTCTCCTCGGGCCGCAGCGATTGACGGCGCGCCACTCGGGTCGGACGACGGACGCGCTGCCCGCGACCGGACGGATACCGCCGATATACCGCCGCTCTCCCCCGGTCGTGCAGGGTGAAGCTCGGACAAGCCGCGGTGGAGCCGCTGCCTCGGTGAACGGCTGTCGGGAGGGCATCGATGTCTGGAAACGCAGGGAGCGAACGTCCCTCGCCCGGGATACCGGGTGTCGACGACGGCGGGCCCCCGGTCAGCGCGCTCCGCGTCGACGCCGTGCCGGGGCGCCGAAGCGCCGATCGCACCATTGCCCGCAGATCCCGAGCGTCAGCGGCCCCCACGCCCGCCCACTGCGGCAGAGGGGCGTGTCATGACCTATCTTCATGATCCGCATCACCGTGCGGTACCTCACGAACAGTCGCATGGCGGGCAGGTGCCTCGGCAGCGGTCGGCCACGCCGTACCCCCGTGACGACCGTGAGGCGGCGGGCTTCCGGATGCCGATCGACACCGGCGCCGAGGCGGGGACGACCGGCTTCCACAGCTTCGTGTGCTCCGACTGCAACCTCGGCTTCGGCCGGCATGTGCACCTCCACCTCCGGTCGGCGGCGTCCGAGGTCGGCAAGGCGCGCGCGGCGGTGGGCGAGGCCCTCCTCTCCTGGGGGTGCCCGTCCGGAGTCGTCGACGACAGCCGCTTACTCGTCAGCGAGTTGCTCGCGAACGCGATCAAGTACGCACCCGACACTTGGATCACCCTGGACCTGATGGAGATCGGTGACCGCCTGTTGGTGGAGGTCACCGACGGGTCCGCGGCACAGCCCGTCGTCCACCGGGCGGGTCCCCAGGAGGAGCAGGGCCGAGGGATGTTCCTCGTGCAGGCGATCGCGTCCGCCTGGGGTGCACGCCGGGACCGCCGCGGCCGTAAGACCACCTGGTGCACCGTCGCCATCGACGGGAGCGGCGGGACGCCGCCTCGATGACCTGCGTGGGCCGGCCAGGGGCCGCGTCGCGGCTCCGTACCGATCGCCGTACCCCGGGCGGCGACCGGCGACGCACACGGCGGAAGACGCGAACGACAAGACGCGAACAGCAGAAGACGAATACACCTCCGAACACCCGGCATCGGCCTGAGCCGGCACCGGTGGTCGGGCGGGCCGCAGTTCCTGAGGGAGGACCAGTGAACGGCGTGACCGGAAGCATGGGCCGGAGTTCATCCGTGCTGGAACACAGCCACCTGTACGCGTGGGAGGTGCACCAGGTCTGCGACAGCAGACACCAGCAGGGTCCGTGCGGTACGTGTGCGACGGAGCAGAGCGCACGGGCCTGTATCGAGGCGGCCCTGTCCGCCGTGGCCCGCCCGGGCGTGCATTCCTGGGGGCTGCTCAGCCGCGTTCCGGCGGCGCCGCGGCAGCCGAAGTCGTCCTGGCTGCCTACGCCGATCGCTCGGGCCGCGCTCGGGCCGGACGGGACGGTGGCCTGGCAACCGCCGGCCGGCCGGGGACTGGTACCGGTGAGGGCGCCGGAGGCCGGCCCGACGCAGTCTCGCGGTGAGAACCTGCCCTCCGCACTGGCCCGCTTCGGGGGCACGGTGCAGCGGTATCGGTTGGCGGCCGGACTCGCCCGCCGGGAGGTCGCCGAGCGGTTGCGGTGCGCCGAGGCGGAGGTCGAGCGGGTGGAGAACGCCGAGGGGATGCCCTCCCGCGGCTTCGCCGTCGAGGCCGACCGGCTGCTCGGCGCGGACGGCGCCTTGGCAGCTCTGTGGCCCTCCCTCGTCAAGTCCGCCTATCCGGACTGGTTCTGGCAGGTCATCGAGTTGGAGCAGCAGGCGAGTTTCGTCCAGGAATTCGAGACTGTCGCCATTCCCGGTCTGCTGCAGACCGAGGCCTACGCCCGGGCCGTCTTCACCACCGCCCATCCGGTGGCCCCGACGCTGCAGATCGAGCAGTACGTGACCGCCCGCCTGGACCGGCAGCGCATTCTTGAGAGACACGACCCACCGCAGATCATGATCACCCTCGACGAGGCGGTGCTCCGTCGGCGCGTCGGCGGGAGCCGGACCATGAGCGAGCAGCTCGGACACCTGGTGACCCTGGCCGAGCTGCCCAAGGTGCACCTTCAGGTCATCCCGTTCAGCGTGCGCGAGCACCCCGGGGGCATGACCCCGTTCCGCATCATGGGCTTCCGGGAAGGCCCGGACGTCCTCTACGGGGAGTCGTTCATCGGCGGCCAGGTGACCAACGACGCCCATCATCTCCGGCAGCATCAGCTCGCCTTCAACCTCATCCAGGCCAACGCGCTGTCCCCCCAGGACTCGCGCACCCTCATAAGTCGGCTGCGAAAGGAAATCGATGGTGGACCCGACTGAACTGCACTGGCGCAAGAGCAGCTACAGCATGGGAAACGGAGGGAACTGTGTGGAGGTCGCCGATGCCGGACACGCCGTCTGCGTCCGGGACAGCAAGGACCCCGATGGCCCGGCATTCGGATTCGGCCGGGAACAGTGGCAGGCATTTCTTACGGCCCTGGGAGACGGCGGGGGTTGGGCACTTACCCGCCCGGTGGCACCGTCCACCGCCGGACGCACCCGAACGGCCGCGCCGCGGCTCCTCCTGAAGCGGCAGGACGTTTCGTCAGGGGCCGCCACCCCACGTCCGTGCCCCCGCCATGCGCCTGACGGGCACTGGGAAGTCGTTCCCCTGGGCCGCTCGTACTGGCTGGCGGCACAGGTCGCCGTCCGTGAAGTGGCCCATGCCACATCGCACTTCTAGACTGCCCCGGTACCGTGAACTGTCGCGGCACCACTTTCACCGGGGTTGTGGAGGCTCCGTGAGGCGACCCACGCACGCACGTGGATGTACGGCGCGCCCTCGAGCCGCCGACGCCGGATCCCGGCGCGGGACCCGGCCGCCCTGCGCGCCGCGGCCCGGTGCGTCTTCGTCGCGGCGCCGGGCACGCCAAGGATTCGATTCTCCCACTGGCTGAGGCCGGTGGTTCCCTCGAAGGAAGGTCCGACCATGGGTTCGGTCGGTGCACAGGCAGTGGTCATCGGCGGGTCGATGGCAGGACTTGTCGCGGCGCGTGCGCTGGCCGACCGGTTCACCCGGGTGACCGTCGTGGACCGGGACGCTCTGCCCGGGGACGCGCGAGACCGGCGAGGCGTGCCGCACAGTGGCCATGCGCACGCATTGCTGGTCAGCGGGCAGAGCACGCTCGAAGAGCTGTTTCCCGGTCTCACCGACGACCTCGTCGCGGGCGGGGCGGTGCCCTTCGATCCCGGGTCGGACCTGCTCTTCCACCAGATGGGGGGCCATCGGACCCGCTGTGCCACCGGACTGCAGGGGATCAGCCTCAGCCGCGCCTTCCTGGAGCACGCGGTACGGGCCCGCGTGGCCGCGTTGCCCACCGTGGAGATCCGCGACCTCCTCGCGGTGTGCGGGCTGACCGGGTCCGCCAGCAGGGTGACCGGGGTCGAACTGGACGGGGGCGAGGTCCTCGCCGCGGATCTGGTGGTGGACGCGACGGGACAGAGCGGTACGCGGTCCGACCGGTGGCTGCACGCCCTGGGCTGTTCGACCCCCGAGGTGGCCACCGTCAAGGTGGACGTCGGATACGCCACCCGCGTGCTGCGGCGCGGTGCCGACGACCGGTTGCTCGACGACGTACTGCTCTACCTGATAGCCGGCGTTCCCCCGCACGACAAGCGGGCGGCCGCCGTCTTCCCCGTCGAGGGCGACCGGTGGATGGTCACCCTGGCCGGCTGGCACGGCACCCACGCGCCTGTCGATCCGCAGGGGTTCGCGAAGTTCGCCGCCGAGCTGCCGACCCCCCACGTCGGAGAACTGGTCGCCCGCGCCGAGCCGGTGGGTGAGGAGGACGCGCGACGGTTCACCTATCCGCAGGCCCGGCGGCGTCTCTTCGAGCGGCTGCGGCAGCCTCCCTCGGGCTATGTGGCGATCGGTGACGCCCTGTGCAGTTTCAATCCGGTGTACGGGCAGGGCATGAGCGTCGCCGCCCTGGAAGCGGTGGAACTCGGCCGCTGCCTGGACCGGTTCGGCACCACGTCCTCAAGGATGGCCCGCGCCTACTACCGTGCGGCGGCCAAGGTGATCGCCGGCCCCTGGCAGGTGGCGACGGGCGGCGATTTCATGTACCCGGAGACGGTGGGCCGCCGGCCGCCCGGCACCGACCTGGTGAACCGCTATGTCCGCCAGGTGCTGCTGGCCAGCCATGTCTCGGTGGACGCGCACCGCGTCGTCCTCGACATGCAGCACCTGCTGGCTCCGCCGAGCGCGGCCCTGCGGCCCGCCACGGTCGTCCGCAGCCTGCTGGCCGCCCGCCGGTCGCCGGCCCGCGGGTGACGTACGCTCTCCGGCCCTGAAGCGCGGCGCACCGGCGCCGCGCTCGGAGCGCGGAGGGAAAAAAGGGAATGGATCCCACCGGTCGCACGCGAGTCGGCAAATTCCTTGCCGCACGCGGAGATTGCGCCCAGGATGTTCGAACCCCGCGCTCGGCGCTTTCGAGGCACCGCTGGAGGTCATATGGTGGCTGTTCCTGGCCGGTTCCCCGGCTTCCGAACGTGTCCGGCTCCGGAACCGGCCTGCGTCAGGCCTGCCTTGCACGGGTGACGACTGACGGAGCGTGGCATGCGGTATCAGGTCCTCGGTCCTCTCGGGCTGTGGCGCGGCAGCGACGAGATCCCTCTCGCCCCGGCGAAGTGGCGGATGCTGCTGGCGGTGCTGCTGTGTGACGCCAACCAGGTGGTCTCCACCGACCGGCTGGTCGCAGAACTCTGGGGCGCCGGCCCTCCGCAGAGCGTGGGCAAGCTCCTGCAGGGCTATGTGTCGCGGGTGCGGCGGGCACTGGGGGATGAGTCGGGCCGACTGCTGGTGACTCACGCGCAGGGGTACCGGGCCCACGGCTACCGGCTCGTCGTGGCACCGGGCGAGGTCGACGCCCACCGGTTCGTGGAGCTGATCGAGCAGGGCGGGCGGGAGCTCGACGGCGGTGCGCCCGAGACCGCCGCGGAGCGGCTCGAAGAGGCCCTGGGACTGTGGCGCGACGCCCCCTTCGCCGACGTACCGCCGACGCCCGCCCTCGAGGCCGAGGCGATGCGCCTTGCGGGGTATCGCACGCAGGCGCGGGAGTCGCGCATCGAGGCCCGGCTGAGGCTGGGCCGCCACGAGGCCGTCCTCGACGAACTCGACGCACTGGTGGCCGAGCACCCGTTGCGCGAGGGGCTGCGGGGCCAGCTCATGTTGGCCCTGTACCGGGCGGGCCGGCAGGCCGACGCGCTGGCCGCCTACCAGGACCTGCGGCACCAGCTGGCCGAGGAACTGGGAATCGAGCCGGGGCCGCCCCTGCAACAGCTGCACCAGCAGATCCTGCGGGCCGACGCGTCGTTGCTGCTCGAGGCCCGGCCGCCCGCCGAACCCGCGAGGGCCGCCGAGCGCAGGCCCGTTGTGGTGCCCAGGGAGCTTCCCCACCTCAGCACCACCTTCGTCGGCCGCGCAGGCGAGAGCTCGGTGCTGCACCAGCTGCTGCAGGACGGCGACGAGGGCCGGGTGGCGATGGCCGTGATCGACGGTGCTGGCGGGGTGGGCAAGTCGGCTCTGGCCATCCACACCGCCCACCAGCTCGCCGAACGCTTCCCGGACGGCCAGTTCTACGTCGACCTGCACGGGGCCACCGCCGGGCTGACGCCCCTCGAACCCGGCGAGGTGCTCGGCCGGTTCCTCGCGACGCTCGGCATTGCGGAGGTGGCCATTCCCTCCAACACGGAGGAGGCCGCTGCCACGTTCCGCTCGCTGGTGGCCGACCGGCGGCTGCTGGTGGTGCTCGACAACGCGGCCGGCGTCGAGCAGGTCCGGCCGCTGCTCCCCGCCGGTCCCGGCTGCGCGGTGCTGATCACCAGCCGTGAGATCCTGACCTCCCTGGAAGGCGCCACCCATCTCCATCTCGGCGTCATGTTCCACGACCAGGCGACCGCTCTGCTGGAGCGGCTCGTCGGCAAGGAGCGGGTGGCCGCGGAACCCGAGGCGACCGACGCGATCGTGCAGATGTGCGGCCGTCTCCCGCTCGCCCTGCGCATCGTCGGCGCCCGCATGGCAGCCCGCCCCAGCTGGCCCCTGAGCGCCTTCGTCGAACGGCTGACCGACGCTCAGAACCGCCTCGACGAGATCCGGGTGGGCGATCTGTCGGTGCGCGCCAGCTTCCACGCCAGCTACGACGGCATCTGCCACAGCGAGAACCCCACGGACCGGGCCGCCGCACGCGCCTTCCGATTCTTCGGGGTGCTGCCCGGTTCGAACATGGGCCTGCAGGCTGCGGCCGCGCTGCTCGGCGTCGACAGCTGGGGGGCCGAGGACGCGCTGGAGCGGCTGGTCGACGCGCATCTGCTGCACAGCCTCGCCCCGGGCCGCTACCAGATGCACGACCTGATCCGCCTCTTCGCACGTGAGCAGGTGTACGCGGAGGAGTCGGCCTCCGAGCGCGAACGGGCCCTCGAACGCGTGCTGCGCTTCTACCTCGCCACGGCCGAGCGGGCGGTGGCCTTCCTCAACGTGCCGCCGCAGTCTCCGCACCGCCCCGCCAAGGACCCGTCCGCCCACGGCGCGCTGCCGACGACGCCGATCAGGAACCGCCGCGAGGCCGAGGCGTGGCTGGACGTCGAGCGCGCGAACCTGATGGCCGCCGTCACACACGCCGCCGGCCAGACCGACCCCACGGCCCGGCTCGCGATGCGGCTGGCGCGGCCGCTGCACTGGTACCTCTACCCGCACGCCCGCGCCCGGGAGCTGCACACCCTGGCCGAAGTCGTCGTGTCCACCGCCCGCCGCCTCGGCGACCGGGAGAGCGAGGCGTGGGGGCTGGACCACCTGTCCGCGGTGTACTGGCTGCACCGGCGGTACGACGAGATGCGGCAGTGCCTGGAGTCGGCGCTCACGCTCTGGCGCGAGATCGGCGACCGGGACGGCGAGCTGCGGGCCCTGGGCAACCTCGCGGACGCGCTGGCCGAACGCGAGCTCTACGAGGAGGCCGTCACCGTGCAGCACCGGCACCTCGCCCTGGCACGGGAAGCCGGCGACCTGATGGCCCAGATGACCGGCCTGGGCAGTCTAGGGCGGGCGTACCTTGGGCTGGGCCGGACCGAGGACGCCCTGTCCTGCCTGCGGGAGAGCCTGCGGCACGCGCGAGAGACCGGCGAGCGGGCCCTGGAGAGCCTCGCCCTCAACGAGATCAGCTTCATCCTCTTCGACGAAGGCAGGATCCAGGAGGCGCAGGAGCACATGAGACGCGCCACCATCCTCGCGGACGGAAACGTCGGCGCGTACGTGCGCTGGCGCGGATACACCTGGAGCGCGTTCTTCCCTGCCTGCCTGACACTGCGGGTCGGGCCACAAGCCGCGGAGGGAAGCACGAGGTGACAGCGCATCAATTGCCTTATAACTCGGCGAAGTACGCCGCCGGGTAGTTTGGTCCGGGGCCTTCCGGGAAGCCTCCGCTTCCTCTACGGTCGGGCCCTCGATCCACTCCAAGAGTTCACCCACCCAGAACCTGGTAGGCCTCATGGAAGTCATTGCCCACCCCGACGAGCGAATGCTCCGGATCACGCCGACCGCCGATTCTCCCGGCCTGCGCCTGGAGGGGGAGCTCGACGCGACGCGGCACCGGGAGGTCATCGAGGCGCTGTCCCCGCTGGCGGCCGAAGGTGGCGATGTACGGCTCGACCTCGGCGGGCTGCGCTTCATCGACCTCGGCGCCCTGCGGCTGCTGACGTGCCTGGTGGAGCGCTGCGGCAACGGGGTCCGGCTCGTCCTGGACAACCTGTCGCCACAGATGGAAAACCTGATCCAGACAGTCAGTTGGGAGCGTCTGCCCGGACTCGTCCAGGGGCGGAAGGAGATGTCATGACCGCCGAGGCACCCGCGGATCAGCCTGTGGAGGCTGGTCAGGGAGTCCAGCACTACGCTCTTCTGTACGGCGACGAGGAGGAGTTCCTCGCGGGCGCCATCCCCCACCTGCGCGAGGGCATCGAGGCCGGCGACCCGACGTTCGCGGTCGCCCCCCGGCAGGAGGCCGAGGTGCTGCGCGACTCGCTCGGCCGGGACGCCGTGGCGGTGCAGTTCATCGATCCGTCGGACTTCTACAGCACTCCCGTGCGGGCCATGGCCGGCATGATGGCCGTCGCCAGGACGCTCGGCTCGCGCCCGGCGTGGGTCGTCGCGTCGGCCGACTGGTCGCAGTACCCGGACGCGGTGGAGTGGGTCCGGTACGACTCGATCTTCAACATGGGCTTCGCCGACGCGGATTTTCGGAGCTACTGCTGCTACAACACCTCGGTTCTGGCCCCCGAGGTCATCTCCCTGGTGCGCCAGACCCATCCCAACATCCACGAGGGCGCCCGGCTGCGGCAGAACCCGGACTACCGGGACCCCCGGGACTTCGTCGCCGACGTCGACAACCGGCCGCTGCCGCCCTCCCCGCACTCCGCCGCTTCGATGGAGGTCCGTCCGGACGACCTGCAGGCGGTACGGGCCTTCGTCGCTGAACAGGCGAAGAACTGCGGAGTGGCGGGAGACGGGCTGTACAACGTCCTCGTCGCCGTCACCGAGGTGGCGACGAACGCCCTCCGTCACGGCCGGGCGCCGGTGTCCCTGCGCGTATGGCCCGACAACGGCCTCGTATGCGAGATCACCGACTCCGGCCACTGGCAGCCCGAGGAGTTCCTCAGCTGGGTGCCACCGGAGTCCGCCCTGAAGTCGGGGTTCGGTATCTGGGGGGTCGGCATGCTCTGCGACACCGTTCAGGTGCGGACCGGGCCCAAGGGCACCGCCGTACGCCTGCGGATCTGCAGGAAGTAGAGGCGCCTCCGGGAAGCGGGTGGGTGCGGTCGACGACTGCGTCGTATGTCGCTCACCGGGATGGACCGGATCCTCTCCCTGGACGTGCCCGGCCGGACGGCAACCGTCGAGCCGGGCGTACTCACCGGCGTTCTCGACGCCCGCGCCCGCGAACACGGCCTGTGGTATTCGCCGGACCCGGGAAGCAAGGCGATCTCCACCATCGGCGGCAATCTGGCGACCAACGCAGGCGGCATGTGCTGCGCGAAGTACGGGGTCACCGCCGACCATGTCGCCGCGCTGACGGCTGTGCTCGCCGATGGCCGCGTGATCCGTACCGGTCCGCCGACCCGCAAGAACGTCACCGGGCTCGACCTCACCCGGCTCCTCGTCGGCTCCGAAGGCACCCTCGCGGTGATCGTGGACGCCACCGTGCGGCTGCGACCGTTCCCGGCGGCCACCGCTACCGCAGTGGCCGCCTTTCCGACGCCCCGAACAGGCGGTCGACAGCGTGCTGCGGATCGCGGCGGTCGCCGACCCGGCGGCGGTGGAGCTCATGGACCGCACGTGCATCCGCGCCGTCAACCGCCTGACACGGATGGGGTTGGACGAGTCGGCCGGGGCACTCCTTCGGCCACGCCGCCGACGGCAACCTGCATCCGACCGTCGTCCACGACGCCACCGACCGTGACGCTGCCGACCGTGCCCGTGCCGCTTTCGACGACATCGTGGCCGCCGCGCTCGTGCTCGGCGGCACGATCACCGGCGAGCACGGCGTGGGCTCGCTCAAGACACGTTACCTCGACGCACAACTTGGTCCCAGCGAGCGGGAGTTGATGGCCGGCACCAAGGGCGTCTTCGGCCCCGGCGGTATCCTCAACCCGGGCCGCGGGTACTGAGCGCGTTACGCAAGGCTGCGCTCGGGGGACGGCGGTCGGCGCCGCGCCGGCGGTGGTCGCGGAGCATCTCGTAGCTCTTCATTCGGCCGTTGGCATGACCCACGCCCGTCGGGACCTTGCGGTGAGTGCGGTTGTTCCGTGATCGAGGCCGGCGCCGTCGCCGCGCACAGGGAGCGTACCCATGACCGGTGTCGACAGCGTGCGATTGCCCACAGTTATATTGTGCACAATCAAATTGCACACTAGTTTCTGTGGGCAGACACCCACGACAGGGAGGCGGCACCATGAAGCCCGTCCGCTACGAGGAATACCGTCCCATCGAACGTCCGTCGTACCAGGAGGAGATGGAGGCAGTCGTCGCCCAGGTGGCGCGCCGTACTCGCGCCTCGGTCGAGCGTGAAAACGTCGACCGGGCTGTCCGCGCTGCCCACGCAAAGACTTACGGCCTGCTCAAGGCCACGGTGACGGTCGGTGACAACCCCGGCTTCTACGGGCAGGGCATCTTCGCCCGGCCGACCGTGTACGACGCCGTCGTCCGCTACTCGAACGGCCTGGGCCACCACCGCCCCGACCACCAGCTGGGCGCGGCATGCGGAATGGGCATCAAGATGTTCGGCGTCGCCGGCCCCTCACTGCTGGACGACGAACGAGACAGCGGCACCTTCGACCTCAACCTGATCAACAACGAGGTCTTCTTCGCAAACACCGCCTACGACTACATGGTGATCGAGGATCTGTTCGCCGAACTGCCCGAGGCCCTGGTGGATCCAGCCCGCCGCAAGACCTGGATGGCGGAGTTCCTGACCCGCCGACAGACGCTCACCGATCCCGGCAGCTGGCTGTGGGACGAACTGCTCGCCATGCTGTCGTTCACTGCCGTCCCACGCAGGAACCTGCTGTCGTACACCTACAACAGCATGGGCGCCTTCCGGTACGGCGACCACATCGCCAAGATCCGTACGGTGCCGACGGCCGCCTCCCTGGCCTCCCTCACGCACCAGATCGTGGACGTGCGCGCGGACAACGAGGCATTCCGCCGCACCTTGGTGGCCGAGGCCGCGGAGCGAGACCACTCCTTCGAGCTGCAGGTCCAGCTCAACACCGATCTGGTCCGGATGCCGGTGGACAACACGTCCGTCAAGTGGACCGAGGAGCTGTCCCCCTGGGTGACGGTCGCCCGTGTGGATCTCCCGCGCCAGGACATCGGCGGGAACGACAACCTGGCGGCCGCCGACGCCACGTCGATCACGCCGTGGCGATCACGCGAGGAACACCGGCCCATCGGCGAGATCCAGAGGGTGCGGCAGGAGGTGTACCGGCGCTCGTCCGTCGAAAGGCACCGCATCAACGGACAAGAGCGGCGCGAACCGGCCGGCAGCGCTGAGCTGCTGGGCTGAGCTTTCCATTCCGGGAGTGCCCGGACGTGTCCGGGCACTCCCGGCGCCGGCTCGGTGTGATCTGGTCGTCCTCGCGTTCCGGAGCGGGGAGTCCATGGATTTAGGCCCGTCGCAGAGCCTCGCTCGTGGCGGAGCGCCGCGCGTCCGGCACCCTCTTGCAGGCACGGGGTCCGCTCCGCCGCCGTCCGGTCCGACGGCGCTGATGGCCGACGCCTTGTGTCCGCTCCCGCCACCAGGCCGCGACCAGCGCGACCGCGGTACCGCCCACTGCGCAGGCGGGGGACTGTCAGGGAGCCCGTGCGTGCCTTGTACTGGGCCAGGGCCGCGACGCCCCGCTCGAAGGCTCCTGCGGGCGTCGTGGACGGCTTTGCGGGCTCCGCAGGCTCCGGGGCCAGCGGCGTGATGCCGAGCTGTTCCCGGCGTTCGCCGACGTCTGGCAGGCTTTGACGGACGGTCAGGCCGATCGGGCAGTGGCTGTCCAACCTCCGCCGCCCCAGCGCCCTCCACGACCACCCCGAAGGGAAGACCGCGCTGGAGGCCGTGGACCAGTACTGGAACCCCTCATGGCCGGCGGACTGGCAACGCCACTACGCCGCACTACGCGAACTCGTACGCGAGGAAAGCGACCCCACGATCGTCACACCCGGCATCACCGTCCACGGCATGGGCATCGGAAAGTGGCCGGCCCGGCAGCGGATTTTCTTGTAGGTCAGGACCGTGTGGCGTGGTCTGCATGACGATGGATATCGAGCTGATCACTGCCGGGCAGATGTACCGCTACTACCTGCGCCACGTCGTCGTCGGCGACGGCCGCCGCCCGGCCCGCATGTGAATCCCCGGTCAGAGACGAGGCGTCGGACAGCCGGGGTGCCATCCGTCGTCGTGATGAGCATGTGGTGGTGGGCCGTCCTGTTCCTTGACCGCATAAACAGTGCGGGTAGTGAGGGCACCAGGCTGCTGGCACGTGCTGCGGTGTCGAACCGCTTAGGGTCGATGGGGGATTGACGACGGCCGCTGAAGAAGGGGAGATCATGTCCGAGAACAGTGCCGACCTGACGGTCGCCGAGCGCTTCCTCGCCGAGTTCCAGGCCCGGGACTGGGAGAGGCTGAGCGGCCTGCTGGCCGACGACGTCACCTGGACCATGCCGGGAACCGGCACCATCTCGGGCACTATCCGTGGCAAGGATGCGGTCGTGGGCAGAGCCCGGCACATCGCTGGGCAGGGACTGCACACCGAGTTGTTGCACGTGCTCGTCGGCGCACATGGCGCCGCCCTCTCGCTCCGCAACACGGCAACTGCCCCCGACGGACGCAGGCTCGACGAACACCTCGCGACCGTGCTGACCATCCAATGCGGCCGCATCACCGCCATCGACAGCTACCTGTCGGACGTCGAAGGCATGAGCGCCTTCTTCAGCGAGCCCTGAGCTCGTCAACGCCGTCGGTTGCAGTGTGACCGACGGCGATATTCCATAGCTGGGGCGCCAGAGAAGTCCCCTTGGGGATTATGAACAGATGAGTATGAGGGCGCAGTGGACGTGGCCGGCTGGACGCACGACGGCGGAGCCGGGTCATGTCCCGCGGGGTGGTGTAGTCACGGCAGCTGTTTCGGTTCCGGTTGTGGGGTGATCTGTGGTTCGGACCAGTTCGGAGGAGACGTCGCGGGCTTTCGAGGTCTGCTTGGTAGTGGCCATCAGGCGACTCCCTCACCCGTGCTCAGACCGCCGTCGATGACGCCGAAGATCCGGTCATAGGTGTCCAGCGGCCGCTGTTCGACGTCGAGCTGGTCGGCTGGGACCGGCCGCTTGCGAGCTTGTTCGCGGCCCGCTTTTGCGGCGGCTGCGTGGGAGGGATCAGTGAGGGACTGGTCACGGGTCACATGTCGGTAGCTGCTGGAACGCGGGCAGGCGTCGCCGGGGCGTCGATCAGGCCACCGCGCGTCAGGCTCTCGCGGATGGCGTCGCCGCCTGCCCACACTGCCGACCACGGGCCGACCTGGGCTAGGCGTCGCAGGCGGGGCTGAGCGATATCTGGGCCAGCTATCGCTCGGTCGCAGTTGACAAGGTCGTGAGCGAAGTCGGGGTAGCGGCCGACCTCGCGGGATCGGTGTCTCGTGAGACACCGATCAGTCTGGAGAACCGCAGTTCCGGTGGCCGAGCCGGCGCAGGTCGGCGGAGCGGCTGCAAAGCCAGCTGAAGGTCGGCCCAGATGTGCAGGGCGGCGCCCGCGGTGCCGTCGGAAGTACGAAGCCCCTCATCCGCACGCGAGTGCCGCCGGCTGTGCCCTGTTTGTCCTCGTGGGCCGCATGCGGCGGACTGCGTTCCTACGCTCTCGTGACTGTGAGACGTCCTGCTGGGCTCCACTCGGACGGTTAGCGTGGGGCACAACAAGCAAAACTTGACAGGGAGCCGCAGGGCATGCGGGGCACGGTAGGTCTCGGGCATGCCCGTCACCGCTGCCCGGTCACGCCCGAGCCGTTCGATGATCTACTCGGAGACCCCCAGTCGGCGCGCGGACCCCACATCGAGGCCGATGTTCGGCAGCGACGTGTGCCTCTCGGAGATGAACCGTTCGAAGAGCAGGCCGTGTTCGAGTGGACTGACGGTGGCTATGAACAGAGCGTGGCAGGTCATGCTGCCAGCGCCCGAGCTGCGGGCGGCGACCCGGACGCCCAGTGCGCGTACATCAGCAACCACCTGCGCCGCGGCCAGGAAGTAGCCGACCCCACAACGGGGAACGTCACCGTCCGCCTCGCCTCGGGCGGACACCCATCAGTCCGCGTCGCGCGGACTGATGGCACCCCCGACTTCCTGCCCACCCCCGGCGGCCTCCTGGTCGGCATCCTGCCCTCCGCACGCTTCGCCACCGCCACCACCGTGCTCGCCCCCGGCAACACTCTGCTGCGACGGCATCGCCGAAGTTCACCACTCCTGTCGGGGGACGATGCCCTGCTCGCCTTCGCCACCGAACACGCCGGCCCCCGCACGCCCTGATCCACGCCCTGACCGGCCTGCTACACGGCGTGGAGTTGACCCCGCAGGCCACGGGCACGTACGAGAGGAAGTCGGCGAAGGGGTACCCGCACCACATGGTGCAGGGCACGGTTGGGCTGTGGACCTAGCCACTGCTGTAGGGCACCCAGCCCGTCGACATCAAGATGGGCTCGAACCGAGCGCTGCGCACAACAGTGGCCACGGACCACGGACCACTGGCGGTCTACATGGCCCACCTAGGGCCCGTAAGGGTGATGCCCGGGGGAGGCCTCCGGACGGACCTGGGAAAGAGGCGCGCAGGCAATCGGCACCACAGCTGCTGCGCTGTCCAGCCTGCTGAGCGGGGTGACATAACAGTGAAACCACTGGGACGCATCCGGTACAACCGGCGCGGCACATGCGGCGTCCTGAGTGTCACACGGCAAACAAGCCGCTGTGCGCAACAGAAGGGCAACCGCGATGTCATCTCCGTTCACGCTCCGGCGAGTATTCCCGACCACCGCGCTTATCTGCGTCGCGGTGCTCGCCACCGGCTGCAGCTCGGGCTCAGCCGCCACCTCCGGTGGCACCGCTGCAGCCACGACCACTGGGGCGTCGGCCACGAAGGTGCCAGCCGCGACAACGTCGGTCGCGACAACGCCGGCCGCGACCAACACGGCTCAGGCCGGCAGCACGGGCACCAACACCCAGGCGCAACCGGCCGGAACAACGCACAGGCCCACCGCCTCCTGCCCGACTCGTTATCTGAATGCCAGAGCGGGTGTCAGTCAGGGCACCGCCGGCAGCGTCTACCAGGTGATCGACTTCACCAACATCTCCCAGACCACCTGCACCCTGTATGGCTACCCCGGGGTGTCACTCGCCGGCGGCAGCCCGGTCCATCAGATCGGCCCGGCCGCCGCACGGAACACCACGGCCCCCCACGCACTGGTGACGCTGGCACCGGGGGCCACCGGCAACGCGTTGCTGCGAATCACGGACGCCGGCAACTACCCTACGGCGCAATGCCACCCGACCGCCGTGCAGTACCTGCAGGTCTACCCTCCGGACCAGACCACCCCGAGCTACGTCGCCTACCACTCGACGGCCTGCGCCGGGACGGTCGGTCTCCTGAGCGTCAGCGCGGTCCAGCCCGGCTCGGGAAGTGCCTCGTAGTACGCCGGACCAACGGCGGTGCTCCGGCACCAGGCCACGCCGCGGTACCGTGCGCGTGCCTCCGTTACCGTGAGCGGATCGTGGACGATAGGCACTGATAAAGCACATTCCGCGATGAGTTGGCCACCGCTGGCCTACGCCGTCCACGACAAGTCGGGCCAGGTGGTGCTGCAGTGGCGGCTGCCGACGGGACTGCTGCAGGCGCTGGCCGGGGATGGCCAGAGCGCCTTCCAGGGCGAGCCCTTCACCGATGGGCTGGCGGTGAAGGTGTGGTCGTCGGACGGCAAGACGCTGATCGCCGGCGCTTCGGTCACCTTCACCGTGACGCAGGGCGACGCGGTGTTCTCCGGCGGCAGCCAGTCGGCGTCTGTGACGACCGATCCACCGGCCTGGCCACCGCCCCGGTCCTGACGGCGGGGACGAAGACGGGTCCAGTGAAGGTGACCGCGCAGGCGGACAGCGCCCAGGCGGTTCTCCCTTCAGGTGACCCCGGCGTTCGAGGTCGCTCCGGGCGGCCCGCCGGATGCGGAACTGCTCGGTGGCGGGGGAGTGGGAAACCCGGGAGTGAAAGTCCTGACGGACAAAGATCAGTGAGGGAATGTTCCGTATGCCGATGATGTCGATCTTTCGGCTATGACACTGACGGTGGTCTGGTGGAGGCTGGCGTCGCTAGGCCGTGGGGAGGAAGCTGGGATAAGGCCGAAAGCGCCAGAAAGGTATGGCGTGGTGATCAGCTTGAGCCGGTTGGGATCACCCCGTCTGCGTCCGTATGAGTCGGCGGATGAGGCGGCGGTGCTTGAGTTGCTTGCGGCAGATCGGCTGCCTGGGCAGCCGATCTGCACCGCTTTGATGCTCGCTGACGCGCTGGCCGGCCGCTCAGTAGCTGATCCGCCTGCGTGGGCGGCGCTGGATGGGCTCGTCACTACGGTGCTGTGCACGCCCGACGGCGGCATCGGCGGCATCGTCTGCTGTGCCGGGCGCCCCTGCGACGACGCGTCGCTGATCTTGTGGCTGCACTGCCGTGACAGCTTCGAGACGGCCACGGCTTTGATCGCTCGGGCTCTGGAATGGAGCGGCGCCCGTCTCGTGTACGCCTTCCCGCTCGCCTCCGCCCTCACCAGGGGCCTGATAGGTCTGCCGGAGCGCCGTAGCCGGGCTACGCACGAAGCCCTCCTGGCTGTGGGCTTCACCGGTCTGGGGCGGTGCCAGTATCTGCATGCTGAGCTTCCCGTCGCAGGCTTGCCCCACCTCGGGGACGTGGTCCTGAAGGACACCGTCTCGCCGCCCGGCAAGCGTCTTGAGGTCCGCCGCTATGGGCGGGTGCTGGCCCAGGCCATCGTGGAGCGTCCTGTCGGCAGGGTCGGCGTGATCCGCAGCCTCACGGTCGCCCCGGATACCTGCGGCCTGGACTTGCGCCTGGGGCTGCTGGGCAACGCTATGGACGTGCTCCTCGGGTTCGGTGCTCGCGAGACGATCGTCTACCTGGATGAGTCTCATGATGACCCGGAGTGGGATCCCGCCGCTGCCCTGCGCACATATCTGTTCGCTGACTTCATCGAGGTCGACCGGCTGCTCACTTTCACCAGGCCGCCGACGCCGTCTGGGATGCGGGGTTAGGCAGCTTGCGTGAGAGCGGAGCGGCGAGTTCTCTTCTCGCCGCGGGTGAGCCGGTGTAATCGTCGGCTCACGTGATGACAGACTCCGAGTGCTGGATAAGCCGTTCGTAGTCCCTCGTATGTCGGCGAGGCGTTCATCATCCAGTCCGGTGACCTCTCCTCGACCCGGCGACGGGGTAGGACCACGAACTCGGAGCACTCCCCGGTCGGGTATCTGCCGAGCGGCCTGGGCGACGGGGCTGTGTTGTCGAAGTCCTTTCGCGGGCCTGCTGGCCCCGCTCGGCCTAAGCCTGGCGGCATGTCCATCTCCTGGCAGTCCAGCGCCTCAGCGTTCGAGCAGATACTGGTTCGGTCTTGCGTCGCCGCTGGTGCCTGCACCATGGAGGCGGCGTGGGCTGCCTTCGTGGAGTTCGTGCAGGTACCGGTCGAGGGCATTGAGGGGCCCGAGGACGACGGGGACGGCTTCATCGTTGAGTGAGGCGTCTGGGACTGGACCGGGAACCGGCCCGCGCAGTCTCTTGGACGACTGCTGGCCGTCAACGAGGACGACGATCGGCAGGATCCGTACTGACAGCTCCAGTACTGGAAGGTGGGGTTCCAGGCATGCTTCACCGACAACCACGCCTGGGCGGACCTGCACATCAGCGGTGGCGGAAACAGCGGCTTCGATCACGCTGCCATCGGCAAGCCCAGCGCGGACGCGCTCGCGGCCGTACGCCGTTACATCGACCAGGACCCGCTCCTCAGCGTGATGTGGCAGTCAGTTCCGACCGACATCGAAGTCACGCTCGACCGGGCAGGATAGCTGCACCTCCGGGTCATCTGTCCGACCAGATGCAGCAGCCGGCGACAGATCTCCTCGGGCCGTGGTTGCCGCGCTCGGCGAGATAGGCCTCGAGGGCCAGGACAGCGAGCGGCACCAGGGACACCCGCTTGTCGATGCCGCCCCTCACCACCCGGCCGGGGTTGCCGCGCTCGGAGAGACGCGATGTGGTTCCACCGGCCGTTCCGGGCCGACGAGTGGCTGCTGTACGACCAGAAGTCCCCGCCGGCATACGGCGGCCGCGGCCTCGGTCAGGCCCGCATCTAGTAGGACTGGCGCCTGGCCATCTCGGTCATCGAGGAGGGCGTGGTACGGGTTCCGCGGGAACACTGAGGGACATGGCGAAAGCTCTGCACCCGGACCGGCGGGACACCGGCGTCGGAACTACCCTCACGGTCGTCGTCGCCGCCCTCGCCAACCTCGGCATCGCGATGGCCAAGGTGGCGGCCGGCCTCATCAGCGGCTCCAGCGCCATGCTCTCCGAGGCCGCGCACTCGGTCGCCGACACGGTCACCGAGGTGTTGCTGCTGACGGCGCTCAAGCGCAGCCGGAAACCCCCCGACGAGGACCATCCCCTCGGATACGGCCCCGAACGCTACGTCTGGGCGCTGCTCGCCGCAGTTGCCACCTTCGTCGGCGGCGCGGTCTTCTCCCTCTATGACGGCATCCACACCCTGACGAGGGGCGAGACGCTCGGTGACCCGCGGGTGTCGTACATCGTCCTCGCGGTCGCCTTCGTGCTGGAGGGCTTCTCGCTGCGGACCGGGGTGCGCCAGGCGCGCGGTGACGCGGACCGCCGCGGGATGCCCTTCCGGCTCTATCTGCGGCACACGCCCGACACCGCCGTGAAGGCGGTGGTTCTGGAGGACTCGGCTGCGCTGATCGGCCTGGTGCTGGCGGCGGGCGGCCTGCTGGGCGGGCAGCTCACGGGATCCGGGGTCTGGGACGGCATCGCCTCCCTGTCCATCGGCGTGCTGCTGCTGTACGTCGCCTGGGAGCTCGGCCGGTCGAACGTGGAGCTTCTCATCGGGCGGCCGCTGCCCCGGCCGGTGCGGGAGCGGATCCGGGCGGAACTCCTGCAGGTGGAGCACATCGAGGCGGTACTGGAGCTGACGACGCTGGTGCAGGCGCCGGGGGAGGCCCTGGTGGCGGCCAAGGTCGACTTCCGTGACCTGTCGACCGCCGCCGAGGTCGAGTGGGCCTGCGAGCGGGCCGAGCAGCGACTGCACGAGGCGTTCCCGGCGGTGTGCCGGGTGTATCTGGACCCGACGCCCGGGCATGCGCAGCGGCGCTCCGAGGGCCTGAACCCCGGTTCGTGAAAACGGCTTGTAAGCGCGAGGCGCGCACGGTGGGATGAGGCCGTGACAGTCATCGCGGACTACCAGCTGGGCGAGCTGGAGTCGAAGCGCGCGATCGTCCGCGAGCGGGGCCGGTGGAGAGGGATCCGCCTCGCATGACCAGCTCCGGCCGCTACCCCCTGCTACTCACCGTCCGCGGCCGCCCGATGCAGCATGGCTGGTGGGGCCGCGAGGAGACCGCGCGGGACAAGTTCCGGCGCTGGGTCGGCGAGTACGGCGGCATCCTCAGTGCCCGCGTCATCCTGGCCGACGAGGACGTCGGCGACGAGCTCGCCGGCTGGCCGGATTGCCGGTAGACCAGGCGGCGGCTACTCGCCGGCCGGATCCTCCCGGGCATGCCGGTGCTCGCAGACCAAAGCCGGGAATGGTGCGGCGGCACATGGCGACGGCTGGAACCCTGCAGGCTGAGCACGGGTACCGGCCCGGCGGGTGGAAGCGGTCTCGAGCCCCGGAGTAGCCCAGGGGTGGGGGCCGGGTGCTCGAAGAACACCACCCCAAGGGAGCAGAAACTCTGGCCACGGGGACAAGGACTCAGTAGGGCTCAGAGGAACTATCGCGGGATGTCGCAGAGTCGAAAATTCGGCAAGCGGTTCCGAATGTCTTTCTACAGCGTGGGGGTGCTCGTTGCGGAGTTCGGAATAGGTGTTCTCTGCCTGCGAGGGTGGTGCGGCGAGGGGACTCCAGCCGGTAACAGGAGTCCCCTCTTCCGCCCGCACGAGGCACTACCGCGCCCAGGAAGGGGAGCACAGCGGTTTTCGGGTGCGGGCGTTCCGCTTGTCCAGCTCACCATCGTCTCCGCTGCGCTGCAAGATCTTTTAGCTTCGGAATCGTTCCGAACGGCGAAGACGCAGGTCACGGCGGGTCACGGGGAGCCAGGCAGGCATGGAGGATCCGCCAAGGCAGCCCTCGTTCGGTCGGTTTCCGGTGACAGCGTGGTGGTTTTCTGAGCTGGTTGGTGCCCCGTCGGGACGCCGGGGAAGGGCTGCGAATCGGACGGAAAGCGAGAGTTGCGGCCCCTTGAATGACGGTGAATGTTTCCGTTGCGTCGTATTCCGCTCAGAAGCTTGCCCTGCCTGGACGGCCACGGTGAAATTCTCAGCGACGACCGCATCACGGCCGGTAACCGGATGTGGCCGTCATCGCTGCGGCGACCATCGCCGCGTCCAGGAAGGGGAGCAATCGTGTCCATTATGCGATCGCGGCGCCGGCCGGCGCCGTCACCGGAGCACGTGTGCGGGGTGGATCTCACCGTCCGCCACCGCGTCATCATCCTGTCGGTGATCTTTGTGGTGCTGGTGGTGTTGGTGGTCAGCGGGCATTCCGTCAGCGACGCGCTCGGGCTGATCACGGCCGCTGGAGCTGCGGCCGCGCAGATTGGCCTGTGGCTGAGCGGGCGGCGTCCGGCCGCCGACGCGCCTGGAGGCGTCGTCTCATGACGCCGGACGGCCAGGACGCGTGGCCCAATTTCGAGCACATTCGCTCGCAACAGCAATTCCGCGAGGCGCTGGGAAAGCTGCAGAAGCGCCAGGGCGTCACTCAGAAGGCAGTGGCAGAGGCCAGTGATGACGGCTCCGGAAGGCTGACCACCACCACGATTAACGCGACCCTGAGAAGGGACGCGTTACCCGTCAGGAGCTTCGTGATCAAGTATCTGTTGGGTTGTGGTGTGAGCGAGGTGGAACGGCAGCGGTGGTTGAGGTGCTGGGAAAGGCTGCTGGACGAGGCGGCACCCGCGGCGGATCCGCCACCGGAAGACGCCGTTCCCGTTGAGCCGGCAGCGGCTGGTGCACCAGGTGGGCCAGAGCAAGCCGGACCAGCAGAGCCGACGCCAGAAGAAGTGGCGTCATCCGACGATCCGCCTCTGTTGCCCGTCAAGCGTGGCAGGTGGCGGCTGCCGACCGGACGCTCGCGCCTGCGCGTGGGTGTGGTCGCCTGCGCCGTGGCGGCTGCGCTCACCGTCGGGGTGGGGACATGGCACCATCATCAGCAGGAAGTGCACGATCAACGGATACACGACCAGCAGGTGCAGGAACGGGAACGGGAACGGGAACGGTTCAAGCAGCACCACTGCGGGACCTTCAACCCGGACCTGGTCACCCAGGCCGGCGGCGAGTGCACCGGCATCACCGACGGCAGCGATGACTCAGCCGTCTTCGGCAAGGATCTCAAGCCCGTCATGACGGCCATCGCCGCGGAAAACCGCAATGTCGTCAAGAGCGGTGACTACGTGACGGTGGCGTTCCTGACCGCGCTGACGTCGAAGAGCGCGAACAACCTCACCGTCGGCCAGTACGTCGCCGAACTCGAGGGCGCTTACACCGCCCTCGAGGAGGAGAACCGCAAGAACAGCCGACCCAAGATCCGGCTGCTCGTGGCCAACATGGGCAGTGCTGAGGCGCAATGGGCACAAGCCGTCGGCCGGCTCACCGCCCTGAAGAAGGACAGCCGCCTGGTGGCGGTCACCGGCCTGGGGCTCAGCCAGCAGGAATCCGTCGACGCCGCCCGAGCTTTGAGCAAGGCCGACCTGCCCATGGTCGGTGACTTGATCACAGCCGACGGCTTCGACGCCACTGGAGCCGTCGACGGCAAGGGGGCGATCAACGGCCTGGCCCGCGTCGCGCTGACCAACAGCGACCAGCTCACCGCCGTCAGCAAAGAACTCGGCCCCGCCCAGCGCACCGCAGCCCTGGTCAGCACAACGGTGACACCCAACGGGACCAAGGACCTCTACACCGAGTCCCTCAACCACGGCTTCCACACCGTCGAAGGCCTCAAGAAGTACCTCGACAACACCTCCGACTTCACCTTCGACCCCCGCGGCGGGCCCGGCGCCATCCTTCCCACCATCAGCCAGAACCTCTGCAACACCGGCAAGACGGTCGACACCGTCTACTACGCCGCCCGCGTCAAATACCTCCCCGACTTCCTCGACGCCCTGGCAAGCAGAAGCTGCCACGCCCAGCCCATCACCGTCATCACCGGATCCGACGCAGCATCCCTCGACCCCAACACGCCGGCGCTCCACAAACACGACGCCCCGATCAGCGTGCTGTACGCGAACTTCCCCAGCAGGGCGCAGTTCCGCAGCCCCGACAACCCCGACCACGATCTCTACGAGGCCTTCGCGAAGGACTTCACCGCACCCCACCACGGACAGCAATTCGCTGCAGACCACCTCACCAGCAGCTACTGGGCCCTCGTCGCCCACGACGCCGTCCTCACCGTGGCGACCGCCCTGCACAACGCCGCCGCGAACAGCGACAGCACCACCAGCCTGCCCAACCGCTACGCCGTCAGGAACGAACTCTTCGCACTGCGCAACGGCGCCATAGCCGGCGCAACCGGCCGCTTCGGCATCGACAGCAACGGAAACCGCACCCACACAAGCACCATCACCACCGTCCACCAGCTGGGCCACGCCCTTCCACGCTGAACCACGACGAGCCGCGAGGGGCGCCGGACGGAAGACCATCCGGCGCCCCTCACCCCTCTGTGGTGAACAGCTTGTCCTCGCACGCCGCAGCTGTCCCGCGCCTCAAGGAGGGCGCGGCAGGCTGAGGCGAGTGGCCGCCGGGGCCTTCGCCAGCCACGGACCCCCGCTCCCGCGGTACCGCCCGGCGCGGCAAGACAGCAAGGGGTGAGGGCCCGTACGCGCCGGACGGCACTGCGCCCCGTGCCGTCTCTGGAGGACTACCGGGCCAGCGTGACGGTGATCGGGCACGTCAGGGCAGCGGCTGAGCACATCCCGCCACAAGCGATCCCACCCGGCATCCCGAGCCGGCGCGGGCGTCGGCGTCGAATCGGCAGCGCTCCCATGAAGCGACGCATGACGAACCCGCCAGCGCCGAGGACCGCCCATCGTCATCGACACCCTCGACGCTGCATCCATCGGGCGCACCCCACTCTGCGCGGCCTCGGCGCCGCGCCAGTCGAAGGTGATCGCAGGAAGTTCCGTCTGGAATTTACCGAAGAGCTATTGACTCACGACATTTGGTGCGCTACCCAATGAGTAGGCCACAACACCGAAAGAGTTACAAAGTCGGTCAGGACGTCTAGCCGGCCTAGTGACCTGGACAGGATGTGGTTCAGGCCCCCGGCAAGCCGGCGCGATACCGATGCGACAGTGACGACTGAAGCTTCAGGACACGTGCAGCACTACCGGGGACTGTTTTTTGCCCTCAGAGCCCTTGCACGGCTGGGTGCCGGTGCGGAAGTCCGGCATGCCCACTCTCAGCAGAACCGAAGAGCAGCAGGCGTAGTCCGTTCCTGCAGGCCAGACCTAGGCATTGAGTATGTCGGCGCTCGTCGTGGAGGTCCTGGCCGGGACTACCCGGCACGCGGTCGCGACGTTGACGCGGCGGTGTTGCCCGGGGCTCAGATGCACGTCTGCGGGGCCGGCCTGTTCGGCTTCGTGCGTGAGTTGGAGGTGTGTCCGGAGCGGGGTGAAGTCTTCGTCTGGGACCACGAGACCGATAGCCGGTTCATGGTCGTCGGCGGGCTGCGCCGGTACCTGGAGCGGGCTCTACAAGAGGGTGGGGGACTGGTACCCCAAGGCGTCAGGCCTCTGGTTCCGTGATGGCCTTGCGTTTTGCTAGAGCTGACCTGGGCCGATGCTCCAAGATCCTGTCCACGAATAGGCCACAGACGGCGTCACAGTGCCGCTCGGCGCTGCATACGGCTGCGCATACGCGCAGACCCCGGCCTCAGCGTTTCCGCTGGTGACGGGGTCTTTGGGCACCTCATGCTGGGTGCCCCCGGCAGGATTCGAACCTGCGCACACGGCTCCGATGGCCGTCAGCACGGGACCATCCCCGCGGGTGCGGGGAGCAGCGCAACGCCGACGGCTCGACGAACACCAGCGTGGGACCATCCCCGCGAGTGCGGGGAGCGGCGATCGGACACGGCTCCGATGGCCGTCAGCGTGGGACCATCCCCGCGGGTGCGGGGAGCAGGAGTGGTGCGAAGAGACCAGCTTTGTCGGTCTAAAACTGACGATCACCGACCGAAACGGCGTCCCGCTGTCACTGGGCATCTGCGGCGCCAACCTGCACGACAGCCTCGGCCTGCAGCCGCTGGTGCGGGGGATCCCGCCCATCCGCTCCCCGCCGCGGACCCCGCCGCCGGCGTCCGGCCAAGCTCCATGCCGACCAGGGCTACGACTACGATCACCTGCGGAAATGGCTCCGCGAGCGTCGCATCCGCCACCGCATCGCCCGCAAGGGCATCGAGTCCTCCACGCGACTCGGCCGTCACCGCTGGGTCGTCGAGAGGACGGTCTCCTGGCTGGCCGGCTGCCGCCGCCTGCACCGCCGCTACGAGCGCAAGGCCGTGCACTTCCTGGCCTTCGTCGGCATCGCCGCACCTCTCATCGGCTACCGCCGACTCACCAACTGAAACGACGTCTTTAACCCCGGGAGAACGTCGTCCCGTTGCGTGGCCTTCTTCGCGCCTCCTCACGCCCCCGTGAGCCCCGGCAATCCGGGGCCTGGTTTCCGGACGGCGTGGGAATATGACCCCCAGGGACAAGGGGGGATCTATGCGCATTTCACGCACTCCGGCACTTCGTCGTCCGGTCAATGTCCTGCTGGTCGTTTGCGTGGCCGCGGCAGCCGGCTTCGCCACCTCAGCGCAGTTGGCTGCCGCCGACTCCTACCCGGGTTGCCCGGATCTCGCACAGGGGAGCTCCGGAAGCTGCGTCGTCGCCCTCCAGCAGGACCTGAACCAGATCGACGGGGCAGGACTGGCCGCAGACGGGCAGTTCGGTCCCTTGACCCGCCAAGCCGTCACCGACTTCCAGCGAAAGTATGGCCTGCAACGGGACAGCATCGTCGGCTCGAAGACCGCACAGACCCTCTCCGATGCGCGTCGCGACACTGTGCCCATCCCCGAGCCTGTGCCCGCGAACTATCCGCCGTCGTTCGACCCGTCGAAGGCCGCACGTTGGGCAATCGACAACGCCGGCGTGTACCAGTCGCCATACAAGAAGGAGCCGTGCACCGATTTCACCTCGCACGCGCTGGCCGCCGGAGGCATGCCCCACAACGTTGACTGGTACGACGAACACGACCTGCGCGACGCGGTCAGCCTGTACATCAACGGCAACGCGACGTCGGGCCCGTGGGCCAACGTTACAAAGTCGGCTGAATACTGGGTCCAGCAGGGCTGGGCGCGGGAAATCCCCCTGGACCTGAACAACCCGACCTCGGCCAGCATGGCGCGCCCCGGCGATCTGATCTACATCCGCTGGGACGGAGGTACCCACATGGTCATGGTGACAGGTATGGACGGGGCCACTGCTCTCAAGTCCGACCAGAACGGTGGCGCGACGCCTCCTTACACCTCCAACCTGCCGTGGTACCTGTCCCACTCCCACGGGGATCAGCCCCTCACAAGGGTGTATCCGAACGTGCATGCCACGCTCCTGCACTGGAACGAACAGGCGCAGTAGCTCACGAAAGCCCTGCCGGCGGGATTGCCGCTCGTCACGTTGTCGAATCTCAGGGGCCGTGCCCGACTGCCTTCCGGCGCCCGCGCCTGGCGGCGCCTCACGCCCCGGCCGCCACTTGCGGTTCGCAGGTCGGACACGATGCGCCGAAGGGCCGTTCCTCCGCAGCCACCTCACGGTTCTTCGACAGCTACGCACAGGCGGACGAGGCGGCGGTCCGGCGGGCGCGCGGGCTGACCGCGAGGAAGAGCCTGTTCCTGATGCTGATGGGCCAGAACGGGGACCGCGGCCTGCCCGGCGGCAAGCCGAACTGGGGGCCCGCAGGCCGGTCGGCCCTTGAGCGCGTTTTGAAGGGCCTTTGACGTCCGGCATCGATCGATCAACGCGGGGATGTGCCCGGTCTTGTGTGGGGCCGGGGCAGCTGCGTGAGGTTGTGGGTCAGCGGGCGTCTGGGCGGAGCGGTACGACGTTCCGGCATCATGGTGAAGTCGAAGACGCCCTGTAGCTTGATCACTGTGACCTGCTGTCCGTCTGCGGCTATCCGTTCGGAAGGGCAGCGCGTCGACCAGGCGCTTGATGTCCTGGATGCCGGTGGTCTCCCTGGCTAACCGCGCGAATAGGCCGTTCATGTCGCTAATGGTGACGTCGGGCCCCTTTGCCCAGCGCGCAGGAGCAGTGAGCCGGGTGGCGCCGCTTTTGTGTCGGCCGACCGGCTGGCGAATGGGTGCGGTCTGGCGGTTCGGCGCCCCGGAAGGGAGCAAGGCCCGTACCCTTGAGGTGTCTATGGCGTCAGATAGCGGGCGCCGAGTACTGGAGGCAATACCTCGTGCTGATTGCTCAGCGTCCTTCGTTGACCGAAGAGGTCGTCGACGAGTTCCGTTCCCGGTTCGTGATCGAGCCGCTGGAGCCGGGCTTCGGCTACACCCTCGGCAACTCCCTGCGTCGTACGCTCCTGTCGTCGATCCCGGGTGCCGCCGTCACCTCGATCCGGATCGACGGTGTCCTGCACGAGTTCACCACCGTGCCGGGCGTCAAGGAGGACGTCACCGACCTGATCCTCAACATCAAGCAGCTGGTCGTCTCCTC
>NZ_JBEYYJ010000045.1:0-58399 GCF_040645475.1 Streptomyces sp. NPDC046759 | reverse complement strand
TTACATTCCGAACCCGGAAGCTAAGCCTCACAGCGCCGATGGTACTGCAGGGGGGACCCTGTGGGAGAGTAGGACACCGCCGAACAATTCTTGAGAAAGGCCCACGCCATGAGGCGTGGGCCTTTCTGCGTTTATGCTCGGTCCTATGCGCCACGACCTGATCATCTTCGACAACGACGGAGTGCTCGTCGACAGCGAGCCCATCTCCAATCGGCATCTGGCCGCCTATCTGACCGAGTTGGGGCACCCGACGGCGTACGAGGACTCCATCCGGGACTACATGGGTTCGGCGATGCACCGCATCCATGAGCTGGTGCTGGAGCGGACCGGGCAGCGCCTGCCGGACGACTTCGACGACGTCTTCCACGCGCGTGTGTTCGCCGCGTTCGAGCGGGAGTTGCGGCCCGTGGCCGGCGTGGACGGGGTTCTGGAAAAGCTGGCCGCGGACGGGGTGCCGTACTGCGTGGCCTCCTCCGGGAGCCATGCGCGGATCCGGGTCGGGCACCGGACGACCGGGCTCGACCGGTGGTTCTCTCAGGAGCGCGTCTTCAGCTCCGAAGACGTCGGCCGGGGCAAGCCGGCGCCGGACCTCTTCCTGTACGCCGCGCAGCGCATGGGTGTGACACCGGAGCGGTGCCTGGTCGTGGAGGACTCTCCGCTGGGCGTACAGGCGGCCGTGGCGGCCGGGATGACCGTCTACGGGTTCACCGCGATGACGCCGGCGGCGAGGCTGGCGGGCGCCGACCAACTCTTCTCCTCCATGGGCGAGTTGGCTGACCTGCTGGTTTGACGGAAGCCATTGCCGGATGCCTGACAATTGTCATGCGGACGTCCGGACGAACGTTTCTACTGGCGGACCCCCTGCGGCGGCGAAGCTGAGGGCATGACGAAGAACACGGGGGCCCACGGCCGGACCGAGCAGCAGAAGCAGAACCCGAGCGTGCTGGACAACTTCAAGCCGCTGCTCGTGGACGTGGCGGTGCCGCTCGGGTCGTACTACCTCTTCAGGGACGGCTTCGGGACGAGCACGATCGCCGCGCTCGCCTGGAGCAGCGTGGTGCCGGCGGTGCGGACCGTGTGGAGCCTGGTGAAGGAGCGCACGGCCAACGGACTGGCGATGCTCATCCTGATCGTGAACGTCGTGGGCCTGGTGCTGAGCTTCGTGTCCGGTGACCCGCGGCTGATGCTCGCCAAGGACAGCGGGATCAGCAGCACGATCGGGATCGGGATCCTGGTCTCCGTGGTGCTGGGGAAGCCGATGATGACCGCGGGTCTCAAGCCGTTCATGGTGAAGGGGGACGCGGCCCGGGAAGCTGCATGGGACCGGCTCATGTCCGGGGCCGCGGCCGGGTCCCGGGACTTCCGGAGCAGGGAGAAGGTCTTCTCCGTGATCTGGGGCGGGGTGCTGCTCGCGGAGTGTGTCGCGCGGATCGTCGGGGCGTACACGATCCCGGTGGACACCATGGTGTGGCTCGGTTCGGTCATCATGATCGGATCCATCGTGCTGGGCACGGTGCTCTGTGGTCCGCTGGCCGCCGGTCCCATGGAGGCCATGGTCAGCGCCGAGGTGAAGACCGCGGAGGCCCAGCAGGCCGAACTGGCCGCCGCTGCCTGAGCCGTGGCCGGTGAAGCTGAGGGAAATTCATCTTTGGCTGGATCTACCCACAGGTAGCCCTGGGCCCTACGCTCGCCGCCATGACCGATGTGCTGCGGCGCGGTAGGGCCTCGCTGGCGTTCAGCTTCTTCGCGCAGGGCGCCACCTTCGCTCTGCTGGTGACGCGCATCCCGGCCATCCAGGACCGGTACGGCGTCTCCGACGCGCTGCTGCCGGTCTTCCTGGCCGCCGTACCGGTCCTCGCCGGCGTCGGCAGCGTGACCACCGAGCAGTTGGTGAAGCGCATACGTCCCAGCCGGTTGCTGCGCTGGTCCCAGCCGGTGGTGCTGCTGGCGCTGCTGGGCGCCGGGGCGGGCGGGCGGATCGCGGAGCTGGCCGTGGCGCTGGGCGCGTTCGGGCTGGCCGTGGGCGCGTTGGACGCCTCCATGAACATGCTCGGGGTGAGCCTGCAGCGGTCGTACGGGCGCAGCATCATGCTCAGCTTCCACGCCGCGTACAGCCTGGGCGGGATCCTGGGCGCCTCGCTGGCGTGGGCCGGCGCGCACTGGCATCTCGCGCTGTGGGTGTCGTATCTGCCGGTGGTGGCCGTACTGCTGCCGGCGACGCTCGTGGCTAGCCGGGGGTACGTCGACGGGGGGCCGGGGCTCCCGGGGGAGCAGCAGGGGCAGGGCGGGGGCGGGGGTGTCGTCTTCAAGCTGCTGCTGCCGCTGTGTCTGGTGATGACCTTCGCCTACATCGGGGACTCGACCGTCTCCAACTGGAGCGCGAAGTATCTGAAGGACGTGCTGGGCAGCTCGGAGCAGCTGGCGACGGTGCCGTACAACGTGTACATGGTGACCACGCTGCTGGGGCGGGCCATCGGGGACTTCGGAGTGCGGCGGTTCGGTGCCGTGCCGGTGGTGCGGCTCGGGGCGCTGGTGGCGGCCGGTGGCTTCGCCGTGGTGGCCTCGGCGCCCGGGGCGTGGTTCGGGATGCTCGGGTTCACGCTGTTGGGTCTGGGGCTGTGCGTCCTGGTGCCGCAGACGTTCGCGGCGGCGGGGCGGCTGTTCCCAGGGGCCTCTGATGCGGCCGTCGCACGGCTGAACATCTTCAATTACGTGGGGTTTCTGGTCGGTTCGCCGTTGGTGGGGGCGCTGGGCGACGCCTGGAGCTATCGGGGGGCCATGCTGGTGCCGATGGTGTTGGTGCTGGTGACGTTGGTGTACGCCAGGTCGTTCGCGGCTCAACCGGACCGATACGGTGGCGGGCATGAGCGGCCGCGCACAGCTGATGTGGGACGAGGCAGTAACGGGCTATGACTTCGGCCCGGACCATCCGATGGATCCGGTCCGGCTGGCACTGACCCGGAAGCTGGTGGGTGCCTTCGGGCTCGACCGGGAGCTGGAGGTCGTCGCGGCCAAGCCGGCCGGCGAGTCGACCCTGCAGCTGGTCCACCGCGAGGACTACATCGACGCCGTGAAGGCCGCGTCCGCCGATCCGGCGGCCGCGGACGTGACGTACGGGCTCGGAACCCTCGACGATCCCGCCTTCGCGGGGATGCACGAGGTGTCCGCCTTGATCGCGGGGCAGTCGGTGGGGGCCGCCGAGTCGGTGTGGCGGGGGGACGTCGATCACGCCGTGAACTTCGCGGGTGGGCTGCATCACGCGATGCCGGGAGGCGCTTCGGGGTTCTGTGTGTACAACGACGCCTCGCTGGCCATCGCCCGGCTGCTGGAGCTGGGGGCGGAGCGGGTCGCCTATGTGGATGTCGACGTGCATCACGGGGACGGGGTGCAGGCGGCGTTCTGGGAGGATCCGCGGGTTCTGACGATCTCGCTGCACGAGCATCCCCGTACCTTGTTCCCGCAGACCGGGTGGCCGCAGGAGACCGGGGCCGGTGCGGGGGAGGGCGCGGCGGTGAACGTGGCGCTGCCGGCGGGGACCGGGGACGCGGGGTGGCTGCGGGCGTTTCACGCGGTGGTGCCGGAGTTGCTCGCGGAGTTCCGGCCGCAGGTGCTGGTGACGCAGCACGGGGCCGACACGCACTTCGAGGATCCGCTCGCGCATCTCGCGGTGTCGCTGGACGCGCAGCGGGCCGTGCAGGTGGCGTGTCACGAGATGGCGCACGAGTACGCCGGGGGGAAGTGGGTCGCGCTCGGTGGGGGCGGCTATGCGGTGGTGGAGGTGGTGCCGCGGTCATGGACGCATCTGGTGGGGATCGCGGCGGGCCGGCCGGTGGCGCCGGAGACGATGATCCCCGAGGGCTGGCGGCAGGAGGTGTTCGCCCGGACCCGGCAGTCGGCGCCGCGGCGGATGACGGACGGGCGGTGGCCGGTGAGCTGGGCGTCGTGGGAGTCGGGGTACGACCCCGCGGACCGGCTTGATCAGGCGGTACTGGCCACGCGGCGCGCGGCGTTTCCGCTGCGGGGGCTTCTGCCCTGAGCCGACCAGGGGGCTCCGCGCCGCCCCCCCGTTTCCGCCCCTGTCGACCGGACCGGGTGCCGTTACGCCAACCGTGCGCACTTCCCCCTGTTCCCGTCCCGCCCCCGCCCACGATGAGCCACCATCGCACCCATGACGACCAGCAGGGCCCTGCGTGACCATCTGCTGGCTGCCGGGCTTGCCGGGAAGGTGGGGACCTCCCGGGAGGACAGTCTGCGGAGCTATCGGCTGTTCGCTGCCCGGGATCCGCGCGTACTGATCGGAATTGACCCCGAAGGGCCGTGGGGGCAGCGGGATCTACTGCTCCTGATGGCGGAGAAGTGCGGGGTTTCGGCCGATCCTCGGCACACTTCGGGGCCGGATGTGATCGATCCGGAGCGGACACTGTCCGCGCTGGACGCCTTCGCGGAGCGGATCCACGACGTCGCGCGACGCGGCGGGCCCGTGTTGTTCGGGACCGGGCATCCGCAGCGGCTGCTCGGGTTCTACGCAGGCTTGGCGGACGCGCTCTCGGCGGCGGGGTGTGACGTGCTCACTCCGGCGCAGGGTCGCTGTGTCGACATATTGACCCGGTTCGGCCTACGTACGTGCGCACTGGACTACGCACGAGGTGTCGGGTTGGTGCGGGAAACCGACGGTGGGCGCCCCGGTTGTGAGCCGGGCCTGCACTGTCATTCGCCGCTGCCGGTTCGGGTCGTGCTCGAGGCCGCCGCGGAGTGCGGCGGGCCGCTGCCCGAGCTGGTCGTCGGGGACCACGGCTGGGTCTGCGGCGCTGGTCAGCTGGGGTTGGAGGCCATCGGTCTGGCCGACACCGACGATCCGGCGCTGTTCGTGGGGGAGGCGGAGGGGCGCGTGTCCGTCGTCGTTCCGGTTGATGACGCGGTGCGGTCCGAGTACTACCGTCCGCTCACCCGCTACGTACTCAAACGAGCGTGTCTGTCACAGTAGGCCTGCGATGGGTGCACCTCTTCCCCACTTGCATCACCCGCCCCTACATTGGGGAGTGAGCACGCAACGACGAAGAGTCACCGGAAGGGGAAGCCGGTGGCCGTCGAGTGCGGAAGGTTCAGGTGTGTCATGGCTGCAGCTGGCGAGAGGCCTCTGAACGAGGTTCAGTTCCTTACCGTGGCGGAGGTCGCCTCGGTGATGCGAGTGTCGAAGATGACCGTGTACCGCCTGGTGCACAGCGGTCATCTGCCCGCGATCCGGGTGGGGCGGTCCTTCCGCGTCCCGGAGCAAGCGGTACACGAGTACCTCCGGGACAGCTATGTGGGGGTGGAGACGGCCTGACGGCAACCCCCCGGTGACCCCGGGGTACCCCCTCGATTACGACCTGGGCGCTCGGTTGGGTAGGCTAGCCCCTCGTAGGTCGTGTGGGCCCATGGCGCCCAAACAACCGAGTGATGAGAAGTGAGCGAGGGTAGTCGTGGGCTCTGTTATCAAGAAGCGGCGCAAGCGGATGGCCAAGAAGAAGCACCGCAAGCTGCTCAAGCGCACGCGCGTTCAGCGCCGCAACAAGAAGTAAGCGGCGCGGCTGGAGCGTGTCCCTGTGGCCCCCCATCAGCTACTGGTGGGGGGCCACAGGCATGTCCGGGGTACCCGCACGGTGGTACCCGGCGTATTCCGAACAGTGAATTTCCGTCACTTCGTGCATCGGGTGGTCATCACAGCGCAACATCAACCCGCTAAGTTGGCCGCACGGGGCGACGCGGGACACGGGTAACGCGAGACGCGAGAAGGAAGGCGCTGGTCTTGGGGAAGGTCGTGCTCGTCACCGGAGTGGCCCGGCAACTGGGCGGCCGGTTCGTACGGCGGATCCAGCGGGATCCGGAGGTCGACCGGGTGATCGCCGTGGACGCGCTGGCGCCGGCGCACCATCTGGGCGGGGCAGACTTCATCCAGGCCGACATCCGGCTGCCGACGATCGCCCGGGTGCTCGCCGAGACCGGCGCCGACACGGTCGTCCACATGGATGTGACGGGCACCGCGCTGGGCAGCGGGAACCGGGCCACGGTCAAGGAGACCAACGTCATCGGCACCATGCAGCTGCTCGGCGCCTGCCAGAAGTCGCCGACCGTGAAGCGGCTGGTGGTGAAGTCCAGCACCAACGTGTACGGCTCGGCGCCGCGCGATCCGGCCGTGTTCACCGAGACGACCCCGCCGAAGTCGCTGCCGAGCGGCGGGTTCGCCAAGGACGCCGTCGAGGTCGAGGGGTATGTGCGCGGGTTCGCCCGGCGCCGGCCGGACGTCGCCGTGTGCGTGCTGCGGTTCGCCAACATCCTCGGGCCGGGCGCGGAGACCCCGCTCGCCTCCTACTTCGCGCTGCCCGTGCTGCCCACCGTGTTCGGCTACGACCCGCGGCTGCAGTTCGTGCACGAGGACGACGTCGTCGAGGTGCTCAGGATCGCCTCGCACGAGCCGCGCCGGGGCACCCTCAACAGCGGCACGTTCAACATCGCCGGGGAGGGTGCGCTGCTGCTCTCGCAGTGCTCGCGGCGGCTCGGGCGGCCGACCGTACCCCTGCTGCTGCCCGCGGTCACGTGGGCGGGCTCGTTGGTGCGTACGCTCGGTATGACGGACTTCTCGCCGGAGCAGATCCGGCTGCTCACGCACGGACGGGTGGTGGACACCGTGCAGATGAGGGAGACGCTGGGCTTCACGCCCAGGTACACGACGGCGGAGACGTTCGCGGACTTCGCGCGCGGCCAGGGCCCCGGGCTCGTGCCGCCGGAGGCCCTCGCGGGGGCCGTGGACCGGATCGCCGCGCTGGCCGCGAGGAGCGGCGGCAGGCCCACGACCCACAGCGCCGACAGTGCCGACGGCGCCAACTGAGGAGCGCAGCAACGATGGCGGACGCCAAGGTCATTCCGTTCGACGACGACCGGTCCCGCGGGAGCTCCGCACAGCGCCCGGCGCGCCGCCGGGGCGCGGGCAGCCGGCGTGGCACCCTCGGCGAGGCCGGGGAGATGGGTGAGGTCCAGCCCCTGCCGGGGCGGGACCGGGCGCGGGAAGATGGGCCTGTGAGCCGCGAGGAGAAGCCGGAGGAGTCCCTGGAGCAGTCGGACGCCGGCGGGCAGGGCGGTGGCCTGGAGCGGCGTGTGGCGGCCGGGCTGGCCTTTCTGCGGCGCCGGCTGACCGGGGACTACGACGTCGACGACTTCGGCTTCGACGAGGAGCTGACCGACCAGGTCCTGATGTCGCTGCTGCGGCCGGTGTACGAGAAGTACTTCCGGGTCGAGGTGAAGGGCATCGAGAACATCCCGGCCGAGGGTGGGGCGCTGATCGTCGCCAACCACTCGGGGACGCTGCCGCTGGACGGGCTGATGATGCAGGTCGCCGTGCACGATAACCATCCGGCCGACCGTCATCTGAGGCTGCTGGCCGCGGACTTGGTCTTCGTGCTGCCGGTGGTCAACGAGCTGGCCCGCAAGCTGGGGCACACCCTGGCCTGTGCGGAGGACGCCGAGCGGCTGCTGGCCCAGGGCGAGCTGGTCGGTGTGATGCCGGAGGGCTTCAAGGGCATCGGGAAACCTTTCAGCGAGCGGTACAAGCTGCAGCGGTTCGGGCGGGGCGGCTTCGTGTCGACCGCGCTGCGCCAGGGCGCGCCGATCATTCCGTGCTCGATCGTCGGGGCGGAGGAGATCTACCCGATGATCGGCAACGCGAAGACGCTGGCCCGGGTGCTGGGATTTCCGTACTTCCCGCTGACGCCGACGTTTCCGTGGCTGGGGCCGCTGGGCGCGATTCCGCTGCCGACGAAGTGGACGATCCAGTTCGGGGAGCCGATTCCCACGGAGGGGTATCCGGCGGAGGCGGCCGAGGATCCGATGCTGATGTTCAATCTGACCGATCAGGTGCGGGAGCAGATCCAGCACACGCTGTACAAGCTGCTGGTGCAGCGGCGGTCGGTGTTCTTCTGATTCCCGGCCGTATGGCACCGGGGGCGTCCCGCTCGGGTGGGGCGCCCCCGGTGCCGCAGCAGTACCGGCGCTAGTGCGTGTCCTCGCCTTCGATGCCCAGGCCCGGGAGGAGGCCGGGCAGGAGCGGGGGCAGGGTGACGTCCGGGGCGGCCGTCGGGGGTTTGCTGCTGGACGGGGTGCTGCTGTTCGTGCCGGTCTTCGGCGGCTCCAGCAGGCCGCCCGTGTCGCCGCCGAGCAGACCCTCGCCGCTGCTGCCGGTGGCCGAGCTGCTCGGGCCGCCGGTGCTGGTGTGCCGGCCGGACGACGGGGTGTGGCCGGACGAGCTGGGCGCCGCCGACCGGTGGCCGCCGGTGGATCCGGTGGTTGCCGAGCCGGAGCCCTGCTGCTTGCCGTCGCCGCCCTGGGCGGGCGACTGCGGCAGCAGCGACTGCAGCGGCGCGACCTCCTGGTCTATGGCGTCGAAGACCGACGACACCTGCTCTTTGACGTCCCCGAGCTGGACCGGCAGTTTGTCGCTCAGCGCGGTCCAGGCCTCCCGGTGGGAGCGGGAGAAGGCGGACAGTGCCTGGATGGGGCCGAGGGAGCCGGGATCGGCCTCGTAGGCCTCGTGGAGCAGGCGGTGGCCCTCGGTGACGTCGCGCTGCATGCCGGAGAGCGTGCGGCGGATCTCGCCGATGGACTCGTGGTCGAGGTGGCCGCCGCGGCCGCGCTCCATCAGCCGGCGGGCCTCGTTGAGCCGGGTGGAGGCCTGGTCGAGATAGGTCTGGCCGCGCTGGTCGTCGCCGTCGGCCAGGTAGTTGAGCTTGAAGTCCTCGATGCTGCGTTTGAGGCCGTACAGCGAGTCGCCGGGCAGCGCGTCGGAGCTCGCGGCGGCGACTCCGCCGAAGGCCCCGGCGGCCACGCCGACGCTGAGCCCGCCCGCGGCGAGCCCCTTGGTCAGCCGGGACCGCGGGCGGAGCTTGCCCAGCGGACTCGCCCGGTGGGCGCCTTTGGCCCGGTGGGAGCGTTGTTCCGGTACGGGCGTGTCCGCCGCCCCGGTTCCCTCCTGGAGCATGGCCTCCATCGCGGCCACCAGCTGGGCGCGCTGGACGACCTTGACATCGGGGTCGAGCTGCGGCTTGGGCAGTGCGCCGAGGCCCGCGACGAGGACCAGCAGTTCGCCCTGCTCGCTCTGGTCCTCGACGGTCGGCGGGAAGCCCGCCGGGGGTACGGACTGCTCGGCCGCCGTGTCCCGGTCGGACTGCTCCTCCAGGGCCTGGGCGAAGGCGTTCGCCCGCCGGTGCGCCGATACGTTCGCGATCACTGGCGGCACCTCCTCTCGTCATGACGGTCGACTCCCCAGGGGGTCCTGAGGGTTGCACGCCCGCGACCGGTTCACACGATCGAGCGATCAAGGTCGGCCAGGACGTGACCACAGGGAGCCTGTATCCCGCACAACGACTGGCGCGGCACTTGGGTTACGGACGACCGATGACCGGATCGGAAAGGCAACCGGCTTTCACGGAACGTGAGTTGGGTGTTGCCGAGAGTTGCCGGTCTCAGCGGGCGTCGTCCGGCAGGAGGCGGGCGAGCGTGCGTACGGCGCGGTACTGGAGGGTCTTGATGGCGCCCTCGTTCTTGCCCATGACACGGGCGGTCTCGGCGACCGAGAGGCCCTGGAGGAAGCGCAGCGTCACGCACTCCTGCTGCTGCGGGTTGAGCCGGCGTACCGCCTCGAGGAGCGCGGCGTTGGAGAGCGACTCGAGGACGGAGTCCTCCGGGGAGCGCTCGACCTCGTTGGCGTCGAGCATCTCGCCGGTGGTGACCTCCAGGCGGAAGCGGCTGGACTTGAAGTGGTCGGCGACGAGGTTTCGGGCGATCGTCACCAGCCAGGCGCCGAAGTCGCGGCCCTGCCAGGTGAAGGTGCCGATCCGGCGCAGGGCCCGCAGGAAGGTCTCGCTCGTCAGGTCCTCGGCGGTCGCTCGGCCGCCGACGCGGTAGTAGATGTAGCGGTACACGGTGTCGCTGTACTGGTCGTACAGCCGGCCGAAGGCCTCGGCCTCGCCCGCCTGGGCCCGCTCGACCAGGTCCATCATCCGGGCGCTGTCGCTGTCGGCGGCCGGGCGGCGTGCGGTGGCGCCGCCGGTGGAGCGCCCTCGTCTGCCGACGGCGGCGCTGCCCTCGGCCAGGGCGTAGCACGGGCCGACGGGCGCGCCGGTGGCGAAGGCGGGGACGGCGTACGCGGTGGGGACGAGGCCGCGCAGCGTCTCTTTGACCGTTGCGACCGTTGCGCGCAGCGTAGCCAGGCCCGAGGCGTCAACCCCGACGTGTGGGTACACGGGACTCCCAGAGGCAGAGCTTCCATCACGTGCAGTGCGGGACCGTTCACCCGTCGTGGCGACGGAGGGGTACCGGTTTGCGTCTGAGGAGAATAACGCTTCGTGCAGGCACTGCTACACCGAGTTGCTCAAATCATCGGTTGCGTCGCTTCTGTTACCGATTGACGCCCTATCAAGTGCCGTAAGCTGATCGCTTGTTGACCGAAATCTGGCCGATTTCGGCGAGGTACGGCGCGTGTTGGCGTGGCCGCGGCATAATCCGGGCGCGGCGGGACGGCGCCCGGACAGGACACGGGCGGTATCGATGTGCGGCTCCGCCGCGTGGGCGCGAGCGACCGGGGCGGGATCGGCGCCGGGTGACGGTCCACGCCCCCGGCGATCAGCCCCTGGGTGCGTGGGCGGGCGGGTGCTATCGGCGACGCCGGCTCAGTGCGATCGCGGCCGCGGTGCCACCGGCGACCGCGCCGACGCCGGCCGCAGCCGGGATGCCGACCTTCGCCGCCTTGCGGCCCGTGCGGTAGTCCCGCAGCCGCCAGTCCTTCTCGCGGGCGTGTCTGCGGAGCTTGGCGTCGGGATTGATGGCGTAGGGGTGGCCGACGAGGGACAGCATCGGGATGTCGTTGTGGCTGTCGCTGTAGGCCGCGCAGCGGGACAGGTCCAGCCCCTCCGCGGAGGCCAGGGCGCGTACCGCTTCCGCCTTCGCCGGGCCGTGCAGCGGCTCGCCGACCAGCTTGCCGGTGTAGATGCCGTCCACCGACTCGGCCACCGTGCCGAGGGCGCCGGTGAGGCCGAGGCGGCGGGCGATCACCGTCGCGATCTCCACCGGGGCCGCCGTGACCAGCCACACCTTCTGGCCGGCGTCCAGGTGGGCCTGGGCCAGCGCGCGGGTGCCGGGCCAGATGCGGTCCGCCATGTACTCGTCGTAGATCTCCTCGCCGATCGATGCGAGTTCGGCGACGCGGTGGCCCTTCACGATCGACAGTGCCGAGTCGCGGGCGTCCTGCATGTGCTCCGGGTCCTCGACGCCGGCCAGCCGGAACCACGCCTGCTGCCAGGCGAACTTGGCGAGGTCGCGTGTCTCGAAGAACTTCCGCTTGTACAGGCCCCGGCCGAAGTGGAACAGCGCGGCGCCCTGCATGACGGTGTTGTCGAGGTCGAAGAAGGCAGCCGCCTTGTCGTCGCCGATCACCGGGAACTCCGGTTCCGCTTCGGTGACCTGCGGGGTTTCCTGCGCTTGTTGCGAGGACTTGCGGGCAGCCTCCGCCGAGGCCTCGCCTGCCAACACGCTGCGCGCCGTGGCGGAGCGCCTACGGGGAGTGAGCCATCCGAGAGCGGCCATGTCGTGAGCATAGCCAGTTTGTTCGGTGGTTCCGTCAGTCGCGAGGTTGGATGCGTGTGAACTCTCCACGACCGGGTCGTAAAGGAGCCGATCCGAAGCGGGCGCGCCGCGAGCGAGAATGGCCGGTATGAGTCCCCTTTTCCGGCGCAAGGCCGAGTCCGCCGCCTCTCGTGAGCGCCTCGTCACGCTGATCCGCAAGCCCGGCTGCCACCTGTGCGACGACGCGCAGACGGTGATCGAGAAGGTCTGCGCAGAACTCGGTGTGACCTGGGAGCCCAAGGACATCACCGAGGACCGGGCCCTCCACGACCAGTACTGGGAGCAGATCCCGGTCGTACTGATCGACGGTGAACAGCACACCTTCTGGCGCGTGGACGAGGAGCGGCTGCGCCGGGCACTGACCGACTAGTCCAAAGAGGTCGGAAAGTCGCTTAGGATCGTCGGCGGTCTGATCTCGGGGGCGGGATTCGTGAGGAGAGTGTGCGGTTTTGCCCCCAGTAACGAAGGAGCACCGGTGCGTATGCGCCGGTTCCCGTCGAGGGCGTGAAAGGTGCGTGACCCCGGTCACTTCTGCCGGGCAAATCGGACACCATCTTTGTGCACGCGTTCACAAAGACATAGCCTGCTGTCGACGGGGCGGTCTGGGGACGTATGACCGCCCACAGCCCCGCTCTACCCGCAGGAGCACCGTGGCAACTGGCCGAACACACCGACCGGCGACCCGTAGCCGAGGGATTCCCGAGGCCACCGTCGCCAGGCTTCCGCTGTACCTCCGAGCCCTGACCGCACTGTCGGAGCGCTCGGTGCCCACGGTCTCCTCCGAGGAGCTGGCGGCCGCGGCGGGGGTCAACTCCGCCAAGCTGCGCAAGGACTTCTCGTACCTGGGCTCCTACGGAACGCGCGGTGTCGGCTACGACGTGGAGTATCTCGTCTACCAGATCTCCCGTGAACTCGGCCTGACCCAGGACTGGCCGGTTGTGATCGTCGGTATCGGTAACCTCGGCGCCGCCCTGGCCAATTACGGCGGCTTCGCCTCCCGCGGCTTCCGGGTCGCGGCCCTCATCGACGCCGATCCGGCGATGGCCGGAAAGCCCGTCGCAGGGATTCCGGTGCAGCACACCGACGACCTGGAAAAGATCATCAAGGACAACGGGGTGTCCATCGGCGTCATCGCCACCCCGGCCGGTGCCGCCCAGCAGGTCTGCGACCGGCTCGTGGCCGCCGGAGTCACCTCCATCCTGAACTTCGCGCCGACCGTGCTGTCCGTCCCGGACGGCGTCGACGTGCGCAAGGTCGACCTCTCGATCGAACTCCAGATCCTCGCCTTCCACGAGCAGCGCAAGGCCGGCGAGGAGACCGCCGCGGGCGACGGCGCACTGCCCGCCACCACCCGCGACGCATCCGCCGACCAGGGGCCCGACGGGGACGTACCCGCCGTGATGCCGGCATGAGTCTCCTCGTCGTCGGGCTGAGCCACCGCAGCGCGCCGGTCAGCGTGCTGGAGCGGGCCGCGCTGAGCGCGGACGCCCAGACCAAGCTGCTGCAGGACACGGTCGCGGCCGAACCGGCCACCGAGGCCGCGGTGCTCGCCACCTGCAACCGCATCGAGCTGTACGCCGACGTGGACAAGTTCCACGCCGGTGTCGCCGAGCTGTCCACGCTGCTCGCCCAGCACAGCGGCGTCGGCCTGGAGGAACTGACCCCCTACCTGTACGTGCACTACGAGGACCGGGCCGTGCACCACCTGTTCTCGGTGGCCTGCGGCCTGGACTCGATGGTCGTCGGCGAGGGCCAGATCCTCGGGCAGATAAAGGACTCGCTGGCCAGGGCGCAGGATCTGCACACCGCCGGAAAACTGACGAACGACCTGTTCCAGCAGGGGCTGCGGGTCGGCAAGCGCGCCCACTCCGAGACCGGCATCGACCGCGCCGGCCAGTCCCTGGTCACCTTCGGCCTGGAGCAGCTGGCCGCCGGCGGTGACGTACAGGAATGGGCCTCCGGCCGGAAGGCGCTGGTCATCGGTGCCGGGTCGATGTCCTCGCTGGCCGCCGCGACGCTGGCGCGGGCCGGTGTCGGCGAGGTCGTCGTCGCCAACCGCACCTTCGAGCGCGCCGAGCGGCTCGCCCAGCTCCTCACCGAGGCCGACGACAACGCGGTGACCGCCCGCGCGGTACGGATGGACGCCGTGCCGGGCGAGCTGACACGTGCCGACGTCGTCGTCTCCTGTACCGGGGCGACGGGCCTGGTGCTCACGGCGGAGGCGGTCGCCCAGGCGGTCGAGGGCCGCACCGGGCAGCCGGCCGTCGCCGATGCCGCCGTTCCCGTGGCGAACCGCAAGGCACCGTCGCCGACCGCCGGCGTCGGTGCCGAGGAGAACTGCCCGCTGGACCTGGCCGCCGCACAGCCCGGCTTCTCCGTCATGGGCGAGGCCGCCGTCGCCGGCATGGACGCGGCCACCCTGGAGCAGCACGCGGCATGGGCCGCGGGCGGCACCATCGACCGCGCGGGCCGCCGTACCCCCGAGGCCGACGCCGAGCTGATCACCGCGCTCGCCGCGACGCTCGCCACCGTCGGCCGGATCCCCGAGCGGCGCAAGCCGGAGCCGGTGGCCGAGCGTCCGGCGCCCGTCTTCTTCCTCCTCGACCTCGCCATGCCCCGCGACATCGACGCGGCCGTGCACCGGCTGGCCGGGGTGCGGCTGGTCGACATCGAGTCGCTGGCGGAAGCTTCCGCCGACGCGCCGATGGCGGCCGATGTGGACCAGGTCCGGCGTATCGTCTCCGAAGAGGTCGCGGCCTTCGGCGCGGCACAGCGGGCGGCGCACATCACGCCCACCGTGGTCGCACTGCGCGCCATGGCCGCCGACGTCGTCGCCGGTGAGATCGCACGGCTCGACGGCCGCCTGCCCGACCTGGACGAACGCCAGCGCGGCGAGATCCGCCAGGCCGTGCACCGGGTCGTCGACAAGCTGCTGCACGCGCCGACCGTACGGGTCAAGCAGCTCGCGGCCGAGCCCGGCGGCGCCGGGTACGCGGACGCGCTGCGCACCCTGTTCGACCTCGACCCCGAGACGGTCGCCTCCGTCTCCCGGGCCGGGGACAGCACAGACAAGAAGGACCGACCGGCATGACTGAGAAAGCACTGAGGCTGGGGACCAGGCGCAGCAAGCTCGCCATGGCCCAGTCCGGGCAGGTGGCGGAGGCCGTCCACCGGGTGACCGGGCGGCCCGTCGAGCTGGTCGAGATCACCACGTACGGCGACACCTCCCGCGAGCACCTCGCGCAGATCGGCGGCACCGGTGTGTTCGTCACGGCGCTGCGCGACGCGCTGCTGCGGGGCGAGGTCGACTTCGCGGTTCATTCGCTCAAGGACCTGCCGACCACGCAGCCCGAGGAGCTGGTCCTGGCCGCCGTACCGGTGCGCGAGGACCCGCGTGACGTGATCATCGCGCGCGACTCCCTGAAGTTCACGGACCTGCCGCGGGGCGCCCGCATAGGCACCGGTTCGCCGCGCCGCATGGCGCAGCTGAACGCGTACGCCCGCGCGCACGCCCTGGACATAGCGACGGTCCCGATCCGGGGCAACGTCGACACCCGCATCGGGTACGTCCGTGACGGTGAGCTGGACGCGGTCGTGCTGGCCGCCGCCGGACTGAACCGGATCGGCCGGATCGACGAGGTGACCGACTTCCTGTCGGTCGACACGGTTTTGCCCGCCCCCGGCCAGGGGGCCCTGGCGATCGAGTGCGCCGCGGTGAACGCGGACCTGATCGCGGCACTCGGCGAACTCGACGACCCGTTCACACGGGCCGCCGTGACCGCCGAACGGTCACTGCTCGCCGCCCTGGAGGCCGGCTGCAGCGCCCCTGTGGGCGCGCTCGCCGACCTTCCCCCACTCTCGGCTCCGCTCGAGCGGGGGGACCCCCATGCCGACGAACAGATTGTCAAGGAAATGCGCCTGCGCGGCGTCGTCGGCACGACCGACGGCACCCGCATGGTGCAGCTGTCCACCACCGGTTCCGTGCCCCAGACGGAGAACCAAGCGTTGGCACTCGGTCGCGACCTCGCCACCGAGATGCTTGCCCAGGGCGCGGCCGGTCTGATGGGGGAGCGAGCACATTGAGCCCCACCGCCCTTCCTGCCGCCGGTCCGGAACACGGGCACGTCACCTTTCTCGGTGCCGGACCCGGAGATCCGGGACTGCTGACTCTGCGCGCCGTGGAGGCGCTGTCGAACGCGGACGTCCTGGTCGCCGAGCACGAGGTGCTCGACGTGATCCGGACGCACGCCCGACAGGGCGTCTGCGTCGTGCAGACGGACGCCGATCCCTCCTCGGTCTCGCCGCCGGGCACGGGCACGCCCCAGCTGACGGTCGTTGACGGCACGTCAACCACCGCCGCTGTCCCGGCTGTCGCCCGGGATGCCGCTCATCTTGTCATGGAGGCTGCGCGGGGCGGCAGGCGGGTCGTCCGTGCGGTGTCCGGGGACCCGGGACTCGATACGTACGCGGCCGAGGAAATGCTCGCCTGCGCCTCCGCCGGCGTGCCCTTCGAGGTGGTGCCGGGTGTCGCCGCGGCGGTCGGTGTGCCCGCGTACGCCGGTGTGCCGCTGCGCGACGCCGAGGGTGCGGACGTCCGGTTCGTGGACGCCCGTACGGCCTCGGACCGCTGCTGGACGGAGGTGGGCGCCTCCGACGGCACGGTGGTCGTCTCGACGACGCTGGACTCGGTGGCGGCCGCGGCGGGCGAGCTGGTCTCCGCGGGACGCAAGCCCGACACCCCCCTGACGGTGACGATCGCGGGTACGACGACCCGCCAGCGCACCTGGACGGCGACGCTCGGCACGATCGCCCAGACGCTGAAGCAGGCGAAGGTGCTGCCGTCCCCGGACGGCGGCCGACCGGTGATAGCCGTGGTCGGTGAGCGTTCCTCCGCCGCCCGGCGCGACCAGTTGTCGTGGTTCGAGTCCAAGCCGCTGTTCGGCTGGAAGGTGCTCGTGCCGCGCACGAAGGAGCAGGCGGCGTCGCTATCCGACCAGCTGCGGTCCTACGGCGCGGTGCCGCACGAGGTCCCGACGATCGCGGTTGAGCCGCCGCGCACGCCCCAGCAGATGGAACGTGCCGTCAAGGGCCTGGTCACCGGCCGCTACGAGTGGATCGCTTTCACGTCGGTCAACGCGGTGAAGGCCGTCCGGGAGAAGTTCGAGGAGTACGGCCTCGACGCGCGTGCCTTCGCGGGCATCAAGGTGGCCGCGGTGGGCGAGCAGACCGCGAAGGCGCTGGTCGCCTTCGGCGTGAAGCCGGACCTGGTGCCGAGCGGGGAGCAGTCGGCCGCCGGTCTGCTGGAGGACTGGCCGCCGTACGACCCGGTCTTCGACCCGATCGACCGCGTCTTCCTGCCGCGGGCCGACATCGCCACGGAGACCCTGGTCGCCGGTCTGATCGAGCTGGGCTGGGAGGTGGACGACGTGACCGCCTACCGGACGGTCCGCGCTTCGCCGCCCCCGGCCGAGACCCGCGAGGCGATCAAGGGCGGCGGCTTCGACGCGGTCCTGTTCACGTCCTCGTCGACGGTCCGGAACCTGGTCGGCATCGCGGGCAAGCCGCACAACGTGACGGTGATCGCGTGCATCGGCCCGGCCACGGCCAAGACGGCCGAGGAGCACGGTCTCCGGGTGGACGTCATGGCTCCGGAGCCGTCCGTCCACAAGCTGGCGGAGGCGCTGGCCGACTTCGGGATGAAGCGGCGCGCTGCCGCGCTGGAGGCGGGGGATCCGGTGACTCGGCCCAGTGAGCGGCGGCCGGGGGCGCGGAGGCGCCGCACGACAACCTGAGGTACCAGGGGGCTCCGCCCCCTGGACCCCGCCGGCCTGCCCACCCCCCACCGGAAACCGCCGGTTGGAGGGTGGGCTTCGGGCATCGCCCGGTCATCGCGGCGGTCTCGTCGTGGACGAGGTGCCACCGGTCCAGCGGGTGATCGTGGCGATGGCCTCCGCTCGGACGGAGTTCGGCGGAGGATGATCCGCCTGCCGCGCGTGCCGGTCAGGCCCCCGTACCGCCCGCATAGTCGCCGTTGAACGTCGTCTCGACCGTCTGGGCGACCGGCTGGGCCACGCCCGTGCCGGTCAGGATGATGCCCAGCTCGCGGTTGTTGCTGAGCGAGTTGCTGCTGATGTTCATGGAGCCGGCCTCGACCTCCTGGGTGGACAGGCCGTAGTCGGCGACCATCGCCTTGGCGTGGATGTAGAAGCCGTTGGGGTCGGAGTAGCCGACGACGGTGCCGCCGGCGGCCTTGACGGCGGAGACCTCGCTGGAGTAGCTGGAGGGGTTCTCCAGGACGACGCGGACCTTCACGCCGGCCTTGGCGCGGGCGACGATCGCGTTGACCACCGTGCTGTCGCTGAACTCCAGTTCCTCCACGTCCAACGTCTTGGTCGCGGAGTTGATGAAGGACACCAGGCGGTTGCGGGAGTCGGTGGGGGACCACAGCAGGTGGTCACCGTCGGTGGGGGTGACGGACGTCGCCGTGTAGTCGGCGTTGAAGACCTTCTCGATGGCGGCGACGTCGCGGGTGTCGTCGGTGAAGACGCCGTAGTCCCGGCTGGTCGTGTAGTACTGGGACGTCAGATTTCCCGTCATGACCAGGGACTTGACGCCGTCCACCGTGATCGTCTTCTGGTGGGTGTAGACGAAGGCCGAGGACGACCAGACCACGCCTATGCCCGCGTTCTTCAGGGACGTGTACGCCGGGTTGTTGGCGCTCTGGTGCTGGCGGTCGAGGATGACCCGGACCGTGACGCCCTTGTTCTTCAGGGCTATGAGGTCGTTGACGGCCGTGGTGTCCTCCAGCTCGTACATGGTCATGTCGAGCGTGCTGGTGGCCGAGTTGACGAAGTCGTAGATCGTGGGCTGGCTGCCGGTCTGGGAGAAGGCGAACGCCGAGTAGCTCGCGGCGTTCGCGGGTACGGCGGTGACGGCGACGGCGGTGCCGGCGGCGACGACGACGGCCGCACGGGTGAGGGCCTTCCGCAGCATGCGTGACTCCTGGGGTGAGCACCGGGAGGGGGTGGCGCGTGCATGACACCACGCGCGTAGAACGCTGGGGAGGACGGAGGATCCAGGGATGCCCAGGGGAGCGCAAAGACTTCGTATCCGCGCGCCGTTATGCCCGCGAATGGCGTGAATGGGCTGTCTGTGGGCCCCCTATGGGCCCGTCGCCGGGCTGACTGTGACTCCCGTCACCGGGCCGACAGGGCGTCGGCAAAGGAGGGGGCGCGGCGGGCGTAGCGTAGAACGCATGACGAAGTACGGATCCTTTCCCGGTACACGTCCCCGGCGGCTGCGCACCTCGCCCGTCATGCGCCGCATGGTCGCCGAGACGCGCCTGCACCCGGCCGACTTCATCCTCCCGGCGTTCGTCCGGGAGGGCGTGAGCGAGCCCGTGCCGATCGCCGCCATGCCCGGTGTCGTCCAGCACACCCGCGACAGCCTGAAGAAGGCCGCGCTGGAGGCCGTGGAGGCCGGAATTTCCGGGATCATGCTGTTCGGCGTGCCGGAGGAGGGCAAGAAGGACGCCCAGGGGACCGCCGGCACCGACCCGGACGGGATCCTGCAGGTCGCGCTCCGCGATGTGCGCGCCGAGGTCGGCGACGACCTGCTCGTCATGTCCGACCTGTGCCTGGACGAGTTCACCGACCACGGGCACTGCGGGGTGCTGGACGCCGAGGGGCGCGTGGACAACGACGCGACCCTGGAGCGGTACGCGGAGATGGCCCAGGTGCAGGCCGACGCCGGAGCGCACGTCGTCGGGCCCAGCGGGATGATGGACGGCCAGATCGGCGTCATCCGTGACGCGCTCGACCAGATCGGGCGCGAGGACGTGGCGATCCTCGCCTACACCGCCAAGTACTCCTCCGCTTTCTACGGCCCCTTCCGCGAGGCCGTCGGCTCCTCGCTGCAGGGCGACCGCAAGACCTACCAGCAGGACCCGGCCAACTGGCGCGAGTCCCTGCGGGAGCTGGAGCTGGACCTCGCCGAGGGTGCGGACATGGTCATGGTCAAGCCGGCCGGGCCCTACCTCGACATCCTCGCCCGCGTCGCGGACAGCGTGGACGTGCCCGTCGCCGCCTACCAGATCTCCGGCGAGTACTCGATGATCGAGGCCGCCGCGGAGAGGGGCTGGATCGACCGCGACCGGGCCATCTTCGAGACCCTGACCGGCATCAAGCGGGCCGGTGCACGCAACATCCTCACCTACTGGGCGACCGAGGTGGCCCAGAAGATGAGGCGGTCCGGCTGAATCCGGGACGCGTTCCCCGGGGTTACCAGGCGAGCGCGTCCGACTGCTCCCGCTGCCAGTAGGTCATCGCCAGTGTGGAGTCGTAGTACACGCCCTTCGCGGGCAGCGACGGGTGCGCGGAGGGGCCGCTGTCGCTGTTCGGCGTGCGGCCCTGGAAGAACACCTCCACCTTGTGGGCCGTGGTGCCGTGTTCCCCGCTGCCGTCCGCGGCCGACAGCCGCACGCCCGCGTACCCGGACTCACCCGGCCCCAGGGTCACCACGGCCTGCGGCCGGCTGTCCTCGATCACCTGCGGCGCCCACTGCGCGTCGTCGAAGCGCGGGGTCGGCCAGTACATCAGGTCGCACGCCTTGCCGCTGACGTTCTTCGCGGTGAGCAGCAGGTGGTTGAGCGGGCGGGACACCGGCGTGGCGGTCACCTTGGTGTTCGAGCCGTTGCAGGGGTGGATCGCGGCGGCGGGAGTGCGCGCGCCCGGCTTCGCGGCGGAGCCGCGCGCGGACACGGTGGTGGCGTTCGCCGCGGTGCCGGTGCCGGTGCCGGCGTGGGGCGCGGCGGCAGGGGGCGTGACGGTCCGGTCAGCCGTCGCCGTGGACGCCGGCGTGGGCCTGGGCTGGGCGGCGCCCTCGTCCTTCGTGCCCGTGCCGCCGCCGCACGCCGTGAGGGCGAGAGCGGTCAGAGCGGTACCGGTCGCTGCGTACAGACGGATGTGGCGCAAACGCATGGCAAGTCCTCTTCCGGGCTGGGCCCGTTGGCGTGCTTGGATGACCAACAGCCTGTGCGGCACTGCGTCCCGGCCGCCACCAGTCGCGGGAAATCCGGGACGCTGGAATGCCGGCATGGGTGGTGACCTGCGAAAACAATCCCTCCCTGGAACGCCGGGGTGGGACACGGGGCGGACGAACGGGGGCGGGAAACGGTGGCGGACGGCACCACGGAGAGCGGTTTCGCGGAACTGCTGCGGGAGCTGAAGAACCGCTCCGGGCACAGCTACGGCACGCTCGCCAAGCGGCTCCACATGAGTACGTCGACGCTCCACCGGTACTGCAACGGGGACGCCGTACCGACCGACTACGCCCCCGTGGAACGCCTGGCGCGGCTGTGCAAGGCCGGTCCCGAGGAACTCGTGGAGCTGCACCGCAGGTGGGTGCTGGCGGATGCGGGGCGCAGGCGGAAGGAGCCGACGGCGGCCGCCCCGGTGCCGGCCGGTCCCCCTTCGGCCCTTCCCGCACCGGAGGACCGACCGCCGGAGGACCGAGCGCCGCAGGACGGACCGCCGGAGGACGGATCGCCGGAGGACCGACAGCCGCAGGACGGACCGCCGGAGGCGGGGCGGCCGGGTGAGGGGCAGGGGGAGTCACAGGCGCCCGGTCCGGCGCAGGCGGCCGGCCCCCTCCAGGACGCGGTGCCGTACGCCCGTGCCCGCCGCCGTACCCGCACCGTCCTCCTCGCCGCCCTCACCGTCACCGCCCTTCTCGGCGGCGTGGCGCTCGCCCTGAACCTGCCCTCGGACCACCGGAGCGGCATCCCCACGGCCGCCGGTGGGCAGACACAACAGCAGGCGCCGACGGCAGGTGTGCCCCACCGGACACGCCCCACCCACTCGGCCGGACCCTCCCGCTCCTCGTCCCCGGCCACCAGCGCGCCGCCCGGAAACACGCCGAGCGCGCCGCGCACGGGGCGTACACCCGGCCGCGGCGACACCGGCACTTCGACCGCTCCGCCCCTCGCGATCACCACCCACCCCTACGCCTGGCCCAACCCCTGCCATCAGCACTACTTGATCGACCGTCCCCCGGGCGACGTCCACCCGCCCCCGCCGGAGCAGGACGCGCCCGCCTATGTGGCCGCGCACGAGGCGGTGTCGGCGGGGGGCCAGCTCGTCACGTTCACCGTGCAGGGGACCGGCTCGGACACCGTCGTGCTGGAACAGCTGTCCGTGCGCGTGGCGGGCCGGCGGACGCCGCTCGCCTGGAACGACTACGCCATGGGCTACCCGGGCGTGGGCTGCGGCGGAGGCGTACCGACCCGGAGTTTCTCCGTCGCCCTGGACGCCCTGCGGCCCGGGGCCGTGCCGCACGCCGGGCAGCCCGGCTTCCCGTTCAAGGTGAGCCGGTCGGACCCCGAGGAATTCCACGTCACGGCCGACGCCTCCGCGTACGACGTCAGCTGGTACCTGGAACTGGTGTGGTCCAGCGGAACGCGCCACGGCACACTGCGGATCGATGACAACGGCCGCCCGTTCCGCACCAGCGGCAACAACGGACGGCCCGCCTACGTCTTCCCGCTGGGCGGCCAGAAGTGGCAGCCGGCGTCGGCGGCGGACGCCGGCTGACCGTCCGGGGACGTGAAGGGGCTCAGTCCCACCAGAAGGTCCAGCTGGGGCTGCCGAGGAGATCCTTCGCGTACGCACGAAGGGGGTCGGGCCCCTCCTCCATGACGGTGTCCGGGCAGAACGCGAAGTGCTCCGCCGCCACCGCCTCGGCCGCCTCCTGCGTGGTCGGCGGAGCCGCGACGGACACGACGAGGGTCTCCGGGCCGAGGGCCACCACCCGTACGCCGAAGCGGTCCTCCCAGGAGCGCAGCACCGCGCACATCCGGGCCACGTCGCCCTCGTAGTTCACCGGACCGGTCCAGCCGATCGCCGCCGGGATGTCGGCGGAGCGGCGGGCCGGGACCAGGGCGAGGTGCGCCTCCTCGATCTCCGACTCCGGGTCCCGGACCAGCGCGTCGGCGACCTGGGCGGCGCGGGTGTCCGGGTCGGCGGAGAGCGGCGCGGCGGGCGCGAGACCGGGCCACTCGGCCCCGAACGGCTCGATCTCCTCCGCGATCTCGCCGTCCTCCGTCTCCTCCTCCCAGTACTCCGCCAGGACGTCCTCGGCGTCGTGATCGCCCGGATACGACGTCTCGCCGGGCAGCAGCACCCAGTCCTCGAGGCCGTCGCAGGAGCCGCCGGCATCCACGAGCACCGGCAGCAGACCGGCGCGGGCCGCCGGCGCCCCCAGCGCCTTCCATGTGCCCGGCGCGGCCGGCTTCTCCGCGTGCCACAGCAGAGGTTCGTGCCAGGGCCCGTCGTCCGTCAGGTCCACGAGCTTGCCAGGAGGGAGCTGCAGCCCCAGGGAACGGCCGCTCGGGTCGGTGGCCAGTCTGGGCAGCGGGTTGGGAAGAGTCGCCATGCCTGTGACTCTAAGCGCCGCCGCTGACAACGACGTTGGCCCGCCCCGCCGAGGAACCCGCGGCCCCCGCTTCCGCTCTTACCGGGGGGTGTTGTGATGGCCGGGGACACGGTGACCCGCGTAAGGGAAGGGCGGAGGAACGTGCGGATCGGGCGTTACCCGGTGCGATGGCACATCGTGCTGCTCACCCTGTGGACGGCCGCGTGGTTCATCGTGGCCGAACGCCACGCCGCGATCTCCTGGCACTACCTGAGAACCGGCGAGCAACTGCTCTTCAACCAGACCTCCGGCGGCGGACTCGCCCTCTACGCCAATCACCCCGAGCTGCAGATCGGTCCCGTCAGCTTCCTGGTCGCCGGACTCTTCGCGCCGTTCCGGCCCGACATCGGCGAGAAACTGGCCGACGCGTTCATGTCCGGCCTCGGCCTGTACATGCTCGTCCTGGTCGGCCGCGCCGCCGCCGACCACTACCTGGGCACCGGCCTCAACCACAGACGCCTCCAACAGCGCGTCCTGGTCGCCGGTGCGGCCTTCATCCCCATGTGGGTCGAGGTCTCGGTCCGCTTCGCCCACCTCGACGACGTCCTGGCCCTGTTCTTCACCACGCTCGCCGTCCGCGCGCTGGTCCGGGGGAAGGCCACGGCGGTGGGCGTCTTCCTGGCCCTGGCGATCGACTCCAAGCCCTGGGCGGTGGGTTTCCTGCCCCTGCTGCTGGCCCTGCCCCGCCCGGCCCGCCTGCGCGCGGCCGCCGGCACCTGCGGTCTGGTGGCGGTGGCCTGGCTCCCCTTCTACCTGACCCACCTGGAAACCCTGCACGCGGCCCGCTTCGCGATCCCCAACCAACGGGCGTCCTCGCTGCGCTGGTTCGGCGTGAACGACCCCGCGACACCCTGGTGGGACCGGCCCGCCCAGATGGCCCTCGGCATGGTCCTCGGCGCACTGGCGGTACGACGGGGCCGCTGGCCGGCGGTCGTGTTCCTCGCCGCCGACGCGCGCATCCTGCTGGACCCGAGCGTGTACACCTACTACAACGCCTCCGTTCTCCTGGGCACGCTGATATGGGACTCGATAGGCCAACGCCGCCTGGTCCCCTGGGTCAGCTGGATCGCGCTCATAGCCCTCTACGGCGGCGCACTGCTGATCCCGTCCGACTCCACACGGGGTCTGATACGCCTGGCGTTCTGCGTGGGCTCGGCGGCGTACGTGCTGTTCTGGCCGCAGCGGGCGCCGCGGGGCGGTGCCCGGGGCCGGGGCCGGCGTTCCGTGCCGGCCCAGCCGTCACTCGAATCTCTGTGAAAACCCTCTGCCGTGGTCCCGGCGTCAGCACCTCGCGCCGCAGGACGGGCAGAAGGCCGCGCCGGAGGGGAGTTCGCTCCGGCAGGACGAGCAGCTCGTGGTCTGCGCGAGCCGGTGCCCGCAGCCGTGACAGAAGGCGCCGCCCCGGGTCTCGGTACGGCAGTTCGGGCAGACCAGCTGGCGCGGCGCGTTGACGTCGTAACCGGCGCCCTGCTGCTGGCCGGCGTCGTAGGCGCGCTGGGCGACCATGTCGTTCAGGCCTCGCTGCTGGGCCGCCTGCGCCTCCGCCGCGGTGTCCGGGGAGCAGTTCAGGCACAGGCCCTGCCCCGGGTTCCAGCAACGGGCGCAGACATAGCTGGTGCAGCGCGGGCAGCGGTTGAAGTGGCCCTGCGCGTTCTCGATGGCACGGGAGAAGGCCGCGTCCCGCTGGCTGCCGAAACTCGCCCCCGCCAGACCGTCCGCCGCGTTGCTCACGCCCTGCCCGGCGCCGCCGACGACCGACCAGGCGGCGTTCACGCCCCGGGACAGCCAGCCGGCCATCTGCCCGGCCCGGAAGGGCTCGAACGGTGAACGCCAGGTGTCCCAGCAGCGCGAGCAGGAGAACTCGAACTGGAAACCGGCTCCCGTGCCGTGCTGGACGCACAGGTCGCGGTAGTTGTTGCTGAAGTAGATCTCGGCGCTCATGGCGACCGCTCCCCCCAGAGAAGTTGACCCCCGGGGGGAGTGTATAGCCGTGGCCGAAAGCGATCGAGGTCCGACTGCGCGGGGTGCGGCAGACGCCTCAGACGAGGGTCGTGATGCAGAACGGGTGCCCGGCCGGATCCAGCAGGACCCGCCAGCGGTCCTCGCCCGACTGGAACCCGGGCTTGGTGGCGCCCAGTTCGAGGAGCCGCTTCTCGGCGGCGTCCAGGTCGTCCACGCCCAGCTCGATGTGCGCCTGCTTCTCCTGTTCCGGGTCCGGCCAGGTGGGCCGGCGGTAGTCGGCGAGGCGGTTGAAGCCGAGGCCGGTCGAGCCCTCCTTGCCGAGGAAGACGAAGTCGTCGTCGGAGAAGAGGACGGACATGCCGAGCAACTCGCCGTAGAAGTCGGCCATTTCCTTGGGGTCGGCGCAGTCGAAGGTGATGGCGGCGAAACGGAAGGCGGGTGCGGACGAGGATGAGGAGGAGGTCTGAGTGGTCATGCGGAGGAGGCTAGAACGCGACCAGGACAGTTCCGGTCCTGGTTACCCGCGCGCTGTGCCACACTTCCCGCCGTGCTCAGCTCCTCCGCCCGTCTGCTCCGCCTGCTCTCCCTGCTGTCCTCGCGCCCCTCCTGGACCTGCGCCGAACTGGCCGAGCGCATGGAGGTCACGGACCGTACGGTCCGCAGGGACGTCGCCCGGCTGCGGGACCTCGGCTACTGCGTCGACTCCGAGGCCGGCCCCTGGGGCGGTTACCGCCTGCGGGCCGGCTCCCGGGTGCCGCCGCTGATCCTCGACGACGAGGAGGCGCTCGCCGTGGCCGTCGGGCTGCGGGAGGCCGCGCTGAGCGACGCGCTGGGCGGCGACCAGGCGGCCCTGTCGGCACTGCTGAAGCTGCGGCAGGTCCTGCCCCGGCACACCGCCGAGCGGTTGGTCGACCTGGACGACGCGTTCGTCAGCCTTCCCGGCTCCGAAAGACCGCAGGTCAGGCCCGGCCTGCTGCTGGAACTGGCGATCGCTTGCCGCGAAGGCCGGCGGGCCCGGCTGTCGTACACCGACGGGGAGGGCAGGACCACGGTCCGGGACATCGACCCGTACCGTCTGGTCCATGCCGCCCGGCGCTGGTACGTCGTGGCCCGCGACGTGGACCGCGACCAGTGGCGCACCTTCCGCGCCGACCGGATCGACCGCTTCCAGCCCACCGGTCACCCCGCCGACCTCACCGATCCACCGGACCCGGCCCAGCTGGTCTCCCACAACATCGCGAACGGCCCCTATCCCCTGTCCGCGACCGTCCGCCTCCCCCTCCCCCTGAGCGAGGCACTGAGGCTGATCCCGCCCACGATCGGCACCCACCGCCCCGACGGCGAGCACGCGACGGTGGTCGACATCGGCGGCCCCGACCCGGACGGCCTCGCCCGCTACCTCCTCGGCCTGGGCACACCGCTGCGCGTCCTCGCACCGGATCCGGTACGCGAGGCTCTGTCACGCCGGGCCCGGGAACTGGCCGAGGCGAACGCGTGCGCCACGGAGGCGTCCGCCGGTTAGCCGCCGTCGGACGGTGTGAGGGCCCACGGGGATCCGCAGACCCCCGTGGGCCGTCCGTCAGAGCTTCTCCGGCGTCCTGATCCCCAGCAGGGCCATCCCCTGGTGCAGGGTGCGGGCCGTCACGTCGCACAGGAAGAGGCGGTTCTCCACCTGGGCCGGCGTCTCGGCCTTCAGGACCGGGCACTTGTCGTAGAAGGAGGTGTACAGGGACGCCAACTGGTAGAGGTACGCCGCCAGCTTGTGCGGGGCGTACTCGCCGGCCGCCTCCGCGACCGCCGCCGCGAACGCGTCGACGTGCAGGCCCAGGGCGCGCTCCGCCTCGGCCAGCTCGAGCTCCGGGTGCGCGGCCGGGCGGGTCTCGCCGGCCTTGCGGAGGATGGACCGGATACGGGCGTACGCGTACTGGAGGTACACGCTCGTGTCGCCGTTCAGCGAGACCATCTGGTCCAGGTCGAACTTGTAGTCCCGGTTCGCCGACGTCGACAGGTCCGCGTACTTCACCGCACCGATGCCCACCTGGGCGCCCCGCTCGGCGATCTCCTCCTCGGAGAGGTCCTGTGCCTTCTCCCGCACGACCGTCGAGGCCCGGTCGATCGCCTCGTCGAGCAGGTCGACCAGGCGGACCGTCTCGCCCTCACGCGTCTTGAAGGGCTTGCCGTCCTTGCCGAGGACCGTGCCGAAGGCCAGCTGCGTCGCCGTGACGTCCTCGTTCAGCCAGCCGGCCCGGCGAGCGGTCTCGAACACCATCCTGAAGTGCAGGGCCTGACGGGCGTCCACCACGTACAGGAGGGTGCTGGCCTTCAGGTTGAAGACACGGTCACGGATCGCGGAGAGGTCGGTGGCCGCGTAGCCGTAGCCGCCGTCCGACTTCTGCACGATCAGCGGGACCGGGTTGCCGTCCGGGCCCTTGACGTCGTCGAAGAAGACGCAGAGGGCGCCCTCGCTGCGGACCGCCACGCCCGACTCCTCCAGCAGGCGGCAGGTCTCGGCCAGCATGTCGTTGTAACCGGACTCGCCGACGATGTCGGGGTCGCGGATCTCCATGTCCAGCTTCTCGAAGACGGAGAAGAAGTAGATCTTCGACTCGTCCACGAACTTCTGCCACGCGGCGAGGGTGTGCGGGTCGCCCGCCTGGAGGTCCACCACCCGGCGGCGGGCACGCGTCTTGAACTCCTCGTCCGAGTCGAACTTCCTGCGCGCGGCCTTGTAGAGGCGGTCGAGGTTCGACATCGCCTCCTCACCCGTCACCTGGGCGTCCTTGTGGTCCAACTCGTGCGGGTGCTCGTCCAGGTACTGGATGAGCATGCCGAACTGGGTGCCCCAGTCGCCGATGTGGTGCCGGCGGACCACCTTCTCACCGGTGAACTCCAGGAGCTGGACCAGCGAGTCGCCGATCACGGCCGAGCGGAGGTGGCCGACGTGCATCTCCTTCGCCACGTTCGGCTGCGCGTAGTCGATCACCGTCGTGCCCGGCTGCGCGGCGGTCGGCACGCCGAGGCGGCCCGTGTCGTCCGCGTACCGCGCGGCCAGGTTCGCGGTGATCGCCCGGTCCGCGACCGTGATGTTCAGGAAGCCGGGGCCCGAGACCTCGACGTCCTTGATCAGCTCCTCGCCGGTCACCACGTGGGAGACGACCTGGGCCGCCAGCTCCCGCGGGTTCGCCTTCGACTTCTTGGCCAGCGCCAGGATCCCGTTGGCCTGGAAGTCGGCCCGGTCGCTTCGTCGCAGCAGCGGGTCCGCGCCGGCGGCCTCCGGCAGAGTGGCCGAGAGGGCGGACGCGAGGTGCTGCTCGACGGAATCGCTGAGGGACGTGACCGAGGCCATAGGAATGGGTGCCGTTCTCCTCGTGGGGATGGATAGTCCCAGCCAGTATCCCATGGCAGGTAAAGCCGTTTTCGCGGGCGCGAGCCGGTCTGTGAGAATGGGGTGTCACCCCGATCAGACGGAGTGCCGCCCCGTTCAGAAAGAAGGACGTGCCGATCGTGGCTCAGAGCACCGAGACCACCGACTGGGTCTCCCGTTTCGCGGATGAGGTCATCGAGGAATCGGAGCGCCGGGCCCCGGGCAAACCGGTCGTCGTCGCGTCCGGGCTCTCCCCCTCCGGCCCCATTCACCTGGGCAACCTCCGCGAGGTCATGACCCCGCACCTGGTCGCGGACGAGATCCGCCGCCGCGGCCACCAGGTCCGGCACCTGATCTCCTGGGACGACTACGACCGCTACCGCAAGGTGCCGGCGGGCATCGAGGGGATCGACGAGTCCTGGGCCGAGCACATCGGCAAGCCGCTGACCTCGGTCCCGGCGCCGCGCGGATCGGCGTACCCGAACTGGGCCGAGCACTTCAAGGCCGCGATGATCGCCTCGCTGGCCGAGCTGGGCGTCGAGTTCGACGGGATCAGCCAGACCGCGCAGTACACCTCCGGCGTCTACCGCGAGCAGATCCTGCACGCCATGAAGCACCGCGGTGACATCGACGCGATCCTCGCCCAGTACCGCACGAAGAAGGCTCCGAAGAAGCAGCAGCAGAAGGCCGTCGACGAGGCCGAGCTGGAGGCCGAGGAGGGCTCCGGCGCCGCGTCCGAGGACGACGGCAGCTCCGGCTCCGCCGGGTACTTCCCGTACAAGCCGTACTGCGGCAACTGCGAGAAGGACCTGACGACCGTCACCTCCTACGACGACGACACCACCGAGCTGGCGTACACCTGCAACGACTGCGGCTTCACGGAGACCGTCCGGCTCGGCGAGTTCAACCGCGGCAAGCTGGTCTGGAAGGTCGACTGGCCCATGCGCTGGGCCTTCGAGGGCGTGATCTTCGAGCCGAGCGGCGTGGACCACTCCTCGCCGGGATCGTCGTTCCAGGTCGGCGGGCAGATCGTCGGCATCTTCGGCGGCAAGCAGCCCATCGGGCCCATGTACGCCTTCGTGGGCATCTCGGGCATGGCGAAGATGTCCTCGTCCCGCGGTGGCGTACCCACCCCGGCCGACGCGCTGAAGATCATGGAGCCGCAGATCCTGCGCTGGCTCTACGCCCGCCGCAAGCCCAACCAGTCCTTCAAGATCGCCTTCGACCAGGAGATCCAGCGGCTCTACGACGAGTGGGACAAGCTGGCCGGGAAGGTCGCCGACGGGTCCGCGCTGCCGGGCGACGTCGCCGCCTACACCCGGGCGGTCGGCACCGCCGCCGGCGAGCTGCCGAAGACGCCCCGCCCGCTGCCGTACCGCACCCTCGCGTCCGTCGCCGACATCACCGCCGGACACGAGGACCAGGCCCTGCGGATCCTCTCCGAACTGGATCCCGACCAGCCGCTCGCCTCCCTGGACGAGGTCCGGCCGCGGTACGACAAGGCCGAGGCGTGGATCAACACCCACGTGCCCGCCGACCAGCGCACCATCGTGCGCGACGAACCCGACGCCGACCTGCTGAAGTCCCTCGACGAGGCCTCCCAGCAGTCCGTACGGCTCCTGCTCGACGGGCTCGCCGAGCACTGGTCGCTCGACGGACTGACCCACCTCGTCTACGGCGTGCCGAAGGTGCAGGCCGGATTCTCCGCCGACGCCACCCCGAAGGAACTGCCGCCGGAGATCAAGACGGCCCAGCGGTCGTTCTTCGCGCTGCTGTACCACCTGCTCGTCGGCCGGGACACCGGGCCGCGGCTGCCCACCCTGCTGCTCGCCGTGGGGCAGGAGCGGGTGCGGGCGCTGCTCGGGGAGTAAGCGACAACCGAAAAGGGGGCCCTCTTCGGAGGGCCCCCTTTTTTCATGCCGTCATGCGATGTGCTCTTCCTGGAGTTCCCGGGAGTGGCGCTCGGTGAAGACCTTGACCATGCGGTCGGCTTCCCGCGGGGACAGCGCCACGCCGAAGGTCGCCTCCACGTCGTCCCTCAGCTGGGCGGCTGTGGGGTAACTGCCGTCGATCGACTTGCGGAAGACCTGGTAGTAGTCGTACTCCGTCGGGTCGGGCTCCGCGGTGCCACCGCCCTCGCCCAGCTCGCGAGTGCGGTTCGGGCCCACCGGGATGGGGAAGCTGCCGGTGTCCTCCGGGGAAGGCGGCTGGAAGTCCTGCGGCTCCTGCTCCTCGTACCATCCCTCGTACTGCTCCTCGGGAGCGTACTGGGGTTCCTGCATCATCGGGTCGTAGGCGGGGTCGTAGCCGCCGTGGTACTCCACCTCGCGCGGGGTCTGGAACCAGGGGCTCTGCTCGTCGACCGGGGGTCGCCCGAAACCCTGCTCGCCGGGAGGTGCCGGCTGCTGCGGGACGGGCACCGCCCCGGCGGCACGACCGCCCGCAGCAACCGCGGCGTTCGCCGTGAGCTGCGGCTGCTGCCGCGCCGGAAGCAGAACCGGCTCGATGCCCGCCGCCGCGAGCCCCTCCGGAGCCGTCTCCGCCAGCGGGACCCCGTAACGGGCCAGACGCAGAGGCATCAGGGACTCCACCGGGGCCTTCCTGCGCCACGCGCGCCCGAAGCGGCTGCGGAGCCTGGCCTGGTAGACGAGACGTTCCTGCTCCAGCTTGATGACCTGGTCGTAGGAGCGCAGCTCCCACAGCTTCATCCGACGCCAGAGCAGAAACGTGGGGACCGGGGAGAGGAGCCAGCGGGTGAGCCGGACCCCCTCCATGTGCTTGTCCGCCGTGATGTCGGCGATGCGGCCGATCGCGTGCCGGGCCGCCTCCACCGCGACCACGAACAGCACCGGGATCACCGCGTGCATGCCCACACCCAGCGGGTCCGGCCAGGCGGCGGCACCGTTGAACGCGATCGTCGCCGCCGTCAGCAGCCATGCCGTCTGGCGCAGCAGCGGGAAGGGGATGCGGATCCAGGTCAGCAGCAGATCCAGGGCCAGCAGGACACAGATGCCCGCGTCGATGCCGACCGGAAACACATAGGAGAAGTTCCCGAAGCCCTTCTTGATGGCCAGTTCACGGACGGCCGCGTACGAGCCGGCGAAACCGATGCCGGCGATGATCAAGGCGCCGGTCACGACCACGCCGACGAGTACGCGGTGCATCCGAGTCAGCTGCAGTGGCGCGGCCACTCGTACTCCCCTCCCCTTGCCTGTTGTTGCGCGCAACAGGGTGGCACACGCGAACGACGAACGCGCTACCGGTCGGGGGTTCCGGTCTCAGCTCAGCCCTTCCCGGCGGCCGACTTGGACGGAGAAGCGCTGGAAGAGGCCGACTTGGACGGAGACTTCGACGGGGACGCGGAGGACGACGACTTCGGCGCCGACTGCGACGGCGAAGCCGGAGCCTTCGCCCCCGAACCCGCCGAAGAACCACCATTGGCGGACGACACCGCCGCCACCGCCTCCTTGATCGCCTTCTCCGCCGACTTCGTCAGGTCGTCGGCGTCCGGCGTCTTCTCACCGGCCAGACCCGCGCCGTTGAAGTCGAGCGTCACCACCACGTTCTCGACCCGCGCGACCACCGTCTGCTGCTTGAAGAGACCCTCCTTCTTCTTCAGGTCGTACCGCACGGCCGTCGCCTCCGCGCCCGTACCCGACAGCGGGATCTCCTTGGTGTTCTTCGCGCCGTCCACCGACCCGGCGTCCTTGACCTGCCGGCCGAAGAAGGTGTGCGCCTGCGCGTCACCGGAGCCGCGCGTGGTGTCCGAGTCGAACCGCAGCAGAGACACGTTCAGCCAGCGGAACTGCGAGCCCTTCACCCCGTTGTTGTCCAGGCTGCTCCAGGAGCACGAGGCACGCGACGCCGGATCGTCCGAACTGCCCTTCTTGCCCGACGTGCCCTTCGGTACCAGATCCGACAGGGTGCCCTTCGACAGCACCGCACAGGCATCGGGAAGCTTCGTGTACGCGGCCGCCTGCACCGTCGCAGACGCACTCCCCGAGGGCTGTGTGCTCCCCGCCGCGGACTGCTGCGCGCTGCTGTCGGCGCCCTTGCCCTTGGAATCGCCAGAGCCCGACGAACAGCCGGCCGTGATCAACACTGCCGGCACGGCTGCCGCGCAGACAAGAACACGGCTCAGGCGCTTGCCACGCATCTCTCGACGGGCACGGTCGTCTCGCTGGGCTGCTCGCTGCATGGTTCCTTCACTCGTGACGCTCGGTGGTCGGGTTCCTGCGGGGCCACGGTACGCGGTGAAGGAGCTGTGCGGTTTCCGTTCGAGAGCTTTGCGCGCGGCGGCGCCGGTGCCTCCGGACGCCGTCAACCGCCCAGTGTGTCGTCCAGTTGAGAGGCCAGATCACGGGCCCTGTCCTGCATTTCCTTGCTGTCGGGGACCGTTCCCATGGCCGTCGGCTGCTCCTCGTACTCGATGGTGACGACGACGTTGGACGTGCGGAACACCACAGTCACCGTCCGCTGCTCGGCCGTCGAACCCGACGAACCGAGCTGGTCGTCCAGATACGCCTCGTCACCGAGACCGGACAGCACTCGCGGCTGCAGATCCGCCGCGGTGGAGTCGGAGGACGGGGAAGCCGAGCCCGAGAGTGACCCCGCGCCACTGCTCGAGGCGGCAGGCGCGCCACTGCTCGCGGACGCGGACGCGGACGCGGACGAGGGCGACGACGAGGGCGACGACGTGGGCGTCGGCACCGTCGTCCCGCTCGACACCGGGGAACTGCTCGGCTGCGGAAGGTCGGCGGCCGCCTCCTTGCCCTGGAACAGCTTCTCCGCCTGGTCGTCGTCGCTGACCGTGTTGTCGTACGACACCACCCGCTCGAAGTCCACCGAGAGACGGTCGGTGGCATCCGTGGACTCCACCTTCCAGTGGCAGCCGACCTTGCGATCGGTGTCGTAAGTGAGCGCCGCCTGGCCCTGATAGGCCTTGTCCCGCTGGCCGGGGTCGGTGATCTGCTTGATGCCGGGCAGCATCGAGTCGAGGGTGTCGTGCCCGAGCGCGCGACAGGGTTCGGGAAGTGTGCGGTACTTGCCCGGCTGAGCGACGGCGGTGGCCGTGCCGGCGGCCCCGGGATTGGCGTCGTCCGTCGAACTGTCGCTCCCCGAGCCGCTCGTGCAGCCGGCCAGCAGCGCCGCGAGAAGGGCTGCGGTGCCGGTTACGTACGCCTTCCGCTGCACGGTCGGGCTCCTTCCGGGTGTGCGCTCGCTTGGTTGCTCCAGTGTCCCCGCTGGTTATTCGCTTGCCGCAGCGGGGCGCCCCCTGGACACAATGTGTATCGCACGCGCTGCTGTGGCCGCCGGTCCCTTGTCCGTTTGTATCAACCCTGGCGCCTCTTTTCCGTGTTGCCGTTTATAAGCCTCTTGTATGCCTTCTTGTTGTTTTCGGGGGATTGGGGAAATCATGTCGTACGTGGAGATGCCGGGCGCGAAGGTCCCGATCCGGATGTGGACCGACCCCGCGGCGGTCGAGGACGTGGCTTTGCGTCAGCTCCAGAACGTGGCGACCCTGCCGTGGATCAAGGGCCTGGCCGTGATGCCGGACGTGCACTACGGCAAGGGCGCGACGGTCGGCTCGGTGATCGCCATGCGGGGCGCGGTGTGCCCGGCGGCGGTCGGGGTGGACATCGGGTGCGGCATGTCGGCGGTGCGGACCTCGCTGACGGCGAACGACCTGCCGGGAGATCTGTCGCGGCTGCGGTCGCGGATCGAGCAGGCGATTCCGGTGGGGCGGGGGATGCATGATCATCCCGTGGGGCCCGGGGACTTCCACGGGCTGGCGACCGCCGGGTGGGACGACTTCTGGGGGCGGTTCGACGGAGTGGCCGAATCGGTCAAATTCCGCCAGGAGCGCGCCTCGAAGCAGATGGGAACACTCGGAAGCGGTAATCACTTTGTCGAGGTCTGCACGGATACGACCGGTTCCGTGTGGCTCATGCTGCACTCCGGTTCCCGCAACATCGGCAAGGAACTCGCCGAGCACCACATCGGCGTGGCCCAGAAGCTCCCGCACAACCAGGGCCTGGTCGACCGTGATCTCGCGGTGTTCGTCGCGGACACCCCGCAGATGGCCGCCTACCGCAACGACCTGTTCTGGGCGCAGGAGTACGCCAAGCACAACCGCACGCTCATGATGGCGCTCCTGAAGGACGTGATCCGCAAGGAGTTCAAGAAGGCCAAGCCGACCTTCGAGCCGGAGATCTCCTGTCACCACAACTATGTCGCCGAGGAGCGGTACGAGGGCATGGACCTGCTCGTCACCCGGAAGGGAGCGATCCGGGCCGGCTCCGGCGAGTACGGGATCATCCCGGGTTCCATGGGTACGGGGTCGTACATCGTGAAGGGTCTCGGGAACGAGAAGGCCTTCAACTCGGCCTCGCACGGCGCGGGTCGGCGGATGAGCCGGAACGCGGCCAAGCGCCGGTTCTCCACCAAGGACCTGGAGGAACAGACCCGGGGCGTGGAGTGCCGCAAGGACTCCGGCGTCGTGGACGAGATCCCGGGCGCCTACAAGTCCATCGACCAGGTCATCGACCAGCAGCGGGATCTGGTCGAGGTCGTGGCGAAGCTGAAGCAGGTCGTCTGTGTGAAGGGCTGACCCACGGTCAGTGGCCGTGTCGCACGGCGTAGATCATCACGAACGCCACGATGTGGATGCCGAAGAGGAAGTAGCCCAGGAAGTACCAGACCTTGCGTTCGTCCTTGGCTTCCTGGGCCAGGCGGCGTTGTTCCAGGGATTTTTCGAGGGAGTCGAGGGAATCGGCGCTCTCGGGGGACGGCTCCGGCATCACGGCTCCCGGTGGACCTTGGTGTTGGAGGCCTGGGCGCGGGGGCGGAGGACCAGGAGGTCCACGTTGACGTGGCTGGGGCGGGTGACCGCCCAGGTGATCGTCTCGGCCACGTCGTCCGCGGTGAGGGGTTCGGCCACGCCCTCGTAGACCTTCGCCGCCCTGGCCTCGTCGCCGGCGAAGCGGGTCAGGGCGAACTCCTCCGTCTTCACCATGCCGGGGGCGATCTCGATGACGCGGACCGGCCGGCCGACGATCTCCAGGCGGAGTGTCTCGGCGAGGACGTGCGCGCCGTGCTTGGCGGCGGCATAACCCGCGCCGCCTTCGTACGTGCCGTGGCCCGCGGTGGAGGAGACGACGACCACCACGCCGTCGCCGCTCGCGACCAGCTGGGGCAGCAGGGCCTGCGTGAGGTTGAGGGTGCCGATGACGTTCGTCTCGTACATCGTGCGCCAGTCCGCCGGGTCGCCGGTGGCCACCGGGTCCGCGCCGAGGGCGCCGCCCGCGTTGTTGACCAGGACACCGATGGTCTGGAAGGCCGTGGCGAACTCGTCGACCGCCGCGCGGTCGGTCACGTCCAGCTGGTAGGCCACCGCCGAGTGGCCCGCCCGGGTCAGCTCCTGCGCGAGTGCCTCGATGCGGTCCTTGCGGCGGGCGGTGAGGACGACGCGGTAGCCGGCCTCCGCGAGCTGCCGTGCCGTGGCGGCGCCGATGCCGCTGCTCGCACCGGTGACGACGGCGATCCGGGAGGCGGGGGCCATGGGTTGCTCCTCACGGGCTGGTGGTGACGGTCCGCGTCCAGCCTAAGTGAGGCTCATGCGCCGTTCCTCGGCGCCCACATGATCACGGCCATTCCGGCGAGGCAGATCAGCGCCCCGGTGATGTCCCAGCGGTCGGGGCGGTAGCCGTCGGCGATCGCACCCCACAGCAGGGAGCCGGCCACGAAGATCCCGCCGTAGGCGGCGAGGATGCGGCCGAAGTGGGCGTCCGGCTGGAAGGTGGCGACGAAGCCGTACGCGCCGAGCGCCAGGACTCCGCCGGCGATCCACAGCCAGCCGCGGTGCTCGCGCACGCCCTGCCAGATCAGCCAGGCGCCGCCGATCTCGAAGACGGCGGCGACGACGAACAGGGCTGCGGAGCGGAGGATCGTCATGGGCAGCAGCTTGTCACCTGTCGGGGGGCGCCCCGGTCCGAGGCCGTCCCGGCCTTCGAGCCGGCGCCGAGTGGCGGACGGTCAGTCCGGGTTCTTCGAGTCGTAGCGCTCGCGGGCCGCGCGTACCTCTTCGAAGTGGGTCTCGGCCCAGTCCTTCACGGCGGTCAGCAGGCCGGCGAGGCTGGTGCCGAGCGGGGTGAGCGCGTAGTCGACGCGGACCGGGACGGAGGGGGTGACGGTGCGGCTGACGATGCCGTCGCGTTCGAGGGTGCGCAGCGTCTGGGTGAGCATCTTGGGGCTGACACCTGCGACCTTGCGGCCGAGGTCGCTGTAGCGCTTGGGGCCGGCCGCCAGGGCGGCGACGACGAGGCTGACCCATTTGTCGCTGAGCCTGCCGAGGAGCTGGTTGGTGGGGCACGCGCGCAGGAAGGCGTCGTAGTCGGCGCGGGCCTGTTCGCGGCGCTGGGCGGCGGTCGTGGTCGCCATGGGCCCTCTCCTCGGGGTCAGCTACGCACTCTCAGGTAACTACTTACCATTGGATAGTAGCTCTCCTACGGTTGGTGGTGCGGCCGGACAGGTGCCGCGAAAGCCATCAAATGCCGTGCTTTTCAGGGGAGTTGTCATGCGTGCTGTGGTCGTGAAGTCGTTCGGCGGTCCGGAGGTCGTGGAGATCGCCGAGGTTCCGGTGCCGGAGCCCGGGGCGCGACAGGTGCGGATCAAGGTGGCCGCGGGTGCGCTGAACCCGGTGGACGTGGGCGTGCGCGTCGGTGTCTTCGGCGGGGCCGGCAGGACTCTGGGGCTCGGCTGGGACGTGGCGGGGACCGTGGACGCGGTGGGCGCGCCCGCCGCCTGGCGGGTCGGGGATCCGGTGGTGGCGCTGGTGCCGGGTGTGGCGGATCCGTTGGGCGCGCACGCCGAGTACGTCGTGGTGGACGCGGATGCGGTGGCGGCGGCGCCCGTCTCGGTGGACGCCGTGCACGCCGGGACCCTGCCGCTGAACGGGCTGACCGCGCTGCAGGCCCTGGACCTGCTGGACCTCGCGCCCGGCGGCAGGCTGCTGGTGACCGGGGCCGCGGGTGCGGTCGGCGGGTTCGCGGTGCAGCTGGCGGCGCACCGGGGGATCGAGGTGACCGGGCACGCCCGGGCGGGTGACGAGGAGCTGGTGCGCTCCCTGGGCGCCGCGCACTTCACGGCCGAGGGGGTCGGGGCGGGGAGCGTGGACGCGGTGCTGGATGCCGCGGTGCTCGGGGCGCCGGCGCTGGGCTGGGTGCGGGACGGGGGAGTGTTCGCCGCGGTCCGCGACGGGGTGCTGCCGCAGGGGGACCGGGGGGTGCGCATGGAGAACGTGTGGGTGCGGGCCGACGGCGGGCAGCTGGCGGAGCTGGTCCGGCTGGTGGACGAGGGGGTGCTGACGCTGCGGGTGGCGGAGGCGTACGCGCTGGAGGAGGCGGTCGAGGCCCATGCGCGGTTCGCGGAGGGCGGGGTGCGCGGGCGGCTGGTGCTGGTGCCCTGAGGGGCAGCCGCGTGCTCCGGAATATCCAGGGGCGGGGAACCGTTCGACGGCTATAGTTGAATGATAAACAACCTGGAGGGTGAGTGACCATGCAGTTCGGGATCTTCACGGTCGGCGACGTCACGCCGGACCCCACCACGGGGCGTACGCCGGCCGAGCGCGAGCGGATCAAGGCCATGGTCGCCATCGCGCTCAAGGCCGAGGAGGTCGGCCTCGACGTCTTCGCCACCGGCGAGCACCACAACCCGCCGTTCGTGCCGTCGTCCCCGACGACCATGCTCGGCTATGTGGCGGCCAGGACGGAGAAGCTGATCCTCTCCACCTCCACCACGCTGATCACCACCAACGACCCGGTGAAGATCGCGGAGGACTTCGCGATGCTGCAGCACCTGGCCGACGGGCGCGTCGACCTGATGATGGGCCGCGGCAACACCGGACCGGTCTACCCCTGGTTCGGCCAGGACATCCGGCAGGGCATCAACCTCGCCATCGAGAACTACGCCCTGCTGCGCCGGCTGTGGCGCGAGGACGTCGTCGACTGGGAGGGCAGGTTCCGCACCGCGCTGCAGGGCTTCACCTCCACCCCGCGCCCGCTGGACGGCGTCCCGCCGTTCGTCTGGCACGGCTCCATCCGCTCGCCCGAGATCGCCGAGCAGGCGGCCTACTACGGCGACGGCTTCTTCCACAACAACATCTTCTGGCCGGCCGACCACACCAAGCGGATGGTCGAGCTGTACCGGAGCCGGTATGCCCACTACGGGCACGGCACGCCCGAGCAGGCGATCGTCGGCCTGGGCGGCCAGGTGTTCATGCGGAAGAACTCGCAGGACGCGGTGCGCGAGTTCCGGCCGTACTTCGACAACGCGCCGGTCTACGGCCACGGACCCTCCCTGGAGGACTTCACCGACCAGACGCCGCTGACCGTGGGCACTCCGGAGCAGGTCATCGAGAAGACGCTGACCTTCCGCGAGTACGCCGGCGACTACCAGCGGCAGCTGTTCCTGGTGGACCACGCCGGGCTGCCGCTGAAGACCGTGCTGGAGCAGATCGACATGCTCGGCGAGGAAGTCGTACCCGTGCTGCGCAAGGAGTTCGCGAACGGGCGTCCCGCCGACGTGCCGGAGGCGCCGACCCACCGGTCCCTGCTCGCCGCAGCGCGGAAGGCCACTCAGCAGGACGTACAGCAGGACGTGGAGAAGGAGACCGCGGCATGAAGCTCGTCGTCGTCTCGGCGGGACTGAGCGTCCCGTCGTCCACCCGGCTGCTGGCCGACCGGCTGGCCGCGGCGGTGGACCGGCGGACACCCGTCGACCTCCAGGTGGTCGAGCTGCGGGAGCTCGCCGTGGAGATCGCGCACAACTTCACCAACGGGTTCCCCGGCAAGGGCCTCGCCGCCGCCCAGGACGCGGTGGCGGGGGCCGAGGGGCTGATCGTCGTGACACCCGTGTTCAGCGCGTCGTACAGCGGGCTGTTCAAGTCGTTCTTCGACGTGCTCGACAAGGACGCGCTGGTGGGCAAGCCGGTGCTGATCGCGGCCACCGGCGGTACGGCCCGGCACTCGCTGGTGCTGGAGCACGCCCTGCGGCCGCTCTTCGTCCATCTGCGGGCCGTGGTCGTGCCGACGGGCGTGTACGCCGCGTCGGAGGACTGGGGCGAGGAAGGGCTGCCCGGGCGGATCGAGCGGGCGGCGGGGGAGCTGGCCGGGCTGATGACGGGGCTGCGCGCGGTAAGCCCTGGTCAGGGGGCCACGCTGTCGGTCGTACCGTTCGAGGAACAGCTCGCCGGGCTCGGCACCGAGGCAAGGTGAAAAGACGGTAGGGCCCGGCCTCCGGTTGCCCGTGTGACGGTGAGAGGGCGGTAAAAAGGGTGATCGTAGGTCCGATCGCCCAGGCCGAACCGCCCGAGGCCTTGGCAAACTGGGTTCGTGCCCCAGACTGTGCTGCTCGCTGAAGACGATCGCGCCATCCGTCATGCCCTGGAGCGTGCCCTGACGCTGGAAGGGTACGACGTGACGGCGGTGGCCGACGGCGTCGAGGCGCTGGCACAGGCCCACAAGACGCCGCCGGACGTCCTCCTGCTCGACGTGATGATGCCGGGGATCGACGGGCTCCAGGTCTGCCGGGTGCTGCGCGCCGAAGGCGACCGCACGCCGATCCTCATGCTCACCGCCCTCGTGGAGACCGCGGACCGCATCGCCGGGCTGGACGCCGGCGCCGACGACTACGTGGTCAAGCCGTTCGACGTCGAGGAGGTCTTCGCCCGGCTGCGCGCCCTGCTCCGCCGCACCAGCCCGGTGCCCGCCGGCGCCGGCGCGGGCGGCGACAACGGCGGCCGGGACATCCAGCTCTCCGACCGGCAGGTCGAGGCCGCCGGTATCCGCATGGACCTGCAGGCCCGCCGGGCCTGGCGCGGCAAGCGCGAGCTGGAGCTGACCCGCACCGAGTTCGAGCTGCTGGAACTGCTCGTGCGCAACGCGGGCATCGTGCTGGACCACTCGACGATCTACGACCGGATCTGGGGCTACGACTTCGGGCCCGGATCGAAGAACCTCGCCGTGTACGTCGGCTACCTGCGCCGCAAGCTCGACGAGCCCGGCGCCCCCCAACTGATCCACACCGTGCGTGGCGTGGGTTACGTGCTCAGGGAGGACTAGGTGGGCCGCCTGCGGCGGCTGCTGGCCCCGGGCCGGCCCAAGCTGGTCTCCCTCCGCACCACCTTCGCGGTCTCCTTCGCGGCGGTCACGGCCGCCGTCACCATCCTCGTCGGCATCGTGTCGTACGGCAGCGCGGCGCGGCTGGTCCGCGTCGACCAGCAGTCGGTGTTCACGCAGGTCGTACAGGATGTCCAGGGCGAGGTACGGCAGCACGAGATGGTCCCCGAGGACTTCTCCTCCTCCCGCCCCGGGCACGACCTGGTCCGGCCGGCCCGCACCGATGTGCAGGTGCTGGGCGCCCAGGGCCAGATCGTGGACCACGGCAACCCGAGCCTGCCCGTCACCTCCCGTGACAAGGCCATGGCGCTCGCGGTGACGGCCGGGAGGGTCGTCGAGCACAAGGACGTACTGGTGGACACGGACCTGTTCCGCATCGCCACCGTCTCGCTCGGCGACGGGCGGGGCGCGGTCCAGGTCGCGCAGGAGTTCAGCGACACCGAGGACCTGCTGCGGACGCTGCAGCAGCGCACGCTGATCCTGATGGCGGCCGTCGTGGTGGCGGCCGGGCTGTTCGGATGGTGGCTGGCCCGCCGGATCACCCGGCGCCTGGTCGTCCTGACCTCCGCCGCGGAGGACGTGGCCCGCACCCGCCGGCTGGGCATCGAGGTGCCGGTGGCCGGGCTGGACGAGGTGGGGCGCCTCGGCCGTGCCTTCGACCGGATGCTGGGCCGGCTCGCGCAGTCCGAGGAGGACCAGCGGCGGCTGGTGCAGGACGCCGGGCACGAACTGCGTACGCCGCTGACCTCGCTGCGCACGAACATCTCGCTGCTGCGGCGGATCGACGAACTGCCCCCCGCCACGCGGGACGAGCTGGTCGCCGACCTCACCCAGGAGGCGCGGGAGCTCACCGACCTCGTCAACGAGCTGGTCGACCTCGCCGCGGGGCAGTCCGACACCGAGCCGCCGCAGCGGGTCGACCTCGCCGACATCGCCGAGGAGGTCGTGGGGCTCGCCAAGCGCCGCAGCGGACGCGAGATCGTCTTGCGCTGCAGCGGTGACACGACGACCGACGGGCGGCCCGGGATGCTGCAGCGGGCCATGTCCAACCTGGTGGAGAACGCGGTCAAGTTCGACCGGGGCGGGAAGGCGCCGATCGAGGTCGGCATCACCGGACCCGCACGGACGGGACCCGTGCGGGTGGAGGTGCTGGACCGGGGGCCCGGTATCGCCGAGGGCGACCTCATCCGCATCTTCGACCGCTTCTACCGGGCGGCGGACGCGCGGTCCCTGCCGGGATCGGGCCTCGGGCTGTCCATCGTCCGGGAGGTCGCCATGGCACACGGCGGAGCGCCGTTCGCCTCCCGGCGCGAGGGCGGCGGAGCGGTGATCGGTTTCACCGTGGGCGGCTGAGCGCCGCGGGCGAGTGAGAGCCGTACCGGGGCCGCCTCCGCCGCGGGCGGGTGGGCAGCCGTACCGGGGCCGCCTCCGCCGTGGGCCGTGGGCGACGTTCCTACGACTGCCGGTCGCCCATGCCCGGCAGCGTGAGGAAGCCCTCCGCCCGGGCGCTGGCCAGCCCGATCCTCGGGATGTCGCTGCTCTTGGCGAAGAGCAGGAAACGCGGTTCCCAGACGGGGCGGTACTTGGCGTTGGCCCGGTAGAGGGACTCGATCTGCCACCAACGTGAGAAGAAGGTGAGGGTGGAGCGCCAGAGGCGCAGGACGGGGCCCGCGCCCAGGCGGGCGCCGCGCTCGAAGACCGAGCGGAACATCGCGAAGTTCAGCGACACCCGCCGGATGTCCAGCTCCTTCCCGCGCAGGAGGAGTTCCACGACCATGTACTCCATCAGGCCGTTCTCGCAGTCGCGGTCGCGGCGCATCAGGTCCAGGGAGAGCCCGTGCTCGCCCCAGGGGACGAAGCTGAGCAGGGCGCGCGGCTCGTCGTTCGCGTCGCGGCATTCCAGCATCACGCAGCGGCCGTCCGCCGGGTCGCCGAGGCGGCCGAGGGCCATCGAGAAGCCGCGTTCGGTGGCGCCGTCGCGCCAGTGGTCGGCGCGCTCCATCAGGAGCGCCATCTCGTCGGCGGGGATGTCCTCGTGGCGGCGGATGCGGACGGTGTAACCGGCCCGCTTGACCCGGTTGTGGGCCTGGCGGACCACGCGCATGGCGCGGCCCTCGAGGGTGAAGTCGGCGATGTCGACGATCGCCTCGTCGCCGAGTTCCAGGGCGTCCAGGCCGTGCCGGGCGTAGATCGTGCCGGCCTCCTCGCTCGCGCCCATGACGGCCGGGGTCCAGGCGTGCCGGCGGGCCTCGGTGAGCCAGGCGTCGATGGCGCCGGGCCAGGCCTCGGGGTCGCCGATCGGGTCGCCGGAGGCGAGGGAGACGGCGCCGACGACGCGGTAGGTGACGGCCGCCTTGCCGGTGGGGGAGAAGATGGCGGCCTTGTCGCGGCGCAGCGCGAAGTAGCCGAGGGAGTCCCGGGCGCCGTGCTTGGCGAGCAGCGCGCGCAGCTGCTCCTCGTCCTCGGTGGTCAGCAGCCGGCGGCCGCGCGGGGAGCGGAAGCAGGCGTACAGGACCAGGCAGAACGCGGCGGCGAGCAGCACGTTGATGATGATGTCGACCCAGCGGGGGGCGTGCACGGAGTCGACCCGGTCGGCGAGCGGGCCGACGCTGATGCCGCGCAGCAGGGTGTAGGCGAGCTCTTCGGCCAGCGGCGCGTGGGTCAGCTTGTTGGTGGCGTGCACCAGCAGCGTGCCGAGGCCGCCGGTCACCAGGACGCCGCCGACGCCGACGGCCAGCGCCAGCTTCGGGTTGGAGGGGTCGCCGATGGCGTTGAACTCCCGGCGGCCGACCAGCAGCGCGACCACGAAGAGGCCGGTGAGGGCGGTGGAGACCCAGTTGAAGGCGTGGTCGCGGAACGGGTGCTGGGTCAGGGCGAGGACGTAGAGCGCGAACAGGGGGCCGGCGAGGAGCATGTTCACCACCCACGCGGCCCGCTTCCCGCGCCGCATCACCAGCGCCAGGAAGATCGCCGCCGCGGCCGAGACCAGGCCCGCGGTGGCCAGGTACGGGGTGAAGAACTGGCCGGCGTGGTGCGTGTGCGCGTGCACGTGGCGGGCGGTGAACAGCTTGCCGTCGTTGTGTTCCTGCACCTCTTTGCGGAACGGCAGCGACATGACCGCGATGATGTTGAAGACGGCGATCAGCCGCAGGTACCACACGGTGGCCGATGCCGCCCGCGCGCGTAGGCGGGGGCCGGGCTGGAGCAGGCGCGACGCGCGGCGCGGGCCGCGCTGTGCGGGGACCGCGGCGGAGGTCAGGGTCTGCTGCTGCTGAGCGGGCATGGTGACTGGTCACCTTGGGAGAGGGGGACGGTATTGCCCCGGTCGGAGCAACCCTGACCCTACAGGCTGTAGGGTGCGCGGCCGGGTGCGCTTCGGGAGAGGAGAGTACCGCTATCGGCTCTTACCCGGTCCTTCCCGTGCCCGGCCTCTTACCCGGCCCTTCCTCTGTCACGCCGGGCCGTCACCAGATGCCACGCCAGGTTACCCACGGCCGCGCCGGCCGCGACCACGGCGACGATCACGCCGCCGGTGGCCAGGCCGTCGCTGAACAGGTGCGGGCGCCGGTCGAGGCTGTGCAGCCCGAACCCGCACAGCTCGTACACGCCGACGGCGGCGATGAACAGACTGACGAACAGCAGGGTCAGCGTGGGCGCCAGACTGCGCACACAGATCTCCCCGCCGGCCTCCGCTTCCGTTTCGTGCATGGGTCCCCCGATGAGCAGACGAATGAACAGCCGTACGGCCGCTGGCGGTTGGGAACCTACAGTACGTAGGGTCGGCCGGGGGGCGGCGTGCGCGCTCCATGATGGCCGAGGACCTGAACGCAGCCGTGCGCGGCGCGCGGGCGGCCGGCCGGTGCGTAGAGGGTCCGACGGGAGAGTGTGACACCCCGCGCCGAGCGGCGACGCACACGCAGGCCGCGGTGTCCTGGCCGGGGCCGGCCGGAGTGCCGTGCTCAGGCCTGCTCGCCCCGCCCCGTGCGGCGGGCGTAGGCGCGGGCCGCGCGGGCCCGGTCGCCGCAGCGGGTGGAGCACCAGTGACGGCGGCCGTGCCGGAGCAGATAGCGGTTGCAGGGGGCCGAGCCGCAGGCGGTGAGGCGGTCGGCGTCGGGGCCGGTGAGCAGGTCGGCGGCGTCGGCGGCGAGGGCGGCCAGGGCGTGCTCGACGATCTGGGTGGTGGGGTGCGCCGTCGAGCGGTACAGGCCCCGCTCGGGCGACCAGTGCAGCAGGGACGCCGCCGGGGCGAGGGTGAGGGCCTCGTTGACGGCGGCCAGCGCGTCGGCGGGGGCGGGGGCGCCCTGGACGCGGGATGCGAAGAGGGGGCGGATCCGCTCGCGCAGCGACCGCAGCCGGCTCGCGCACGTCTCCCGCAGGTCGGCGCCGGCCGGAGCGAGCCCGCGTTCCACCAGCCAGCGCTGGGCGGCGGCGGGCGTGCCGAGCAGGTCCTCCCGCTGTCCGCCGGGCAGGACGATCGCGCTGTTGGCGAGGTCGAGGGCGAGGTGCTGCGCGGTGCCGGGCGCGGGCGGCAGGGCCGGCTCGGCGTTCTGCTCGACGGGGCTCACCGGGTTCACGGTTCTCATGGTACGGCTTGCCGGCATCCGTGAGGGCGGGCTACGTTTCTCACGGATGACCGTTCTCCTGTCCGTGAGGTGAGGTAGCGCCATGGCCGACCGTTCCGCCGATTCCGGTGAGCTGATCCCCGTCCGCGTCCTCGGCGGCCCCACCGTCCTCGTCGAGTACGGCGGACTCCGCTTTCTCACCGACCCCACCTTCGACGGCCCCGGTGACTACCCGTCGCCCAGCGGACGCACGCTCACCAAGACGGCCCCACCCCGCACGAGCGCCGCCGAACTGGGACCCGTGGATGTCGTCCTGCTCTCGCACGACCAGCACGCCGACAACCTCGACCACTCCGGCCGGGCCCTGCTCGCCGCCACCCCCCGCACCCTCACCACGCCGGCAGCGGCCGCCCGGCTCGGCGGCACCACCGAGCCCCTCACCCCCTGGCAGTCGGTCGATCTGTCGCGCCCCGACGGCGGCACCGTCACCGTGACCGCTGCGCCGGCCCTGCACGGCCCCGAGGGCTCCGAGCCGCTCGTCGGCGAGGTCACGGGCTTCCTGCTGACCTCCGCCGACCTGCCCTGCGTCTACATCAGCGGCGACAACGCCTCGCTGGACCTGGTCCAGGAGATCGCCGACCGGTACGCCCCCGTCGACACCGCCGTCCTCTTCGCGGGCGCGCCCCGGATGCCCGTCCTCGACGACGCCCTCCTCGTCCTCGACGGCGAGGGGGCGGCCACCGCCGCCCGGCTCCTCGCCGCCCGCCGGGTGGTCCCGGCCCACTGCGACAGTTGGGCCCACTTCACCGAGACCCGCGACGACGTGGTGAAGGCGTTCGAGGCGGCCGGCCTGGCGGACCGGCTCCAACGGGACTGACCGCCCCCGCACGGACCGCCCGGCCGCCGTCCCCCCCCTTGCCCGAGCCGCGGCGTCGCGACCCAGCCCGCCGTGACGCCGGCGGGCTGGGTGCAGTGGCGCCGCCGGGCCGGCCCGCCGTGGCACCTCGGGGCTGCGTGTCGTGGTGTGCCCCCCGAGTGTCGTGACGCCGCAGGAGTGGTCGTCGTGAAGCTGGTGACCCCTCCGTCGTGGCGCCGCGGGGCTGGTCGCCGTGACCTCGCGGGACGGCTGCCGTGGCGGTGCTCCGGTGACTGGCGTCGACGCCGGTGGGCCGGGTGCGTGGTCTTGGCGGGCGTCAGGTGTCCAGGCCGTGCAGCAGTGCCGTGAGGCCGTCGAAGAACTCCCGGTCCACCTCTACGCCTTGGGCGTGCCGTGCGGTCTCCGCCATGAGTGGGAACTCCTCGGGGGCCAGCGCGGAGATGGCCTGCGTGCCCGTGCCCGAGAGGGAGCCGAGGTGCTCCAGTTGCAGGGCGCCGTTGACGTACGCGACCAGTGCGCGCAGGGCCACGACGCGGCGCTCGCCCTCGAACCCCGCGCCCGTGAGGACGCCGAGCACCGTCTCCGACCAGCGCAGCACGGCGCGCGAGTGGTGCCGGTGGGCGACCGACAGCGGGATCACGGACGGATGCGCACCCAGGGTGTCCCGCAGCCGCCGCACCATGATCTCGACGCGCTCGCGCCACGGCAGGTCCGCCGGCGGGGTCCCCGTGTCGATCGTTCCGAGCGCGAATTCCACGATCAGCAGCTCGAGTTCCTCGCGGTCGGCCACGTACCGGTAGAGCGCCATCGTGCTCATGCCGAGTTCCTTGGCGACCGTACGCATGGACAGCCCGGCGAGACCGTCGCGGTCGAGGACGGCGAGCGCGGCCGAGGCGAGCCGGTCCGAGGTGAGGGAGCGGGGTCGGGGCATGGCGCTTGACAGCGTACGGCATACGCTTACCCTCGTAGGTGTACGACGTACGCCTACGTCCTTCGCCCACGAGGAAGGCAGATGTCGATGTCCCCGCACACACCCCGGCGACCCCTCGCCCCCGGCTCACAGGTCGGCCCCCGCGAACTCACCCCCGTCCTCGGCCCGCCGGTCCCCGTGCCCGACCCGGGCCGGCTGGTCCATCTGCAGTTCCGCCGCTTCGCGGGCTGCCCGGTCTGCAACCTGCATCTGCGGTCGGTCGTACTGCGGCACACGGAGATCGAGGCGGCCGGCATCCGCGAGGTCGTCGTCTTCCACTCGCCCGCCGAGGAGCTGCGCCGGCACGTGACGGACCTGCCCTTCGCCGTCGTGGCCGATCCGGACAAGCGGCTGTACGCCGAGTTCGGCGTGGAGGCCGCACCCCGGGCGCTGCTGGACCCCCGCGTGTGGGGGCCGATCGTCCGGGCGGTGCTGCGCAGCAGCTGGGCGATGCTGTGCGGGCGGGAACACGGACCCGCCACCCGGCCGCACGGCGGACGCACCGGCCTGCCCGCCGATTTCCTGATCGCCGCGGACGGCAGCGTGCTCGCCGCGAAGTACGGCGAGCACGCGTACGACCAGTGGCCGGTCGAGGAGTTGCTGCAGCTGGCGAACGCCGCACGGCGGACGACCCCCCTGCGCTGACGCCCGCTCCGCCCACCCTGCGCCGCGGGAACGTCCGGGTGGTGCGCGAGGCGAGCACGCGCAAAGACCGCGTGCCGGCGCTGTCCCGCAGCCTCGCGAGTGAGGATCCCGGCGTGACGCCGGTCGCCGTGGACGCGGCCGATCCGGCCGCCGTGCGCGCGGCACTCGCCGGCTTCCTCGCGTACGGCCCCGCGGACGCCGTCGCCCCTGGCCGTACGCACCCTGCCCGTAGACGAGGGCTCCTGCTCGGAGCCACGCGTGCCGTGCTGGACGTCGCCTCGGGGCTCGGCAGCCGCGTCCTCGTGGTCGGCGGCGCCGGCGCCCCGCGCAGCCCCGGCGACCCGGAACTGCCGGTCGCGACGACCCCGCGCACGTCCCCGCCGAGTGGCGGGCCGTGGCGGCCGCGGCCTCGTCCAGCCGCGGACCTGCCGGGCCCACGCCGGTGCCGACCGGGTCTGCCTGAGCCCGCCGGCCCGGCCGGAAGCCGGCGCACGCACCGGCCCCTACCGGCGCGGCACCGGCATCCTGCTCCTCGACGCCGACGGGCGGTCCCGCATCAGCGCCGGGGAGCCTCGCGGCCGCCGTACTGGACGAGCTGGAAAGCCCAGGCAGCGACCGGCACTTCACGAGCGTCCACGCCGACGGCCGCGGGACGGGCCGCCGCTAGTGCTGCGACCAGCAATGGCCGGTCACCGGCGCGGCGGCAAACCTTCCAGGTCACAGCACTAGTCGACGTCCACCGGACCGTCGTCCGACTTGCGGTTCTTGCCCGAGCGCAGCTGGAGCAGGGCGTTGCCGTTGCCCCTGTCGCCCTGACCACCCTGGTGGGCGTCCTTGTCCTGGCCGCCCAGGTTCTGCCGGACCGAGTCGAGGATGGTCAGACCCTGGGACACCAGGCCGGCGGCGATCTCGCCGAGGCCGTCCGCGCCGTTCAGGACGTTGACGTTGGCGCCGGACAGGCCGCCGGCGGCCTCCTTCACGATCTGCGGGAGCTGGTCGATCAGCATCCGGTCCAGCGCGACCCGGTCGTACGACGCCGCGGCCTCCGCCTGGATCTTCATGCGCTGGGCCTCCGCGGCGGCGAGGATCCTGACCCGCTCGGCCTCGGCCTCGGCGGGCCTGACGACTTCGGCCACCAGCTGCTGCTGGCGCAAGCGGGCCTGGCGCTCGGCCAGCTCGGTCTGGGCGGCCAGCACCTCCTGCTGGGCGTGGGCCTGCGCCAGCGGTCCGGCCTGTGCGGCCTGCGCCTGGGCCCGGTCCACCTCGGCCGAGTACTCGGCCTTGACGACGGCGGTCTGCCGGGCGTACTCGGCCTGCTTGCGGGCCGCCTCCTGCTCCGCCTCGACCGCGGCCTGGGTGGCCTGTGCCTGGGCGATCTGGGCCTGCCGCTGGATGGCCGCCTTGTGCGGGGCGGACATCGCGTCGATGTAGCCGGTGTCGCCGTCGTCGATGGACTGGATCTGCAGCGAGTCGACGATCAGGCCGATCTTCGCCATCTCCATCTTGGAGGTGTCCAGCACCTCGGCGGCGAGCTTCTGCCGCTCGGTGACGATCTCCTCGACCGTCATCGAGCCGATGATGGCCCGCAGGTGGCCGGCGAAGATGCGGCCGGTGAGCACCGACATCTGGTCCTGGTCGGAGAGGAACCGCTGGCCCGCGTTGATGATGCTCTCGTGATCGTTGCCGACCTTGAAGGCGATGACCGCGCGGACGTGCAGGGCGATGCCCTGCTTGGTCACACAGGTCTCGGTGACCTCGGACTCGCACATCGCGAGCGAGAGGAAGCGGGTCTTGCGGAAGAACGGCACCACGAACTTGCCGTGGCCCGTCACCACTCGGAACGGCGCGCCCCCCAGTCCCCGCCTGCCCCCCGAGATCAACATCGCCTCGTCGGGAGCGGGAACGCGGTATCCGAACATGCTTGTACTCCTCAGCCTGCGCCGGCGGCCTCTCCGCCGAGCGCGTCCAATGGATCCACCCACTCGATGACGCCGACCTCGCGGCATCCCCGTGATTCGATCACGAGGACCGTGACGCCCGCGGGCAGGGGATCCTCGGACCACGCCAGGAAGGTCTCGGACCCGCCCCTGACCCGCACCAGGACCTCACCGGGGCCCGCGGATCCCCGCGTCCCGATGAGCACCTTGCCCATGCAGCCGACCACGGCCTCGTCCTGCGGCATCACCGGCCGTCCTCCTCGTCCTGACCTGAGAATTCCGACGATAGACCGCCCACGGCCGGTTCCCAACGGGTAGGAGCGCCTGGGACCCCCGGACGTTCCGTGCGCCCGGGAGCCACCCGGTGCTGGGAGGGGTGTCAGGAGCAGCGCAACAGGATCATGAACCCGTAGTCCATGTGGTGCTGCTGGTGGCAGTGGAACAGGGACAGCCCCGGGCTGGGCGGCGGTGAAGCCGTCGTGGTGGAGACGATCGTGTCCGGCGCCGGCTCGACGCGACCGGTCGCGATCCGCAGCGTGTGGTCGGCCTTGCCCGAGGGAACGGCCGCGCTCACCGCCGCCCTGGAGCCGCAGCCGGTCACCGCACCGGCACCCGCTCCGGCCGGCAGGGACACGCCCCCAGGCGGCGCGGCAGCGGGCCGCATCGCCGCGGTCGCACGCCGGCTTTCCCGAGGCGCGTAAAATCGAACGCCGATATCGGTCTCGTCACTGCCGGTCAAGGGCGCGTGGAGGTGGACGGTGCGTGAGTTCCAGCGCGGTGCGGTACGGCTGCACATCCTGCACCACGCCGCCGAGCGGGAGATCCACGGCGCGTGGATGACGGAGGAACTGGCGCACCACGGCTACCGGATCAGCCCCGGCACGCTGTATCCGACCCTGCACCGGCTGGAGGCCGACGGCCTGCTGGTCTCCGAACAGCGAGTCGTCGACGGCCGTGCCCGTCGCGTCTACACGGCCACGCAAGCCGGCCGCGAGGCGCTGGCCGAGGACCGCAGGGCACTGGCCGAACTGGCCCGTGAGGTGCTCGGCGTCAACGTCCCGCAGAGGGCGGACTGACGCAGCCGCGGCGCCACCCCGGTGTCCCGGCCGGTGAACCTGCGGGCCGGGGCGCCGACGCGGTCCGCGAGATGCCCAGGGAGACGTGACGTGCGGTCAGCGTGAGGGGACTACGGAGCCTGACGGGCCGTCACCGCATGCCGTACTCCGTACGCGGCGGCCCCCAGCACCAGTACGGCCGCGCCCCATGCCACGGACGCCGCGGGCAGGGCGAAGGCCAGCAGCAGGCAGCCGACCAGGCCGACGGCAGGGACGACGCGGGGCGGCCGGTTCTCCTGCGGCGTCAGCGTCCAGGCGGAGGCGTTGGCCACGGCGTAGTAGACCAGCACCCCGAAGGACGAGAAGCCGATCGCGCCGCGCACGTCCACCGTTGCCGCCAGCACCGCGACGACCGCGCCGACCAGGAGCTCCGCGCGGTGCGGCACCTTGAAGCGGGGATGAACGGCGGACAGGACGTACGGCAGGTGCCGGTCGCGGGCCATGGCCAGCGTGGTGCGGGAGACCCCCAGGATCAGCGCGAGCAGCGAGCCGAGAGCCGCCACCGCCGCCCCCACCCGCACGACGGGCGCCAGCCCGCCCAGCCCCGCGGCCCGGACCAGGTCGGACAGCGGTGCGGTGGCGTCGGCCAGCCCGTGCGGACCCAGCACCATCAAGGCGGAGACGGCCACCACCGCGTACACGACCAGGGTGATGCCCAGGGCGAGCGGAACGGCCCGTGGGATGGTCCGCGCGGGGTCGCGCACCTCCTCGCCCAGGGTGGCGATGCGCGCGTATCCGGCGAACGCGAAGAACAGCAGGCCGGCGGCCTGCAGCACCCCGCTGAAGGAGGTGTCCGCACCGACGTCCAGCCGGGACGCGTCCGCCGCCGGGGAGGTGAGGGCGGCGACGACCACGGCGGCGAGCACGGCGAGCACCACGGCGACGATCACACGGGTCAGCCGGGCCGCCTTCTGCACACCGGCGTAGTTCACCGCGGTCAGTGCCACGACGGCCGCGACCGCCACCGCGTGGGCCTGGCCGGGCCAGACGTACGCGCCGACGGTGAGCGCCATCGCCGCGCAGGAGGCGGTCTTGCCCACGACGAACCCCCACCCGGCGAGGTAGCCCCAGAACGCGCCGAGGCGCTCGCGGCCGTAGACGTAGGTGCCGCCGGAGGCCGGGTAGCGGGCCGCGAGCCGCGCCGAGGACGTCGCGTTGCAGTACGCCACCACGGCCGCCACCGCGAGACCGACCAGAAGGCCGGAGCCGGCCGCGTGCGCGGCGGGAGCGAGCGCGGCGAAGATCCCCGCGCCGATCATCGACCCCAGCCCGATCACCACGGCGTCCGGCACGCCCAGCCGCCGTTCCAGCTCGTCCGGGACCGTGGCCGGCTCCGGCGGTCTGCTCATCGCGCGCGCTCCCTGAGGATGATCGGAACTCCACACCATCCTACGGAAGCCGATATCGGCATTCGATATGCAGGGATATGCCAAGGGGGCCGTGAGTGGGTCTCGGCTGCTCAGAGGGTTGCCGGGGTCCGTGACACCTCCCGGGCGATGCGCCTGGCGGCGAACTCCGTTCCTGCCACGAACCGCATCATCGGGCCGAACATGGGCGCGGCGAGCGAGCCGGTGAAGTACAGGCCGGGCACCGATGACTCCAGCGATGCGGACAGGTGGGGTGCCCTCGAGCCGGAGACGCAGGCCAGGGCGGAGCGCACCGCGCCGGACAGGAACGGGACCGCGTCCAGGTCGAGCCGGTAGCCGGTGGCCGCGAGCACGTGATCGACGGCGAGCGTCGTCCCGGACCCGCCGGGCCCGGCGAGGACCAGGCGTACCCCGGCTCCCTCCGCTTCGGCTCGGGTGAGCCGTACGGACGTACGCACCGGCACGATGCCCTCGACCCGGTCCCGCAGCCACCATCCGCCCGACGGCCCCAGGGCGCGGCGGAACAGCAGCATGCGGGCGGCCGCGGGGCACCGGCGCACCGCTTGCGGGGCCTTGCAGACCGCGGCCAGGACCCAGCCCGCGCCCAGCGGGGAGGCCGGCCTGGCCAGGCGCTGCGTCCAGGGCCGCGCCAGATCCGGCTTCATGCCCCACAGCACGCGGGGTTCCCGGACCAGGACCTGGACCTCGGCCCCGGCCTCGTGCAGCAACGCGGCGCTCTCCAGCGCGGACTGGCCACCGCCGATCACGGCGACACGCCGACCGGCGTACGGCGACAGGTCGGTGTGGTGGCTGGAGTGCGACACCAGGGAAGCCGGGCCGGGCCCCTCGGGTGCGAGTCGCCGCAGTTCTCCGGGTATGTGGGCCAGTCCGTTCAGGCCGGTGGCCACCACGACGGCAGCGGCCGGCAGTTCCTGCCCGCCCTCCAGCCGGACGAGGAAACCCCGCCCTGCCGGGACCCGGTCGACGGCCACCACCCGGCTCGGGTCCACCTCGCCGACGTAGCGCTTCTGGAACCACATCCCGTACCGCACGAACACGTCGCACGGGATCGGCGTCAGCTCGGTCAGTTCCGGCTCACCGTGCACACGGCGGAAGTCCGCGAGCCGGCCGCCGGGCTCCGGAGCGGAGAGGTCGGTCGCGTCCGGGGTCGATTTCAGGAACATGCCGGTCGCCATGGCGTGCCGCCAACTCCCCATGACCTCACCGAAGATGCGCACCGGTGTCCCGGCCGCCCGTAGATGTGCGGCCACCGACAGGCCGTACGGGCCCGCCCCGACCACGACGACCGGAAGCCCCGCGCGCCCGGTCGACGCCCGCTCGTGCGCAGGGCGTTGTCCCGGAAGCGACTGCGTCATGCGTCCCCCTGCTGATCCCGACACCGCCTTCCCCAAGGCGGTGCGTACTTCGGGATGGCACGCCGGCGCACGGCCGCCGCACCTGTCCCCCCTCCGCGGCTCAGTGTGGCTTATCGGCCGGTATCGGTCGACGATATCGACACACGTTGGCCAAAAGGTGGGAGAACGGTAGGGCGGTCATTGCCTCAGGGCTCCGCGCCGGCCCGCGAGGGCTCCCGGCCGGTCGACGGCCCGGCGCGCCCGCGCACGGTGGTCAGCGGGCCGGGACCGGGAAGAGCATGCAGCTGCTGGTGGCGTGGGCCAGCAGCCGGTCGTCGGAGTCGCGGAGCTCTGCCTGGGCGAGGGCGGTGCGGCGGCCGCTGTTGAGGACGGTGCCGATGGCGCGGACCTTGCCGGTGTCGACGGTGATCGGGCGCAGGAATTTCAAGGTCAGGTCGAGCGAGGTGTAGCCCATGCCCCGGGGCAGCACGGACTGCACCGCGCAGCCGGCGGCCGAGTCGAGGAGCGTGGCGTAGACGCCGCCGTGGACGCTGCCGATCGGGTTGTAGTGCTCCTCGCCCGGCACCAGTACGAAGACCGCCCGGCCGTGCTCGGCCTCCTCCAGGGTGAAGCCCAGGGTGGCGGCGATCGGCGGGGCGGGCAGGCGCCCGGCCAGGATCTCGCGGAGGAAGTCGAGACCGCTGTGGCGAGGGACGGCGCCGGCGGTGATGGCGAGGTCCTCCCAGCCGAATACGCGTGACCTGGGCATCTCCGCTCCAGTCGCGTCGGCGCCTCCAGCCGCGCCGGCTCCAGCCACGCCGACGGCTCCAGCCGCGGCGGTCGCTTCGGTGGTCCCGGACTTCTCGGGTATTTCGAACATATGGGCGGCTCCTCGGAGGCCTGGTGTGGGGCGGTGCGCAGTGCGGTGTGCGGGTCGGTGCGGTGTGCGGGTCGGTGAGGGCGGAGGCGGGCGGCCGGCACCCTGCCGGAGGGTGCCTCGCCGGAGAGCGGTGCAGCGGCCGGCGGTCGTACCCGGTGGAGTCGTCCTGCCGGGTGCTTCGGCCGCCGTCGGGTTCAGGGGCTGTCCGGCCCGACGCGGATGAGACCCGGGCCGGCGTCGATGAACGAGTCCCCGGGCCGCACGTCGTGGCCGTCGTCGCAGCGGAGCACCGCGTGCACCGCGGCGCTGCAGCCGATGTGGCGTCCGACCACGGGGGGTCCCTGTTCGTCCGAGGCCCAGGTGTCGCCCCACTGCCGCAGCGCCACGAGGACGGGCAGGAAGTCCCGTCCCTTCTCGGTCAGCTGGTAGGCGTGCCGGGTGCGCTGGCCGGGCTCCTGGTAGGGGACGCGCTCCAGGAGTCCGGCGGCGGTCAGTTCCTTCAGGCGCGCCGAGGCGGCGGGTTCGCCGATGCCGACGCGCTTGGCGAAGTCGTCGAACCGGCGCGTGCCGAAGAACGCCTCGCGCAGGATCAGCAGCGCTGTCCTGGTGCCCGCGATCTCCAGGGTGCGGGCGATGGAGCAGTTGGCCATGGACCAGGCGTCCCGTTCCGTCAGCAGATCATTCATCCCTCAACCCTCCTGACTTGCCTCATGCGTAGTCAGGTTATAACGTCCTAGCTAACTTCTGCAAACGTAAGTCAGCTGGGATGGGTGCATCCTGAGAGAGGAATCATGGACATCAGCACAGCAACCGTCCTGGTCACCGGGGCCAACCGCGGGCTGGGCAGGGCACTGGCCCAGGAACTGGTCGCGCGCGGCGCCACGGTGTACGGGGCGGCCCGCCGACCGGACCGGATCGATCTGCCCGGCGTGAAGGCGATACGTCTCGACATCACCGACCCCGCCTCCGTCGCCGCGGCCGCCGAGGAGGCCCGCGACGTCGCCGCCCTCTACCCGCAGCTCGGCTGAGACGAGGACACCATGACTTCCATTCCTTCCGCTGCCCCGGGCCGGCTCAGGCCGACCGACCCGCAAACCGGTGTCCGGCTCTCGCCGGACCAGCCCTCCCGGCGCGCCGCCGCCATCACGCTCGTCGCGATGTGCCTGGGCGCCATGACGACCTTCCTGCTGATCACCGCCTCGGTGTCGGCGCTGTCGGCCATCCAGGACGACCTGCACGTCTCCCCGACCGGCCTGGTCTGGATCCCCTCGGCGTACACCCTGCTCGTGGCCAGTCTGGTGATGTCCGCCGGCACCATCGGCAACCTCTACGGCCGCAGGCGCACCTTCCTCGTCGGTGCCGCGGTCATGATCATCGGGTCGCTCACCGTCTACGCCGCGGATTCGACCGGAGGCGTCATCGCCGGCCAGCTCGTCTCCGGGCTCGGCGGCGCTCTCATCCTGCCCAACAGCCTGGCCATCCTGGGAGCGGCTTTCCCCGACCCCCACCGGCGCACCGAAGTCGTCACCGCCTGGGCGGCCGCCTCCGGCATCGGACTCGCCGCCGGCCCTCTGATCGCGGGCACGCTGCTGGGCCACTTCCACTGGAACACGGTCTTCCTGTCGACCGCCGTCCTCGCCGTGGTCACCATGGCCGCCGGTGTCTTCGTCGCCGAATCGCGCGGCTCCGGCGGCAAGCTCGACGTCCCCGGCCAGATCCTGGCCGTCCTGGGCATCGCGGCCCTGGTCTACGCCCTCATCGAGGGCGGACACGACGGCTACACCAGCACCCGGATCCTCATCGTCTGGTTCGTCGCGGCCGCGGCCCTGACCGGTTTCGTCCTCGTCGAGCGCGCCGGGCGCACGCCCATGCTGGACATGACCCTGTTCCGGTCGGCGTCGTTCAGCGCTGTCCTGTTCGCCGCGGCCGTTTCCCTGTTCGGCTTCACCGGCGTGGCCATCCTGTCGGTGCTCTTCTACGAGCGTGTCCAGCATCTGTCCGCCCTGGACGTGGGATGGCGGCTGCTGGCCTTCTTCGGCGTCTACGTCATCGCCGCCTACGCGACCGGACGCCTGATCCGCCGCACCGGCTTCAAGCTCCCGCTGACCCTGGGCTTCCTCGTCGGAGCCGCGGCCACCGCCGGATTCACCACCCTGGATCCGACCACCCCCTATGCCCGGGTGTGGTGGCTGTACGTGCTCTTCGGCGCCGCGTCCGGGATGGTGGCCGCGCCGAGCACCGCCGCCGCCCTGGTCAGCGTCTCCCACGAACGCGCCGGCATGGCCTCCGGAGCCGTCAACGCCTTCCGCCAGATCGGATCCGTCACCGGCTCCGCCCTGCTCGGCGCACTGCTCGCCGGCCGGCTCCAGTCCCAACTGCCGGCCCGGCTCGGCGCTCACCACGTTCCCCGAGCGGCCTGGGCCGCCGTGGAGCACGCCGTCTCCACGGGCAGCGCAGGTCACCGGGCAGCCCCACCGAGCGTGACGGCCGCGGTGGGGGACGCCTTCACCTCCGGCGTCCACGTCGGCATGACCGTCGTCACCGCCGTGTTCCTGTGCGCGGCCCTCGCCTCGGCCCTTCTGATACACAACCGGCCGCACCACACCACCGCCACGACGAACTGACGCGTGGTTTCCGGGGGCGACGCCGAGAACCCCCCGGGTTCGTCTGCGCGGCGATGCCGTCCGGGCAGGCTCGGTCAGGCTGCCGTGGCGGGGCGGGGCTCGCCGTGGAAGACCTGGCGGGCGTGCCAGTCGCGGTGAGCGGCCGCGACCGGGCGCGCGCCGGGCTGGGGTCCGACGAGTGGACGGCCCGCGAGAGCTGTGACGTGCTCGCGGGCGGCGGGGCTGTGGCCGACGAAGCGCTGTGAGACGAGGACGCGGTGATCGTCCCCGACCCCGAGGACGCCCTTGTCGAAGAGCTTGTGGTGCAGCGAGCACAGGCACAGCCCGTTCTCGGTCTCGTCGGGACCGCCGAACGCCCACCAGCGCACGTGCGCGGCCTCCAGCCCGACCGGCACGGAGCCGATCCTGCCGTCGTAACCGCAGAAGGCGCACTGGTACTCGTAGGCCGTCAGCACCAGCTCCCGCATCCGCGGGTCCCGCCGCCTGCGTGCCGCCGAGAGCCGCACCGCATCCGCCGGCTCCAGCTCCAGTCCGACCGCTTCGCACAGCTCACCGTGGAGGGAGGGCGGGAAGTGCAGGTCGAGCAGGAGCCGAGCCATCCTGCCGAGGAGTCGGGGCTCGCGGCGCAGGGCCGCTCTCAAGTCCGGCGCGAGCATCCCGGTTGCGCCCGTCTCCCTAAGATCCCGCACTCCGCTTCCCGGGCTGCCGGGCCCGCGATCGGTGCGTACTTCCCACACCCCGTCGCTGACCAGGTGGTGGAAGGGGTAGGCGGGCGTCGTCTTGTGCGGCGGGCCGTACTCGGTCAGCAGGAGCTGCAGGTCCTGCTCCACCGTGCTGTACCGCAGACCGCCCTCCGCGTCCTCCTGGAACCGGCCGAGGGCGTACAGGAGCAGCAGCGGTTTGTGCGGAGCGCGGGTCCCGCTCCTGGTCCACTGTCTCAGCTTCCCGATCCGCTCCAGCCAGTCCATGGCGGTGATCGTAGACGGGCGCTTCAGGCGTGAGACCTGGGCGGGGACCGAGGCCCTCGGCAGCGCCGCCGGGAGCAGCCCGCCGGGCTGCAGATCCGGCACGGTGACGTCGTACCCGCCCGATCCGGCGCAGTTGTGCAGGGCGAACAGCAGGATCGGCGCACTGCCGTACGCCGCCGTACCCACCAGTCCCGCCACGACCGGCCACCCGGTCCGCCCGGCCGGTCGCGCGAGGCGCCCCGGCCGGTCCCGCGCCTGCGCCGCCCTGAAGGCCGGCACGTGCTGTTTTTCTACGTCTCGTAGTAGCTTGAGCGGCCGGAGAGGGCCTGGCCGAGGGAGTGTGGGAGGTGCCTGGTGGCGGGCGGTGAGGGCGGCCGGGGAGAGGCTCGGCGGCGTGCGCGGGGTGAGCTGGAGGGTGAGGTGCTGGCCGCGTTGTGGGCGGCCGGTGGGCCGGTGCCGGCGGTGGTGGTGCAGGA
>NZ_JBEYYJ010000044.1:0-58985 GCF_040645475.1 Streptomyces sp. NPDC046759 | reverse complement strand
TGCTCGTTCGACATGATCTGCAGGCCCGGCCGGGCCAGCTCGGCGCGCATGAGCAGCGCCATCACGCCACCGATCAGGAAGAACGCGAACGACGTGACCAAATAGAGAGTTCCGATCGTCTTGTGATCGGTGGTGGTGAGCCACCGTACGGCCCGCATGCCCCTGAAGTCTCTGATCCTCTTCACGCCCCGCCTGTGTCCGCGCCCGGCCCTTCCGTCACACTCGGGCGACGCGAGGAGCATCACGGAAGAGGGGTGTGACGATCCGGGCGGTGCCGGACACGAACCGAACATGAGCAACGACGAGTTCTTCGCCGCTGCCTATCGCGAGCACTACTGGGCGGTCAGCCGCTATGTCGCCCGGCGACTGCCCGGGCGGGCCGACGAGGTGGAGGAAGTGGTGGCGGAGGTGTTCACGGTGGCCTGGCGGCGCCGGCGCGACCTGCCGGACGCACCGCTGCCCTGGCTGTACGGGGTGGCCCGCAACTGCCTGGCGAACGCGGTGCGCGGCTACGGGCGCAGACGACGGCTGGTGGACCGGCTGGGCAACGACGACGCCGCGCACGGCCGGCACATCGTGGACAGCCCGGACGCGGAGGCGCCGGGCGCGTGGGTCCACGAGGCCCTGGACCGGCTGGCGCCGGCCGACCAGGAGGTCCTGCGCCTGGCGGCCTGGGAGGAGCTCGACGCCGGGCAGATCGCGGTCACGCTGGGCTGCGGCAGTCGCGCGGCGGCGATGCGACTGCACCGCGCCCGCCGCCGGCTGCGCGCCGAGATCGACCGCATCCGCCCGGCGGCGCGAGCGCCGGGCACACGGCCCGGCAGCCGGCCGGATTCCGCTGCGGCGGACGGAGGGTCACTCCTTGGGCTCCGGAAGCCCGATGCGCCACCGGCGGACGTGCCGCTGTCCCCGGACTGCGTGTCTTCCGGGATGTCGGACGGTGGGGCACTGCCGGGGCATTGCATGGCTGCCGGGGTGTCGGACGGGGTGGGGGTGCCGGGTGAGCGGGCGTCTTCCGGGGTGTCGGGCGGTGTTCCGTCTCCCGGGCGCCGCACGTCTGCGGGGGTGTCGGACGGTCTGCCGCTGTCCGGGGATCGCGCTCCTGAAGGGGCCTCGGGCGACGGGTCCCCGTCTGGGCACCGGATGCCCACCGGGGAGACGGACAGCGCGTCGCCGTCCGGGCATCGCGTGTCTCCCGGGACGCAGGCGACCGGTTCACCCGCCGGGCAGACGGCCGCTGACGGCGGACGGTCGGCCGGTGCCATGGCGCAGACGCCCGCCGGAAAGGGCGGTCCCGGTCGGCGATCGTCGTGTTCCGATTCCGATTCCGGATCCGCAGCCCCCGCCGGCGTATCCCTCCGCAAGGAACCCCGCCATGTCTGACGAACTCGACCTGCTACGCCGCGCCAACCCGGCACCGGCACACGGCCCGCACTTCGGCGACGGGCCGCTGGACCACCGTGCCGAGAGGCGGCTGGAACTTCTGCTCGAGGGGGACGATCGCCGACGCCCCCGGCTGCGGGATCCGCGTGTCCGGCTGCGGATCCCGCGCGCCCGGCTCTGGTGGGGCCTCGCCGCCACCGCCGTCGTAGTGGCCATCACGCTCACCGCGGTACTCGGCGCCCCCGGCAGTCCGCCCGCTGTCGCCGCGCCCCGCCCGCTGGCCGTACGGGCGCACTCCACCGCCGTACCGCTGGACCGGATGGCCGCACTGGCCGCCGCGGCCGCCGCCGGCGGTTCGCCCGGCCTGCGCAAGGGCACCCATGTGCAGTCCTGGAGCCTCGGCATGAGCGACGACAAGCCGCCCGTGACCCTCCCCGAGGAGCGCGTGGTGCGGTGGAACGCGGACGACGGCCACACCGAGCTGGTGGTGGCGACCGACCCGCGCCACCCGGGCCGCCCGGTCCTCACCGACGAGGGCGGCGTGCCGCGCCTGGTGGCGGACGGCCGGGTGCTGAGCCGGACCGCGTTCCCGCCGAGTTGGAGCGACGCCCCGCCCGAGGCGCGCCCCCCGCACGAGCCGGCCGCCCTGCGGGCCTACCTCGCCGAGACGGCCCACCCCGGAACCGGAACCGGCTCGGGCTCCGGCTCCCTGACCACGTCCGAACTCCTGGACGCCGTCCAGCAGTTGCTGGACCACTGGACGCTCGGCGCCAGCGAGTCCGCCGCGCTGGTCCGGATCCTCGCGGACGCCGAGGGACTCAGCCCGGCGGGGCAGGTGACGGACCGGCTCGGACGCCCGGGGCAGGCGTACGCCTGCGGAACGCCGGGCGTGCGGCACATGCTGATCCTCGACCCGCGCACCGGTGCCGTTCTCGGCCTGGAGGCCACCTTCACCCGGGACGATCCCCGGTACGGGGTGAAGGCCGGGGACGTGATGGAGTACAGCGCCTGGATGCGCTGACTCCGGTCGCCGACTCCCCGGGCGGTGGCCCTGCGCGTCGGCCCCGGGGGCGATTCCTCAGGCGCCGAGCTGCCGGGCGGCGGCCTCGACGGTCTGCTCCAGCAGCGTGGCGATCGTCATGGGGCCGACACCGCCCGGGACCGGCGTGATCAGCGAGGCCCGCTCCACGGCGGAGTCGAAGTCGACGTCGCCGACGTTCCCCGGGTTGTAGCCCGCGTCGATCACGACCGCGCCGGGCTTGATGTCCTGCCCACGGATCAGTCGCGACCGGCCCACGGCGGCGACCACGATGTCCGCCCCGCGGACCGCGGCCGACAGGTCCGCCGTCCGCGAGTGGCAGTACGTCACGGTGGCATCCCGGGCCAGCAGCAGCATGCCCACCGGCTTGCCGAGGATCGCGCTGCGGCCCACGACCACGGCCCTCCCCCCACGCTCGGCTTCGCTCGCGCGGGGGCACCCCCATCCGGCGGGGTCGACGCCGTACTCGTCCAGCAGCCGCAGGATGCCGCCCGGCGTGCAGGACACGAAGCCCGGCAGGCCGAAGCTCATCGTGGCGAACGAGGCGAAGGTGACGCCGTCGACGTCCTTCTGTGGCGCGATCGCCTCGAACGCGGCACGCTCGTCGACGTGGCCGCCCACCGGGTGCTGGAGCAGGATGCCGTGCACGGCCGGGCCGGCCGACAACTCCCGCAGCACGCCCACCAGTTCGCCGGTCGTCGTGGCGGCGGTCAGGGCGACGTGCCGGGACTCGATGCCGGCCTTGCGACAACGGTTCTGCTTCATGCGGACGTAGGTGACGGACGCCGGGTCCTCGCCGACCAGCACGGTCGCGAGGCCCGGTGCCGTGCCGGTGCGTTCGGTGAGGCCGGCGGCCTTCTTCGCGGTGTCCTCGACGATGCGGCGGGCGAGGGCGGTGCCGTCCATGAGGCGGGCCTGGGTCCTGCTGCACACTCCTGAGCTGGATCGACTCTCTCGCCCAGGCGCGCGGCATCCACCACGGACCGCTCCCCGGTGGTACTCCACCTCAGCGCCGGTCACGGCCCGGGTAGAGGGTAACCGAGCGCGCGTACGACCCCCGGCCGGCACCCACCGATGCGGGGGCCGTGGGGGCTGGCCCGCACGTACGGGCGGGGCCGGGCGCTGTCGGCACAGTGCAGACCGGGAACCTGGCACATCCCCGTCCGGCGCCTGACACGCCGGAGTGTGCCTACTCGTCCCAGGCCTGGATGATCAGCTGGTCGACTATCCTGCCGTCACGCAACGTGACCATGGACTCGGCGAGGACACGGGTGCCGTCCCCGTACTGGCAGGTCTCGCTGAACGCGGCGTGATCGCCCTGAACGACGCACTGGCCGAGCTTGTGCGTCATGTCGCGGCGGTAGACGTCGTCCAGCAACTCGGCGATCTGCCTCCGGCCGCGCAGCACGGTCGGATGGCTGGGCTGGTTGTTGCGGTCGACGATACGGATCTCCGCGTCGTCGGCGTAGAGCGACAGAAGGGTGTTCCCCGTGTTCCCTTCTATGCCCCGGCGCAGCGTCTCGACGTCGAAGGCGGAACCTGTCGCGGTGCCCATGGTGACCTCCTTCGGGCGCCCGCGGCCCGTCGGGGCGCGGGCCGCACGGACCCCCACCCTTCGAGGCTCCTCCGGCCCGGCGGCCACGGCAAGCGCAGCGGACCGCCCCGAGTCCCAGTCATGCTCACGGGACCGTCCTGCTGCCGTCGCGCTGCCGGCGGGCCCTCACCGCTGCGCGGCGCCGGAGCCGGCGCCCGGCCCCGACCGCAGCACCGACCAGTCGCGGGACAGCGCGAAAGCCGAAGCCTTACCGCCCGGGACGCACTCCGGGAGCAGGCGGGTGAGCCGGTCTCCGGGCCCCAGTTCCAGCCAGGTGCGCACTCCGTCGCGGTGCAGCAGGCCGACCGCCTCCGGGAAGCGCCCCGGCGCGCGCCGCACCCAGAAGGCCGGCTCCGCGGTCTCGGCGCCCACCGGGCGGGCGGTGACGTCGGAGACGAGCGGGAGGCGCGGCGCGCACGGGTGAAGGGTGGCGAGGGTCCGGCCGTAGGCCTCAAGGACCCCGTCCGGGTGCGGGGAGCGCGGTGCCGGGTCCGGGTGGCCGCCCAGCAGCCGGGCCAGGGTGCCGACCGCATGGCAGGCGTCCGCCAGTGAGAAGACGCCCGCGGCGTAGGCGGCGGCCATCCGCCCGGCCGCCTGCCCGAACACCACGTCCGGCCGGACTCCCCAGCTGCGCAGCAGCCGGTACTGCGCCACCTGGAGCGCGAACACCGCGGGGCCGGCGAAGGAGTCCCGGCCCAGCAGCTCGGCCGTATGTGACCCGTCGTCGGCGAACATCACGCAGGCCAGGGGGAGTTCGAGATACGGGTCGAGGCGCGCACAGATGTCGTCCAGCGCGTCGCGGAACACCGGGGAGGCGTCCCGGAGTTCACGCCCGGCCCCGGGCAGCGGCGCTGCGCCGCCCGAGAACAGGAATGCGGTGCGTCCGTCGAGGCCGTCAAGGGGCATGTCTCCATTGAGGCACGTCCGGGCGGGACGCACCCACCAGGCAGAGTCCCGCACCCTGCAAAAACATTTCCATCATGCAATGACGTTGTCCGGTCATCTTCTTTCATCCGTGGTCCGGCCGGCGGCCGGAAAGATCGGCGATCACCGCCGTGGTCTGCCCCGCGACCCATCGGTGGCGCGTAGGGTCGGCAGCGAAGGCAATCGAGGAAGGGGCCAGAGCATGGCGCAGGAAGTGCGCGGCGTGATCGCACCGGGGAAGGACGAACCCGTACGCGTCGAGACGATCGTGGTGCCGGATCCCGGACCCGGCGAAGCCGTGGTACGCGTCCAGGCCTGCGGCGTCTGTCACACCGATCTGCACTACAAGCAGGGCGGCATCTCCGACGACTTCCCCTTCCTCCTCGGTCACGAGGCCGCCGGTGTCGTGGAGTCGGTCGGCGAGGGCGTGACCGAGGTGGCGCCCGGCGACTTCGTCATCCTCAACTGGCGTGCGGTCTGCGGGAATTGCCGGGCCTGTCTGCGCGGCCGGCCCTGGTACTGCTTCAACACGCACAACGCCCGGCAGAAGATGACCCTCGCCGCCACCGGGCAGGAGCTGTCCCCGGCTCTGGGTATCGGCGCGTTCGCGGAGAAGACCCTCGTCGCGGCCGGCCAGTGCACCAAGGTGGATCCGGCCGTCTCCCCGGCGGTCGCCGGCCTGCTGGGCTGCGGGGTGATGGCCGGCATCGGCGCGGCGATCAACACCGGGAACGTCGGTCGCGGGGACACCGTCGCCGTCATCGGCTGCGGCGGAGTCGGCGACGCGGCCGTCGCAGGGGCGAACCTCGCCGGCGCGGTGAAGATCATCGCCGTGGACATCGACGACCGCAAGCTGGACAAGGCCCGCACCCTGGGCGCCACCCACACCGTCAACTCCAAGGAGACCGACCCGGTCGAGGCGATCCGCGAGCTGACCGGCGGCTTCGGCGCCGACGTCGTCATCGAGGCCGTCGGCCGGCCGGAGACGTACCGACAGGCCTTCTACGCCCGCGACCTCGCCGGCACCGTCGTCCTCGTCGGCGTCCCCACCCCCGAGATGAAACTCGAACTGCCGCTGCTCGACGTCTTCGGCCGCGGCGGCGCCCTGAAGTCGAGCTGGTACGGCGACTGCCTGCCCTCCCGCGACTTCCCCATGCTGATCGACCTGCACCTCCAGGGCCGGCTGCCGCTGGACGCGTTCGTCACCGAGACCATCCGGCTGGACGAGGTGGAGAAGGCGTTCGAGCGGATGCACCACGGCGACGTGCTGCGCTCGGTGGTGGTGTTCTGATGACCGTACGCATCGAACGCCTCGTCACCTCGGGGCAGTTCACCCTCGACGGCGGCACCTGGGACGTCGAGAACAACGTGTGGATCGTCGGCGACGAGCGCGAGGTGATCGTCATCGACGCCGCCCACGACGCCGAGGCCATCGCCCGTGCCGTCGACGACCGGCGCCTGACCGCCATCGTGTGCACCCACGCCCACAACGACCACATCAACGCCGCACCGGCACTCGCCGACCTCACCGGCGCCACCATCTGGCTGCACCCCGACGACCTGCCGCTGTGGAAGACGACCCACCCGGACCGCGACCCCGACCGGCATCTCCTCGACGGCCAGGTCATCGAGACGGCCGGCGCCGACCTGAGAGTGATCCACACCCCGGGCCACGCCCCCGGCGCCGTCTGTCTGTACGACCCCGCCCTCGGCACCGTCTTCACCGGGGACACCCTCTTCCAGGGCGGCCCGGGCGCCACCGGACGCTCGTACTCCCACTTCCCGACGATCATCGCCTCCGTCCGGGACCGCCTCCTCACCCTCCCGCCGGAGACCAAGGTCCTCCCCGGCCACGGCGACGCCACCACCATCGGCGCCGAGGCGCCGCACCTGGAGGAGTGGATCAGGCGCGGACACTGAGACCGCGCCGGCAACACCGACAGAAGGTGTCCGGCTTTCCCGTGACAGTGGACGGCGACAACAGTCACAGAACACGGGAGGCCGGACATGTCAGGACCGCTGACGGACAGGGTGGCGCTGGTCGCGGGGGCGACCCGGGGCGCCGGACGCGGCATCGCCGTGGAACTCGGCGCGGCCGGGGCCCTCGTCCACGTCACCGGCCGCAGCACACGCACGCGCCGCTCGGAGTACGACCGCCCCGAGACCATCGAGGACACCGCCGACCTCGTCACTGCGGCCGGCGGACACGGGATCGCGGTTCCCGTGGACCATCTGGACACATCCGCCGTACGGGCCCTGGTGGACCGCGTCGACCGGGAACAGGGCCGTCTGGACGTCCTCGTCAACGACATCTGGGGCGGCGAGAAACTCTTCCGGTCGGACACACCGGTCTGGGAGCACGACCTCGAGGCCGGTCTCCGGCTGCTCCGGCTCGCGGTCGAGACCCACGCGATCACCAGCCACTTCGCGCTGCCCCTGCTGCTGCGCCGGCCCGGCGGCCTGGTCGTGGAGATGACCGACGGCACCGCCGAGTACAACCGCGACACCTACCGCGTGAACCTCTTCTACGACCTCGCCAAGGCCTCCGTGCTGCGGATGGCTTTCGCCCTCGGCCACGAACTCGGCCCGCGCGGCGCCACCGCGCTCGCGCTGACCCCGGGCTGGCTGCGTTCGGAGCTGATGCTCGACCTGTGCGGCGTCGGCGAGGACGACTGGCGTGACGCCCTCGCCCGCGAACCGCACTTCGCCATCTCCGAGACTCCTCGCTTCGTGGGCCGTGCCGTCGCCGCCCTGGCCGCCGACCCCGACGTGGCCCGCTTCAACGGGCAGTCGCTCTCCAGCGGCGGACTCGCCCTGCTCCACGGCTTCACCGACCTCGACGGCAGCCGCCCCGACGCCTGGCGGTACCTGGTTGAGGTGCAGGACGCCGGCAGGCCGGCCGACGTCGCCGGATACCGGTGACCGGACGCGCGCGGGGCCGTACGGTCGGCGCATGACCGATCACACCCGCTTCGCGGGACACGGAGTTCTCGTCACGGGCGCGGCGCGCGGCATCGGCGCCGCCGTCGCGAGGAGGCTCGCCGAGGAGGGCGGCAGCGTCCTGGTCACCGACCGGGACCTGCCCGAGGCCGAGCGGACCGCCGCCGCGCTGCATCGACGGGGCCTGGCCGCCGAGGCACTGGCGTGCGACATCGCCGACCGGGCCTCGGTGGAGGCGGCCGTCGCCCACGCCGTCACCGCGTTCGGCTCCCTCGACGTGCTGGTCAACTGCGCCGCCCACTGCACCCCGGACGTCCCGCTCTTCGAGGACGACCCCGACGAGGCGTGGGCGCGCGACCTGGACATCACCCTCACCGGCGCCTACCGCTGCTGCCGCGCCGCCCTGCCCCATCTCGCCGCCTCCGGCCGCGGCGCGATCGTCGGCATCGGTTCCGTCAACGGCCTGCAGGACTTCGGCAACCACGCCTACAGCGCCGCCAAGGCCGGACTCGGTTCCCTCACCCGCACCCTGGCCGGGCACGCGGCGGCCAGGGGCGTGCGGGTGAACCTCGTCGTGCCGGGCACGGTGCGCACCTCGGCGTGGGAGGGGCGCGACGACGAACTCGACGCCGTCCGCCCGCTGTACCCGCTCGGCCGGGTCGGCGAGCCCGAGGACATCGCCGCCGCCGTCGCCTTCCTCGCCTCCCGCGACGCCGCCTGGATCACCGGCACCGCCCTGGTCGTGGACGGCGGCCTCACCGCCGTGAACACCGGCTTCCACGCGGCCGTACGGCACCCCTGAGCCGTCAGCCGGATGCCGCCGCCAGCGCCCGGAGCACCCGCTCGGTGTCGTCCTCGGTGGTACGCCAGTTGCTGAACGCGGCCCGCAGCCCGGGCACCCCGCCGTACACCGTCGGCGTCACATACGTCTCCCCGGACGCGGCGACCGCCCGGGCCAGCGCGTCCACCCGGTCCGGCGTGGGGTCCTCGCCCAGGGTGAAGCAGACGACGTTCAGCCGGACCGGCGCGAGCAGGCGCAGGCTGGGCAGCGCGTCGATGCCCGCCCCGAGCCGGCGGGCCTGGGCCACGTTCCGTTCGACGATCTCCCGGTGCCCGGCGCGGCCGTAGGCCACCAGCGAGAACCACGCGGGCAGCGCACGCAGCCGCCGGGAGTTCTCCGGGGTCAGATGCAGGAAGTCGGGCTCGCCGGCGGGCAGGCCGAGATACGGGGAGGCGTTGTGGAACACCCTCACCTGAAGGTCGCGCCGGCGGGTGAACTGCACGGCCGCGTCATAGGGGACGTTGAGCCACTTGTGCAGGTCCACGCAGACCGAGTCGGCCGCGTCCAGCCCGTCGACCAGCGCGGCGTACGCGGGGGAGAGCGCGGCGAAACCGCCGAACGCGGCATCGACGTGCAGCCAGAAGTCGTGGCGCTCCTTGAGGGCGGCGATCGCCCGCAGATCGTCGAAGTCGACGGTGTTCACGGTGCCCGCGTTCGCCACGACGATCGCCGGCCGGCCCTCCAGCCGGGCCAGTTCCGCCTCCAGCGCGGCCACGTCCACCGCCTCCCGGCCGCCGGGCAGCAGTGGCACCGGCCGCAGCCGGTCCCGGCCGATGCCCAGCACCGACATCGCCTTCGCGACGCTGGAGTGCGGACTGCCCGACAGTACGTCGACCGGGCCCAGCGCGGCCGTGCCCTCCCGTGAGACGTCCACACCGAGCCGCTCCCCGAGCCACTCCCGGCCGACCGCCAGCCCGACCGTGTTGGAGACGGTCGCCCCCGTCACGAACGCACCGCTGTGCGCCTCGCCGAGCCCGAAGAGTTCCCGCAGCCAGCCCACGGTCTCCCGCTCCAGTTGCTGCGCCCAGGAACCCCCCGCCCCGGACAGGTTCTGGTCGAACGCGGACGTCAGCCAGTCACCGGCGACGGACGCCGGGGTCGCACCGCCGGTAACGAAGCCCAGGTAACGGGGGCCGGCCGAGCCGGAGAAGCCGGGCGCCCACCGCTCGGCGAACCGCGCGAGAGCCGCCTGCCCGCCCTTGCCCTCCTCGGGCAACGGAGCCCGCGCGGGCGCCGGCCCTGTCGCGGCGACCGGCCGCTCGGCCGGCTCCGCCGCCTCATGGGCGGCGAAGTCACGGGTGGACTGGAGCAGCTCGGGTAGCCGGGTCAGGTCGTCGGCGAGCGTGGGATGCATGTGGCGCAGCGTAGACAGGCGGGGGAGTCGTAGGCGCGGTCCAATCCGGGGAAACTGGACCGGCAGGCGCGTCGTCAGCGACCCGAAGAGGCACGGGGACCCGCGCGAGCAATCCGCCACGCACCCGCACCCGCACCCGGCAACGGCTGGACCCCCGCGCCGCTCACCCGCCCCCAGCCATCCCCGCCCGCAGCCGTCCCGGGAGTTCCCGCGCCGCCGGGAGCAGGGGGCCGGGCACGACGGTCGCCCCCAGCCCGCGAGCCGCCGGCCGGCACAATGCATCCGGCAACGGCTGGACCCCCGCGCCGCTCACCCGCCCCCAGCCATCCCCGCCCGCAGCCGTCCCAGGAGTTCCCGCGCCGCCGGGAGCAGGGGGCCCTCGGTGCGCCATGTCAGGGCCACCCGGCCACGTGCCCGGGGGTCGTCCAGCGGCAGGACGGCAAGGCCGGCCCGGGCACCGAGGCCGGGCACGACAGCCGCCCCCAGCCCGCGAGCCGCCAGCCGGCACAACGCATCCGGAGTCGCCGCCTCGAACCCGATGAGCGGCCGGAAACCCGCCTCGGCGCACAGCCGTTCCAGCACCCCCCGCACCCCGGTGCCGCGCGGCAGGCCGATCAGCCGGTGCCCGCGCAGCGCCCCCGGCGCGACCGCATCCGCGCCCTCGTGCTCGACGAGGAGTGGGTGCCCGGGAACGGCCGCCACGACCAGCGGCTCGTCGATCACCACGTGCCGGCCGACGCCCGGTGGCGGTGCCTCCTGCGCGACGCCGACCACCGCGAGGTCCAGCTCGCCCCGGCGCAGCGCCGCCAGCATCCGGTCCGAGGTGTCCTCGGTGAGCGTGACCTCCACGTGCGGGTGCGCGGCGTGGAAGTCCGCCAGCAGCCCGGCCATGTCGAAGGGATGCGCGAGGGTGCCGGGTATCAGGCCGACGGCGACCCGGCCCCGCAGCAGGCCCGAGAACTCGTCCACCGTCTGGCGCACCCCGTCGACGGCCGCGAGCGCCGCCCGCGCGTACGGCAGGACCGCCTCACCCACCTCCGTCGGCCGCACCGAGCGGCCCGAACGGTCCAGCAGCGGCTGCCCCAACTCCCGCTCCAGCCGCCGTACCTGCGCGCTCAGTCCGGGCTGGGCCAGATGCAGCCGTTCGGCGGCCCGGGTGAAACCGCCCTCCTCCACGACCGTCACGAAGTACCGCAGCTGCCTCAACTCCATAACGGATCATGCTAGATGGCAGACGGATCATGTCTTGGACTTCCGGCAGGGCCGTCCCCACCCTTGAGACATGGGGAAAGCAGCGCTCACCGCAGCAGACAGGTCCGTCACGACCGCCGCCATCACCGCCGAACGTCGAGAACTGGCCGATCTGTTCGAGGAGTTGACTCCCGAGCAGTGGGACGCGCCCAGCCTGTGCGCGGGCTGGCGGGTGCGCGAGGTCGTGGCCCACATGTCGCTGGGCTTGCGCCACTCCACCGGGAAGGTGCTGGCGGAACTGGTCAGGGCGCGCGGCAGCCTGCACCGCATGACCGACCGGCTCGCCCGCCGCGACGCCGCGGCCCACCCGGACACCGAACTCGCCGCGTTCCTGCGCACCCACGCCCACCACCCCTGGACGCCCCCGGTCGGCGGTCTCGCCGCCGCCCTCGGCCACGACGTGGTGCACGGCCTGGACGTCACCGTCGCCCTGGGACTGGACCGCGAGGTCCCCGAGGACCGGCTGCGGATCCTGCTCGACGCCCTCGACCCGCGCGCCTTCCGCGTCTTCGGCACCGACCTCACCGGCGTACAGCTGTGCGCGGACGACCTCGACTGGTCCTTCGGCACGGGTGCGCCCCTGTACGGCCGTGGCCAGGACCTCTTGCTGGTCGCCTACGGCCGCAGGCTCCCCGCGGGCCGGCTGCGCGGCGAGGTAGTTCACCGTTTCGTCACAGTCTGACCGGAACCACAACCACGGGGCCCCGGCACAGGTCTAGAAGTCCGAGATCGTGGGAATCGCGCAGGGGAGCACCTGGGGCAGGCCCTGGGCGAACTGGGGAGATGAGGTTGCACATGGGGGACATACGCAGACGGGGCGTCGTCGCGCTGGGCGTCACGGGACTGGTGGCGCCGCTCGCGGTCGCACTCACCGCGGCCCCGGCCCAGGCCGCGAGCTGCACCACACAGGCGGGGCCGTACCAGAAGCAGGTGGAGAGGTTCCTCGGCCGGCCGGTCGACGGCAAGCAGTCCGCCGCCGACTGCAGCGCCATCAAGGCCTTCCAGGACAAGCACGGCATCACGCCCGACATCGGCTTCGCCGGCCCCGTCACCTGGGGCGTGATGGACCTGATGAACAAGCAGAAGGCCGTGGGGAACAATCCCAACAAGGACGGCAAGTGCCCGGTGAACAAGGGCCGGATCGCCTGCGTGAACCTCACGCTCCAGCTGAGCTGGATCCAGGACGGCAAGAAGCTCGTCCACGGACCGGTCCCCGTGCGCACCGGCCGCAAGGGCTACGTCACCCGCACCGGCCTGAAGAAGATCTACTGGCGGGACATCGACCACGTCTCGACCGTCTACAACGTGCCGATGCCCTACAGCCAGTTCTTCGACGGCGGCCAGGCCTTCCACTCGGTCGGCCTGAGCATGTGGAACCCGCCGGGCTCGCACGGCTGCGTCAACATGACGACCGAGGACGCCAAGGCGTACTGGTCGCTGCTCAGGACGGGCGACGACGTCTTCGTGTACGGCCGTAAGCCGGGCACCTGAGCCGTAGCCGCCCGGGGTTTCACCCCTCCGGCGCGTCCCCGAAGCCGGGGATCTCCAGCCGGACCCCGCCCTGCCGGGCGGACTCGTGCGCGACGATGCCCGGCAGGGTGTAGCGGGCGGCCACCCACGCGTTCACCGAGGGCAGCGAACCGGTGCCGACGGCGGTGACGAAGTCGTCGGCCAGGAAGTGATGGCTGCCCTCGTGGCCGTTGGGGAGGTGGTCGAACTCCCGCGGCAGCCGCGCCCGGTCGTGCACCGGCGCAGAGCCCGAGGTGAAGGCCGCCCGCAGCTCCGGCGCGACGTGCGCGAGCGACGGATCGTCGGGGGCCAGGCTCCGCTTGGGCTCCAGCAGCTCGCTGATGTCCTGCACCCCGTTCTTGTCCTGCCACAGCGCCACCGTGGCCAGCTGTTCCATGCTGGCCTGCGTGCCGAAGAACCGGATCCGGGACTCGCGGAGGTGCGAGGGGTAGCCGACCCGCCGGAACTCGGTCGTACGGAACGAGCCGCCGCCCGCCACCTCGAACAGCGCGGTCGCGTGGGAGACGTCGTTGTCGAACCGGCTGACCGCACGATCGAAGACGCCGTCGCCGCGATCGTCCCGCACTCCGATCGCCGACACGCTCACCGCGTGGGTCCGCCACGCTCCGAGCACCCCGCCCACCGAGTGCGTCGGATACAGCAGCGGCGGATGGCCGGCGGTCGCCTTCCAGTCCTCGCCGCCGCTGTACCGGTACGCGTCGTAGAAGCCGAGGTCCATGCCGTGGACGTAGTCCCTCGGCGTAGAAGAGCCGGCCGAAGGCGCCCTCGGCGATCCGGTCGCGGGCGTGCACGGTCGAACAGCTGTCCCGCACCGAGCTGGCCCGGCGCCTCGGCCTCTCCCAGGGCAGTCTGACCCGGCTGGCCAAGCCGCTGATCGAGTCCGGACTGCTGGCGGAGGCCTCAGAAACGGTTGGCCCGGCGCGGGCGCGGCAGGGCCGGCCGTCCCAGCCGCTCGGCGTCGTGGCCGACGCCTGCTCCTTCCTGGGCTTCAAGATCACGGGGGACATGGTCCACGGCGTCGTCACCACCCTGCGCAGCGAGGTCCTCGGGCGGCTCGGCCGGCCGCTCACCACGCGCGATCCGGGTGCCGTCGCCGCACTGCTCGCCGAGATGGCGGTCGCCCTGGCCGGCGGGCACCCCGCTCCGGCGGGCGTCGGGATCGGCGTGGGCGGGCTGGTGCGGGGGCGTGCGGTGGTGGCCGAGTCGCCGTTCCGCGGCTGGCGCGACGTGCCGCTCGCCGCGCTGGTACAGGAGCGCACGGGTCTGCCGGTCGTGGTGGAGAACGACGTGGCCGCCCTGGTCGAGGCCGAGACCTGGTTCGGCGCGGGCCGCGGACTCGACCGCTTCGCCGTCCTGACCATCGGCGCCGGCCTCGGCTACGGGCTGGTGCTCGGCGGCGGGCGCGTGCCCTTCGCCGAGGACGGGCACGGCTTCGGCCGGCACTGGATCATCGGCCCCGGCGGCCCGCTCACCGCGGACGGCGCACGCGGCAGCGCTGTGTCCATGCTCACCATTCCCGGCGTCGAGTACCAGGTCCGCGCCGCCACCGGCCGCGACACCACTTATGAGGAGATCCTCGCGGGCGCCGCCGCCGGCGAGCCCATGGCCTCCCCGGTCGTCGGCGAGGCCGCCCGGGCCCTCGGCACCCTGGTCGCGCAGATCGCCGACTTCGCCCTGCCGCAGAGGATCCTGCTCGCCGGTGAGGGCGTCGGCCTGATGGATGTGGCCGGGAACACAGTGCACGACGCCATCCGCGCCCACCGGCATCCGCTCGCCGACCCGGTGGACCTGGAGACGAAGGTCTCCGACTTCCACGACTGGGCGCGCGGCGCGGCCGTGCCGGCGATCCAGGTGCTGGTACCGGGTGAGGGCCCGGTGTGAACTCCCGCCTCCCGCTTGACACATGGACGTGACGAGTGACACGTCCGAAATGCCCGTATGGAGTGTACTTGCTCACAGCGCCTTCACCTGGATCGGCATATGCTTCACAGCATGTCCACCACTGTTGAACCCCTCTCCGAGCGATCGGCCGCGGAGGTCAACGAGGAGATCAGGGCCCTGTGGCGCCGGTCTGGCGGGACACTGACCACCGAGCAGCGCGCGGAGTACCAGCGCCTCGTGATGGAGTGGGCCGCCGCGACCCCGCGGTCACAGCGGGCGGCCTGACCGACCTCGCACCGACCGCACCACACACGTCCAGGGCACCCGCCGGCGCGGGTGCCCTTCGCATGTGTCCTCAGCCCCAGGTCGCCGAGTAGTACCGCTGATAGGCCTTGCGGTCCTGCTCGGCCCGGATGTAGCGGGTCGCCACGAGCGCGATCAGACTGCCCGCGATCACCAGCAGCCCGGGACCGACGTTCCGGGTGTCCGTCAGCCGTGCCAGGAGCGTCCTGCCCTGCGTGCCCGTCACCGGGGCCGAGGACCCCGGCGAGGCCGCGCTCGGCGCCACCGCGCCCTGCGCGGGCGACGCCGACGACGCGGGGGAGGGGGCACCCCCGGTGGCGCCGCCCGCGTTCTGGGCCGACACGATGAGTTTGACGTTGAGTGCCGTCAGCGCCCGCGTGACCGGCTGGAAGAACGTCGTCCCGCCCGTCGTGCAGTCGCCGTTGCCTCCGGAGGTCACGCCGAGCGCGATGCCGTCGGAGAACAGCGGCCCGCCGCTGTCGCCGGGCTCGGCGCACACCGTGGTCTGGATGAGTCCGGTGACCGTCCCCTCCGGGTAGTTCACCGTCGCGTTCAGCGCGGTGACCTGGCCGTTGTGCAGCCCGCTGGTGCTGCCGCTGCGGAACACCCGCTGCCCCACCGCCGCATCGGCCGCCCCGGTGATCCGCACTCCCTGCCCGCCGCCGATCGCGACGACGTCGGCTCCGTCACCGGCCTTGCCGGAGGCGTACTGCACGAGCGAGAAGTCATTGCCCGGAAAGGTGCTGCTCACCGTCCGGCCGAGCTGCTGATTGCCCTGGTTGTCGGCGAACCAGGTGGATCCCGCGGGACCGCAGTGGCCGGCCGTCAGGATGAAGTCGCTCTGCCCGTTGGTCACATTGAACCCGGCCGAGCAGCGGCCGCCGGTCGAGAGGATCGGCTGCGCGCCGTTCAGCCGCGTCGTGAACGCGCCCTTCGTACGCTCCATCCGCACGAAGTTCCCTATGCCCGCGGCCATATGGCTCATCCTGGTCCAGTCGGCGGCGGACACCGTGCTGTCCGCGCTGACCATGACCCGGTTGGTCCGGTAGTCCACGGCCCAGGCGGTACCCGCCACGCGCGGCGCCGAACGCAGTGTCGCCGTGGCCGACTTGAGTTCGTTCATGCTGTGCGGCACGACCTTCGCCACGGCCCCGGCGCGCCGCACCTCGCGCGCCGCCGCCTCGTCGGTCACCGCCACGACCGGCCGCCCGTCGGCCCCGATCCAGTTGCCCGCCGTGCGGGCCGTGCCGAGCCGTGCCACCAGCGCTGCGCCGGTGTCGCCGGCACCCGCGGCCGAGGACAGAGGCCGGGCGGCGGCCGGAGGCGTCTCGCTCGCCATGGCCGCCTGGGCGACCATGGCGCCCCCGAGAAGGAGTCCGCCGACCGCCGCCAGGCGTGTCACCCGCCTGACGATCCGTCGTCGTGCGTGCCGCATGCAGGGCTCCCGAAGCCGAACCGAACGCGCGCCGCCCGTGCCGGCGGCGCGGGGCCCTCGGGTCGTCGAGGGCCCCGCATCTCCATACGCGGCCCGTGGCCGCGGCGTTCAGCGACAGCGGTTAAGTCGGTCTGCGGGCTCAGCGCTTGCGGGCCACCCCGCCGAACATCGCGACCTCCTCCGGCTCCGCCCCGTGGCCGTGCTCCGGGCGCCAGCGCGAGCAGGACACGACTCCCGGCCGAAGCAGTTCCAGACCGTCGAAGAACCGGGCCACGTCCTCGGGGGTGCGCTGGGTCAGCTTCGGGGTGCCGTGCTCGTTCCAGAATCTCACCGCCTCGTCCACGTCCGGCATCGACGGGTGGGTCACGGTGTGCGACAGCACCAGGTGACTGCCCGCCGGCAGCCGGTCCGTCAACCGCCGCACCAGGCCGTACGGGTCCTCGTCGTCACCGACGAAGATGACCACCCCGAGCAGCATCAGCGCCACCGGTTCGCTGAGGTCGAGCGTCTTCGCGGCGTGTTCGAGGATCGCGTCGACGTCGCGCAGGTCCGCGTCCAGGTAGTCGGTACGGCCCTCGGGCGTGCTCGTCAGCAGGGCGCGCGCGTGCGCGAGGACCAGCGGATCGTTGTCGACGTACACGATCCGCGCCTCGGGCGCGATGCGCTGGGCCACCTCGTGCGTGTTGTCGGCGGTGGGCAGCCCGGTGCCGATGTCCAGGAACTGCCGGATGCCCACCTCACCGACCAGATGGCGCACGGCGCGGCCGAGGAACAGCCGGTCGGCACGCGCGTACTCCCCGATACCGGGGTGCAGCGTGCGGATCTGGTCTCCGGCCGCACGGTCGACCTCGTAGTTGTCCTTGCCGCCGAGCCAGTAGTTCCAGATCCGGGCGGTGTGCGGCTTGCTCGTGTCGATGCGGGCACGCAGCGAGACGGCCGCGTCGTCGGTGACTGCCGGGTTGTCGGTCACGCGGGTCAGCTCCTGGGTACGGATGGGATGCCTGACGAGGGATGCACCGTGCAGGAGGCAATCTAGACGCCCGAGTTGATCTCCGCCGCCCGCTCGGGGCATCCCGGCCCAACCCCCTCCGCCCTATCGTGAGCCCCGTGATCAGCGACCCGCACGCCCGCACCGGTGAACCCGACCCGCTGCGCGCCCTCGGTCTGGCACAACTGCGCCGGCGTACCAGCATGAAGTGGCGCACCTACCCCGAGGACGTGCTGCCGCTGTGGGTGGCGGAGATGGACGTACCGCTCGCCGCGCCCGTGGTCCGCGCCGTGACCGACGCGCTCGCCCTCGGCGACACCGGCTACCCGGCGGGCACCGCCTACGCCGAGGCACTGGCCGCCTTCGCCGCCGAACGCTGGGACTGGGACGGGATCGCCGTCGAACGCACCGCGATCGTTCCGGACGTGATGCTCGGCGTGGTCGAAATGATCAAACTGGTCACGGGGCCGGGCGACCCGGTGATCGTCAACCCGCCGGTGTACCCGCCGTTCTACCAGTTCGTCACGCACATGGACCGCCGGGTGGTGGAAGCGCCGCTCGGCGCCGGACTGCGCGTCGACCCGGCCGCGCTGGAGGACGCGTTCCGGCGGGCGACCACCGGGGGCGGACGCGCCGCCTTCCTGCTGTGCAGCCCGCACAACCCCACCGGCACCGTGCACACCGCGGGCGAACTGGCCGCCGTCGCCGCCCTGGCCGAACGGTACGGGGTCCGCGTCGTCGCGGACGAGATCCACGCCCCGCTCGTCACCCCCGGCGTCACCTTCGTGCCGTACCTGAGCGTTCCCGGCGCGGCACGCGGCCTGTCCCTGATGTCGGCGTCCAAGGGCTGGAACCTGGCCGGTATCAAGGCCGCCCTCGCCCTCGCCGGACCCGAGGCCGCCGGCGACCTCGCCGGTCTCCCCGAGGAGGTGAGCCACGGACCCAGCCACCTCGGCGTCATCGCGCACACCGCCGCCCTGCGCGAGGCCACCGGCTGGCTGGACGCCCTGCTGGCCGGGCTGGAGGCCAACCGGAGCCTGCTCGCCGGCCTGCTCGCCGACCACCTGCCCGCGCTCCGCCCGCATCCCGCCGAGGCCACCTATCTGGCCTGGCTCGACTGCCGCGCCCTCGGCCTCGGCGACGACCCCGCGCAGGTCTTCCTCGACCGCGGCCGTGTCGCCCTCAGTTCGGGCCTGCCCTTCGGCACCGGCGGCGCGGGGCACGTACGGCTGAACCTGGCGACCTCTCCCGAGATCCTCACCGAGGGGGTACGGCGCATGGCGGCGGCCCTGGCCTGACCGCACCGGTACGGCGCACCCGTGACCGGACGGGTCCGCCGGGTCCGTGGCCGAGGCGGTCCGCCGGGCGCGGCGGCCTCCTAGACTGCCGGGCATGGACGACACGCGGCTGGACCGGCTCGGCTCCGGCAAGTACCTGCTGGTGACCAGCTACCGCAAGGACGGCACCCCGGTCCCCACCCCGGTGTGGGTGGTCCGGGACGGTGACACCCTCGGCGTCTGGACGGCCGCCGACAGCTACAAGGTCAAGCGGATCCGCCGCCGCGCCGACGTCCTCGCCGGCCCCTGCGACCTGCGCGGCAACCCCACCGGAGAGCAGATCCCGGCCATCGCGGAGATCGCCGACGCCGCCACCACCGCCCGCTACCGGGACCTCATCGCCCGCAAGTACGGCATCCTGGGCCGCCTCACCCTGCTGGGCAGCCGGCTGCGGCGCGGTCTGGAGGGAACGGTCGGGATCCGCGTGACGTTCGAGGAGTGAGGGCCACCGGGGAGCAAGGGGTGCCCTGTTCCACCGTCAGCCCGGCGCCCGCGCCGGCCGGGTGGCGTCGTCAGGTCCAGGCGCCCCGGTACGGCTCGTCGAGCAGCTGGAAGACCGGCTCGCCCCGCACCGGATCCTGGGCGGTGGACAGCCGGACCCGGTCGCCGCTGTGGATGCCGACCGGCGGACCCATGACCCGGCCCCGGACCACGAACCCCTCCGCCATCTCCACCAGCGAGACGTTGCGCGCGGCGGGGGTGTTGCGGTGCACCACGGTGGAGTGCCGGACCGTGCCCACGCCCTCGCTGCGCTCCGTGCGCAGCTCGCTGCCCCGGCACACCGGACACAGCACCCGGTGGTACATCGAGGTGCCGCACCAGGTGCAGCGCTGATAGTGGATGGCGTCCTTGGTGTCCGCGGGGACGGGGTCGAGAAGACCCGCCGCGGAGCCGGCCGCCGGATGCGAGGCGTTTGCTGAGTGGTGGTACACGCTGGTCAACTCCCTGCGCTCGGCCGGAATCCCGCGTGTCCGGCGCGCACCGGGCACACGCGTGCACGGCAGCGGTGCCACCACGCACGCCCCACAGGGTATGGCACTGAGTGTCACTCGTAAAGGCACTCCGTACCCCGAATTTGACGAGGTCCGAACGCCTCAGGTGCGGCCGAACGCCGCCTCCAGCTCCTGCACCACCCGCCACAGGGGGGCGTCGCGACGGGAGACCAGCACGACCACGTCCTCGGCACCGCCTTCCGGTGCCGGGCCGGCCAGGACGGGTGCCGGCGGGGGCCCGGGGGTGTCCGCGAACGCCCGCTGCACGTACCCGAGGGCGTGGTCCACCGCCGCCCCGGCGTCGCCCAGGCCGTCCGAACGCAGCCAGGAACGCAGGGCGTTGTTGTGCGCGGCCACGACCCCGGCCGCGATGACGTCGGCCCGCAGTGTCCCGTCCGGCCGTCCGGCGAACCGCCCCCGCAGGTATTCGGCGAGGGCCTGCTCGTAGCGCCACACGACCGACAGCTCGTACGCCCTCAGCCCCGGGACCTGCTTGGTGAGCCGGTAGCGCTGCACGGAGAACGTCGGGTTCTCCGCGTACATCCCCAGCACCAGCCGGGCCGCGTCGCACACCCGCCGCACCGGTTCGTGCCCCTCGTCGCTCGCGGCGAGGAACGCGGTCATGTCGGCCAGGCAGCGCTCGTGGTCGGGGAAGACCACGTCCTCCTTGGACGGGAAGTAGCGGAAGAACGAACGCCGTCCGACCCCGGCCAGGGCCACGATGTCGTCCACCGTGGTCTGCTCGTACCCGCGTTCGAGGAAGAGCTGGAAGGCCGCCGCGACGAGGGCCTCCCGCATCGGCGGCTTCGCGGCCGGCGCCGCGCTGCTGGAGCTCATGGAGGGGAACGTAGCATCCGGACGGAACTTGTGACACTCAGTGCAGCACGAGTGGGAATGTGGGGGAACTGAGTGCTGTGAGGGTGGGTCGCGAACGTTCCGCTGCGGTCGTCGCCGACGGGCTGCCCACCCGGCATACCCTGGGCATCGACCCTCTGTCGTTCGATACGGCCGCCTCCGGCACCGGTCACTCCTCCGGCGCCGCAGCCGGCGTGGTGCGCGACGCAAGGAGCCCGGGACATGCGTTGGTGGTCATCGCTGATCACGATCGGCCGGGAGGGCCTGCACGTCCAGCGGGCCTTCGCCGCCCCGTCGGCCGTCGCTCGGGCAGTGCTGGCCGTGCTGCTCGCCACGGTGCTCGGTCTGCTGCTGGACCATCCGGTCGCGGGGGCGATGGCCAGCGTCGGTGCGTTCATCTGCAGCATCGGCACGCTGCTGAGTCCCTTGCGGCACCCGGTGGTGAACGCGCTCGGTATGGCCGCGGCCTTCAGCGCGATGGCGGTGCTGGGGGCCCTGGTGCACGGCACCACCTGGCTGTTCCTGCTGCTGCTCGCGGCCGCGGCGTTCGCCGCCGGGCTGTGGCGGACGCTGGGCGTCGCACCCGGCATCCGGGCCTGCCTCACGCTGATCGGGCTGATGATCACGGCCGAACTCGCTCCCGATGTGCACGGCGGCCTGGTGATCGCCGGATGGATCGCGACCGGGAGCGGACTCGTCGTGGTCGTGCAGCTGCTCCCGCCCTACGGTCCTCGGTTCGCCGCCCAACGCCGTGCCCTGGCAGCGCTGTACCGGTCACTGGCCGAGGCCTCGGTCACGGCCGACTCCGCCGCCTTCGTCCGGTCCGCTCCGTTCACGGCGGCCCGGCAGGCCCTGGAGCTGCTGCCGCAGTTCAGCCGACCGCCGGCGGCGGCTCTGTTCGGACTGCTGGGAGAGGCCGAGCGCATCCGTCGCGCGCTGCAGACCGAGCGGCTCACGGTACCCGCAGGCGCAGCGGCTGGGAGCCGGCAGGCGCTGGGCGCCGTTGCACAGGTGCTGGGCGACATCGCCCGCACGGTGGCCTCCGGCCGCGAGCACCGCACACCCGACGGGGTCTGGACCCACCTGGAGTCGTGGGCGGCCGTCGCGCCCGGGCGCGGCCCGCACGACCTGGCCGCACGGCTGCGGCCGGCCGAACAGCTCGCTCTGCGCTCGACCGACGACCGTCTCGGCGATGCACTGGAACCCCACTCCGAGGTGCCGGGCCTGTACGCGGGTACCCCCGCCGCGGCACGTTCCGCCCGGCGGGTGCGGGCGCAGCTGCGTGCCCAGTCGCCGATCTTCCGCCATGCGGTGCGGCTCGCGGTGGGCGTGGTGGTCGCCGAGGTCATCGGCCGGTCGATCGGCGGATGGGGCGGGCTGGGCATCTCCGCGCACGGCTTCTGGGTGGCCCTGACCACCATGCTGGTGCTCTTTCCCGAGTACGGGCACACCGTCGCCCGGGCCTGGGGACGGGCGGCCGGGGCCGTGCTGGGCGGGCTCCTCGCCGCCGTTCTGTCGCTGCCGCACTGGTCGCCCGTCGGTCTCGCGGTCGCGTCGGTGGTGCTGGCCGCGGCCTCTTTCGTCACCCTGCGGACCGGACAGCTGATGCTCAACCTGTGGCTGACCGCCTGGATCGTCTTCCTGATCCACGACGTCGGCGGGCTCCCCGGACCCACGGCATGGGCACGCGCCGCCGACACCGTGATCGGCGCGGCGCTCGCCGTACTGATCTTTCTGGTCTGGCCGACCTGGTCCACCCGGCGGCTGCCGGGCCTGCTCGCGGAGTGGCTGCGGGTGCAGGACCGCCTGCTGCCCGAGCTGCTGACCGGCTATGCCGACGTCAAAGCGTCCGATCCGGCCGCCATCGACGAGCTGAGGGCGCGATCGCGGCAGGTCAGAGAGCAGTTGGAGGCCGCGGTGAAGCAGTCGCACGCCGAACCGGCCCAGCACCACAGCCCCTGGTCGACCGCCCAGCTGGAGTACATCGGCGTCCAGGTGTCCACGGCCGCCGGGTGCGTCACCCTGCTGCGCGAACACCTGCCGCGTACTTTGCAGGACACCGTGCCGGAGCTGGCCGAACTGGCCGATCCGGTGCACGAACACCTCGCCGCCCTGGCACGCGCCGCCGCCGGAGCCGAGAGCGTCGTCCCGGGGGCGCTGCGGTCGGTGTTCGACTCCTTCACCGCCCGTTCCGGCCTGCCGGCCGAGCTGTCCGACGGCTCCGGCAGCACCGCGACGAACCGGGCCGTCGCCCTGAGCTCCGCAACCGTCGACGCCGTCGAGGCCCTCACCGCCACCATCGCCTCCCGCCAACGGCCCCGTCGCCACGCGTCGGCCTGACCTTCCGCAGGCACGAGTGCCACGGTCGTCGCCGGCGGATTCAGTCGGCCGGGCCGGCCGTGTCGCGCAGGGTGGCCAGGACCGAGCCGTACATGCGCGCCTTGATGGCGCCGAGGGTGTCGCCGGCCTTGCCCAGCTGCGCCCGGGCGATCTCCACGGCCGTGGAGCGCACGGCGTCCTGGTCCACCGCCCGGTCGACGATGCCGGCGGCCGCGGCGTCCGACCCCCCGTAGCGGCGGGCGGTGACCATGGCCTCGTGCGCGGTCTGCGGCGCCAGCCGGGACCGGATCAGTGCGGACATGCCGGGCGTGAAGGGGATGTTGATGTCGGCCTCGGGCAGGCACCAGTAGCCGCGGTCGGCGCGCATGACACGAAAGTCGTGCGCGAGGGAGAACATCGCGCCGGCTGCGAAGGTGTGTCCCTGCAGAGCGGCCACCGTGACGACCGGCAGGGACAGCATCCGGGCGAAGAGCTCGTGGACGGAGCTGCGGTAGCTCTGGCGCTGGTCGGCGTGGGCGCCGAGCCACTCCAGGTCCAGGCCGTTGGAGTAGAACTTGCCCGTCGCGGCGGTCACCAGGGCACGCGGTCCCCCGGTCCTGTCCACCTCGTTCAGGGCGGCGTCGACCGACGCGATCCAGTCGGGGTGGAAGCGGTTCTCACCGGCTCCGAGATCGAGCACGAAGACGTCGTCCTCGAGGTCAAGAGTAGGCATGTGCGCTCCTGCTGGGTCGCGTGACTGAGGGAGTGGCGGGATGGGGGAGGCGGACTACCGAGCGGGCACCCAGTACGGCCCCGGGAGCAGCGAGGCGCGGGGGACGACCGGCACCGGCACGTCATCGAGGTGGGTGTCCAGGGTCAGCGCGGCGTTGATGATGGCGAGGTGGGTCAACGCCTGGGGGAAATTTCCCAGTTGTTCGCCGGTCAGCCTGATCTCCTCCGAGTAGAGGCCGAGATGGTTGGCGTACGTGAGCATCCTCTCGAACACCAGCCGGGCCTCTCGGAGGCGACCGGCGAGAGTGAGGGCTTCGACATACCAGAAGGTGCATGCGGAGAAAGTTCCCTCGGAACCGCGTAGCCCGTCCGGGGAAGCGGCCGGATCGTAACGGTAGACGAGATTGTCGGACACCAGATCCTTCTTGATCGCGTCCATCGTGGAAATCCATCGGGGGTCGGTGGGCGCGATGAACCCCACCGCCGGCATGACCAAGAGGGAGGAGTCGAGGACGTCGCTGCCGAGGTATTGCGTGAACGCGGCCCGCTCCGGGCTCCAGCCGTGGTCCATGACCTGGGAGTAGACGGCGTTGCGGTGGCGGATCCATTGGCCCAGCTCGGCCGGACGGCCTCTGGCGGTCGCCATGCGGATGGCCCGGTCCAACGCGATCCAGGTCGCGACCCGCCCGTAGGTGAAGTCCTTGTCACCACCGCGGGTTTCCCATATTCCCGCCTCGGGCTGCTCCCAGTTCTCGCATACCCAGTCCACTATGCGGGTCAGGGCCTGCCAGTTGGCGTAGCTCGTCTGCAGACGGCGCTGGTCGGCGTGTTGGAGGCAGTCCAGCACCGATCCGTAGATGTCGAGCTGCAACTGGTCGGCGGCGCCGTTGCCGATGCGCACTGGAGCGGAGGCCCGGTAGCCTTCCCAATGGTCCAGCGTCTCCTCTGTCAGATCCGCCGAACCGTCCACCCGGTACATGACTTTCAGGGGGTGTTCCCCCTCGCCGGCTTGGTCCCGGACACGGTCGCCCATCCAGTCCGTGAACGCGGCGGCTTCCTCGGTGAAGCCCATTCCCAGGAGAGCGTGCAGGGACAGGGTGGTGTCGCGGATCCAGGCGTAGCGGTAGTCCCAGTTGCGCTCGCCGCCGATCTGTTCCGGCAGGCTGGTCGTGGGAGCCGCGATCATGGCCCCGGAGGGGGCGTAGGTCATGAGTTTGAGCGTCATGGCGGAGCGGTTGATCATTTCTCGCCATCGGCCTCTGTACCGGGAATGTGCCAACCAGTCGTGCCAGAAGCTGACGGTGTCCTCCAGAAGCTGGTCGCAGCTCTCCGGCGGGATGACGCGGGGCGGGCCGTCGGGGTCCGTCTCCAGCAGCACTCCGCTGGCGCTGCCCGCCGTCAGCCTGGCGGTCAACTGCAGCGCACCGTCGCGGATACGCCCCTCGCTCACGCACTTGTCGCCGAGCGAATCCACCACATGTACGGCCAGCCGCTCGTCGCCGCCGGTGAATTCCCATCCCTCCGCGGTCGCGGTGACCTCGTGCGGTTGCCGCGCGTAGTCGAACCGGGGCGCGACCTCGATGTCGAACGTCATGGCGCCGCGCGCGCACCGCAGCAGACGTACCAGCCGGTGGGTCTTCGTCGGCTTGCCCGTCAGTACCGGGGGCATGAAATCGATCACCGCACCCACGCCTTGTTCGGTGAGAAATCTGGTCACCAGCACGCAGGTGTCCGGAGAATAGTGCTGCCGTTTCGCATAGGTCTGTACTCGAGGACTGATCTTGCAGTAGCCGCCGTTCTCACGGTCGAGGACCGCACCGAAGATACTGGGCGAGTCGTACCGCGGGCTGCAGAACCAGTCGATCGTCGCCTCGGTGGAGACCAGTGCGGCCGTCTGCAGATCACCGATGAGCCCGTGTTCCGATATCGGCGGGTATTCGTCCATCGAGCATCTCGCCTTCCGACCGGCCGTACCGCCCGACGAGCCGCGTCTGCGGCGGGCCGTGCCCCGCTGGTCGTCTGCCGCATGACCCAGCGCTCACCACTGGGCGGTGCCCCATGTCCAGACTGCATGCTGGGGCCAGGTCCTGCATGATTTGTGCCGTTCGGTCAGTCCCGTGGCGGAGCCGCCGTCGACGAGCACCCGCGGGAGCAAGTGGCTGGCGAAGTCCTGGGCGAAGACGAAGTCCTGGGCGCAGAGCGGGACTCCCTCCCTGGGCGCGGTGTCGACCAGCCGGCACCAGGTCCGTGCTCTTGCCGCCGCGCCGCTACCGGGCCGGCTCATGCCCGTACCGGTCCGATGATGCTCAGCAGTACCAGCCGGCCGTCGTCCGGATGCCCGCCCCCGGTGCAGCAGACCGCGGGACACCCGGGTGCGGCGACACCGGTGAGCGTGCCCTTGGCGGTCCGGCCTCCTCGGCGTCGTGCCGGGGCGCCGGCTTGTCCCGCACCCACACCACCCCCACAGCCCGACGAACGCCGTCCAGGTCGGGGTCCGAGCCGGGCAGCAGCGAGTTGTCCAGGTGCTGCCGCACTGCGGAGGCGGCCCGGCCGATGGGTGGCCACGGCGGCCATCCGCTCCCGGCGGACCGGGACGCCTGCGAGCGCGGCGGAGGCGAGCCGTTCGGCTTCGGTGATCGATCGCCCGCCGGGCACGGCCGCTCCTCGGGTCGCTGAGCGGGACACCGTGGCCCGCGCCCCGGCCACGAAGGTCGCCTCCCGGGCTCGAATGGTGCGGAGGCCCGGCCCGGGGAGGGGAGGGGCCGCACCCCGACGTAACCTTTCTGCACCCATGGCCGACACGGCCCACCGCCGCACCGGCCGCCGACACGGCCGAGCCCGCCCGAGGAGACCCCGTATGCCCGCCGCCCGCCCCCGCCTGCTCTACGTCACCGACCTGGCGTACGAGGCCCGCGGGCGCCGCTACTGCGACGAGGACGTCTTCCTCACCTCCCGGCTCCGCGACCGCTTCGACCTCGCCCTGTGCCACCCCTTGGACGCCGCGGCCCTGATGGACGGCTTCGACGCCGTGGTCGTCCGCAACAGCGGCCCCGTCCTCGGCTACCGGCACGCCTACGACGCCTTCCGCGCGCAAGCGCTCGCGACCGGCACGCGCGTCTACAATCCGCTCACCGGCAAGGCGGACATGGCGGGCAAGCAGTACCTGCTCGACCTGAGCGCCGCCGGTTTCCCGGTCATCCCGACGGTCGGCCGCGCCGAGGACCTGCACCTGCTGCCGGACGCCGGTCGGTACGTGGTCAAGCCCATGCTCGGCGCCGACTCCCTGGGCCTGCGCATCGTCCCCGCCGGCCAGGTCGCCGCGCTCGCGAGCGGCGACGTCCTCATACAGCCCCGCGTCGACTTCGTCCACGAGGTGTCCTTCTACTTCGTCGACGACGACTTCCAGTACGCCCTCTACGCCCCCGACCCCCGGCGCCGCTGGGAACTGAAGCCCTACGCGGCCACCGCCGCCGACCTGGAGTTCGCTCGGCGCTTCATCGACTGGAACGACCTCGGCCACGGCATCCAGCGCGTCGACGCCTGCCGCACCCTGGACGACGGCCTCCTGCTGGTCGAGCTGGAGGACCTGAACCCCTACCTGTCCCTGGACGCCCTGCCGGAGGAGACCAGGGAGGCCTTCGTGACCGCGTTCACCGCGTCCCTGAGCCTGTTCGTGCAGGGGGCGCTCAGCGCAGCCTGACGGTGACCCGCTGGGTGGCCCCGGCCGCGTCGGTGAGATCGCCGAAGACCAGCGTCAGCGTGGAGCCGGCGCGCACCGAGGCGAGCGTGGCCGGTGCGGACGTCACGGCGGCGACCGCCCGCCGCCAGATCAGGGTGAGGCTCGCACGCATGCGCATCGGATCGCTCACCGCGATCACGGCGGTGCCGTCGTCCCGTTCGCTGATCATGGCGCAGCACGGGTCGCTCGCCGTGAGGGTCCCCACCGTCCCGCCGGACCAGAAGTTCACCCCGGTGAAGCCGAGCGAGCGCACGGCAACGCCCTGCCCGCGGTCGCCGTTGGCGAGCACCGTCAGCCACTTCGCGTCCGCGGCGCGGGCCTGCGTACGGGCCGCGCCGGCACCCGGCAGCACGAGGTAGGCGTACGACGCGTTCGCGGGGTCGGTGCCGTGATCGACGTACATCGTCAGGTACCTGCGGTTCAGGACGGCCGTCGAGCCGCTCTTGTTGATCGTGCTCCAGCTGCCGTCACGGGCGTCGCGCAGGGCACACACCGTCGCCCCGCCGGGGAACACATAGCCGCCGTGCCCGCCGATGTGCGCCCAGGCCGCCCGGGTGAGCGTCGCCGACCAGGGGTGGGAGGCGGGCTGCACCGTGCCGTCCACGGTGAAGGGCGAGCCGCCGGTGGGGCCGAGGTTGCGGTTTTCGACCGTCGTCTCCACGGCCGTGCCGTCGGTGCAGGTGATGCCCGCGCCGAGGCAGACGACCGTGTCGTCCAGGAAGAACCACGACTTCTTCGCCACCAGCGTCGACTGCAGGCCCTTGAGGTGCTGCCCCACGGCGGCCCACCGGCCGTCCGTCGCACCGCCCACCCAGGTCACGTCCGGCTTCGCGACCCCCCAGTCGCCGCCGGCCCCGTCGGCCAGTGCCTTGCGGGACACGGTCGTGCCGGGCAGCCGCCAGGGGTCGACGGTGGGCCAGAAGGCGTCGCTGTACTGGCCGTTCGCGAAGGTGTCGCCCCACCAGTACAGCATCCCGGACCCGGTGTGCCAGCCGCGCAGGTTCTCTCCGTTGCCGGTCTCGTAGTAGGTGATCCGGCTGTCGGCCATGCTCAGCGCCGCGGCCCAGCCAGGACCGCGGTGGGTCGCCCGTGCCATGGACGGGAACAGCCGGTGCCCGACCGGCTCGGGGACCGCCGTCACCGACCCGTCGTCCCGGAGCCCGTCGAGCCGCGCCAGATGCGGCAGGCTCAGCACCGGGTCGGCGAGCGGCGGGCTGTAGTGGTCCCGCTGCATCCAGCCCTTCACCAGAGCGCGCCAACGGGCGTTCTCCACCGCGCTCGCCCCCTGTCCGAGCAGCACGATCGAGGCCAGGATCGGGTGGCCGCGCAGATGGTCGTCCTGCTGGATCCGCTTCGGGTCCGCCGCCGCGAGCCCGCGGCTGATCGCCCGGCCCGCGACCGCGTCCATGACCAGGCCGTTGTGGAGGAACGGCGCCCAGGAGCGCTCCACCGCGTCGAACACGATCTGCCGGTTCGGGTCCGTCACCTCCCAGCTGGACCCGGCCAGCAGCGCGAACAGCAGCCCGAGTCCGCCCAGCAGGACCGAGCCGTAGGAACCGGTGTACGGCACCGTGCCGTGCTGGATGAACGAGCCGTCGGCGTACAGACCGTCGCCCGAGGTGACGTACGGGAAGACGGGGGAGAGGGCGTCACGGGCCAGCGCCACCTTGTCCGCGCTCGCCCCGAGGAGCCCGCGCAGCGCCAGCACCCGGCACAGATCGACCCGGTTCGCGCCCGTGCTCGTCCCGCTGTAGCTCGCCACCGCCGAGTCGGGGACGAAGTGGTCCACCGCCGCGAGGCAGCCGGCGAGCCGGGTGGCGGACAGGACGTCGTACATCAGCACGCACGCGTCCAGCAGTGCCTGCGGGGCGCCGATCCGCCAGCTGTACCAGTTGCCGTACCAGGTCTGGCTCGCGTTGTAGACGTCGTCGTGGAGGTGGTCCAGGCCGGTGAGGATGGCGTCCCGCAGGTCCGCGTCGCCGGTCATCCCGGTGGCCGGCTGGCAGTAGGCCTGTGCGAGCGTGCCGAGCCGGGTGCAGCTGGTGTTCATGTTTCCCGAACGGCCGTACGGCTCCTGGCCGGTGTCGGGACCCGGGTCGGCGTAGACCAGGTCGGGCCACAGGGAGCCGGCGGCGGGGGCCATCGTGGCCCGGTACCGGTTCGCCGTCGTACCCAGGTCGGCGAGCCGGCTCCGGAACGGTTCGGTGGCGGGGTCGAACCCCTCGCCGAGGATCAGGGTGCGCCACCTCGCCCGGAGCGTCGCGAACTCGTCCGACGCCGCGGACGCCCGGGTGCCCAGACCCAGGGCGGCGGCGGTCTTCGAACACACGGTCAGGAAACCACGGCGTGACCAAGGAGTCGTCATGACGGCGCTTTCTAGCATGCGCGGGCGGAGAGGACGGGCTGAACGCGGCTGCCGCCGGGGCCGTATCTCAGCACGGGGAGCTCGGAAGTCCCGCCCGTACGGGACGGAAGGAGAGCCAGGTGCCGACACCGCCCGATCCCGCACGACCGCACGCCGGACCCGTCCTGGAACCCGTCCGGGTGCTGCGGCTCCGCAGCTTCGACGCCCTCGCGGAGCTGATGCGCGAGATGGAGACCGACTCGGTGCCGGTGGCGCGCACCAGTGACGACGAGACACAGGAACTGCCGCCCGTGCCGCCGGACCGCAGCTCCGCCGGCACCGGGAGCCCCGCCCGCCCCGCCCGCGGTCTGCGCCGGACGGCCGTCGCCGTGGCCGTGGCCGCCGCCGCGCTCCTGGGCTTCGGCTGTGCCCTGCTGCTCCCCGCCCGCCAGGAGGCCGCCGCGGCGCCTCCCGTGCACCGGCCGGCGACCAGCGCACCGCCCACCGCGGCCCCTCCCGTGCACCGGCCGGCGACCAGCGCACCGCCCGCCGCGGCGCCACTCACACCCACCGCGTCCGCCGACCCCGACGGCCCCGGCACCCTCCGCCAGGGTGACACCGGCCCCCAGGTGACCGAACTCCAGGAACGCCTGCTGCGGATACCGGACGTCTACCGCGACGGCTCCACCAGCGGCACCTACGACGCCAGCCTCACGGCGGCCGTGGCCCGGTTCCAGCTCTGGTACGGCATCAGCGGCGACGAGACCGGCGTCTACGGCGACGACACGCGCCGCGCCCTCGAGTCGCGGACCGCCCCTGACGACGATTCATGAGCGGCACGCGGGGAACCCCGGGACGTCGATGCCCCCACGAAGTGAGCCGGGACCGGGCCGCAGCGGTGACGGGTGCCGCCGGGGTCTCTCGCGCCCCCGCCCCACCGCGCTCCGCCGTACGTGTTCCGTCCGCAGTCCGTCGCACCGTCTGTGTTCGTCGTGGCGCCGTGCGGGGTGGCGCCACGGGGGAGGCCGGCGGTGCGGCAGGCGTGTGAGGCGCGGGCGGTGCGGTAGGCGTGTGGGGCGCGGGCGGTGCGGCAACCGCGAGCGGCCTTGGCCGGGGGCGGGCGTGACGGACCCGGCGGGGTGGCAGGCGCAACGGGCGGGGGTGCCAAGGAAACCATGCCGGACGCGCAGGACGGGGGACACGGCGGGCACACGAGCAGCATGGCAAGCATGGTGGACGTGGACGGTACGGTGAACATGGCGGACGTGAGCAGCACGGGGAGCGCGGCGGACGTGAGCGATACAGGGAGCGCGGCAGGGCTCGGGCCCGACGACGGTATGGACGGCTTCTTCGGTCGGCTGAACCCGGACATGTGCGTCGTCACCGCCGTGGCCGGCGGCGAGCGGGCCGGGTGTCTGGTCGGCTTCGCCTCGCAGTGCTCCATCCGGCCGCCCCGGTTCGTCGTCTGGCTGTCCAAAGCCAACCACACCTACCGCGTCGCCCGGGCCGCCCAGCACCTCGCCGTCCACCTGATCACCCGCGACCAGCGGGAGCTCGCGGAACTGTTCGGCGGCCGGACCGGCGACGAGACCGACAAGTTCGCGTGCCTGGACTGGACGGAGGGGTACGGCGGCGCAGTGGTCGTGCGGGACGCGGCGGCCTGGTTCGTCGGCGCCATCCTGCACCGCACCGAGGGCGGCGACCACGTCGGCTTCGTCCTGGACCCGGTGCAGTGGGGCGAGGGACGCGGCGGGAAGCTGCTGCGCCTGTCCGACGCGGTCGGTATCAAGGCCGGCCACCCCGTGGACTGAGTGCCTTCGAACACCGGGCAACGGCCTGGGAAAGCCCTTGCCGCGGCGGTGACCTGGCTCCATCATGGGCACCCCGCGGCCGACGGCCGCGTGTTCCCCGCACCACGATCGAAGGCCCGCCCGATGACCGGCTCCCGCCTCCTCGGCCTGCTCGCACCCGCCGTCTTCCTGTCGGCCCTGCTCGTCGGCGTCTGCTGGTACTGGCGACATCGCAACGACGACTGACCCTGGCCCTGCCGGCCGGGCGGCCCTACGCCTCCGAGGCCGCCTCACCCTCCAGCGGCATCCTGATGTCCAGCACGCACACGTCGTCGCGCCGCTCGTCCGCGAGCATCGTGGCGAGCAGCGCGTCCAGGGAGCCGGAGTGGCTGCTGTCGTGGGAGCGCACCGCTTCGGCCAGCCGGCCCAGGCCCGCGTCGAGGCCCTCGCCGGGCCGTTCGACCAGGCCGTCGGTGTACAGCAGGAGCCGGTCGCCGGGTTCCAGGCGGAGCTCCGCCGACTCGTAGACGGGGGCCGCACTCGCGCCGAGCAGCATGCCGCCCGGCCGGTCGAGGAAGCGCACCTCGCCCCGGCGCACGAGCAGCGGCGGCAGATGCCCGGCCTGCGCCCAGGCGAAGATCCGCCGGTCGGGGTTGTAGCGGCCGAGCACCATGGTGGCGGTGGTCTGGCTGTCGCGGGAGTGCAGCACCAGGTAGTTGAGCCGCGTCAGCGCCGTGGTCAGCGAGGAGCCGGTGGTGACCATGCCCTTCGCGATAAACCTGAGCTGGGCCATCGTGGCCACGGCGTCGATGCCGTGGCCCGCCACGTCACCGACCACGAACAGCGCGTCGTCGTCGGGCATCTCGATGGCGCTGAACCAGTCGCCGCCCACATGGATGCCGGACTGCGCGGGCAGATAGGCGACTTCGACCCGAAGCCCGCCCAGCCGTACCGGCTTGCTCGGCAGCGGCAGCAGGGCGTGCTGCAGTCGGGCGGCCAGTGCCCGCTCGGCCTGCAGGACGCCGCGCTGCAGCAGCATCGCACGCTCGCTCTCCACCAGCGCCAGTTCCGCGCTGCGCTGCCGGGTGAGGTCCTGGATGAAACCGTGCACCTCGGCCGTGGTGCCGTCCGGCGCCGTGACGGCCTCAGCGACCAGCCGCAGATGCCGGACACCGTCGGGCGCCGTGATGCGGAACGGGATGTCGAACGGCCGGGCGTGACGGAGGAGTTCGGCGATCGCGTGAGCGAGCGGCTCCGCGTCCTCCGGCAGGGCCACGTCCGGCAGCTGTTCCAGGGCGAGCGGCTGCTCACCGCCGGACCGTCCGAGCACGGCATACGTCTGCTCGGACCAGGAGGCCTCCCGGGTGACCAGGTTCCAGTTGGCCCAGCCGAGGTTGCCGAGCCGCTGCACGTCGGCCAGGCGCTGCTCCTGGCGTTCCACGGACTCGTGCCGCAGCCAGGTCACCAGCAGGCCCTCGCCCAGCGGCGCGGCCCGCACCGAGTAGGTGCCGTTCACGGGCACCTCGCCGACGACGTCCTGGTAGAGGAACGGCTCGCTCTCGAACGGCACCCCCGTCCGCATGGCCTCCAGATAGCCCTGCCACAGCGGCTCGCCCGCGACCGACGGGTAGCTCTCCAGGACCTGCCTGCCGACCATCTCCCGGCCGGCCCGGCCGAACACGTCGACCGCCTCCGAAGTGGCCGCCCGGATCCGGTAGTCCTCCACCTCGCCGGAGGCGGAACGCAGCGGAGCCAGCAGGATCGCCGCACCCGGCAGCGCGTCGAACACCGCCTGCACGGTCTGGGTGACGCCGTCGCCGGTGCGCTCCTGGTCGGAGTCGAAGGCGCGCAGCCGGCCCGCGCACAGCCGGGCCACGGCGCGCAGCAGTTCCCGTTCGCGCGGCGTGAACGCCCCGCTGCGGCGGCGCAGTACGCCCAGGGCGACACACGCGGCGTCCCGGGTCGGCACCGGCAGCCAGGCCCGGCTGGGCCAGCGCTCCGGCGACTCCCCGATCAGCAGGTACCGGTCATCCTCCCCGGCGAGGTCCTCGAGCCACCGTGGTTCGCCGGACCGCAGGGCGTCGAGCGGCACCACTCCGGTCGCCGGGGGCACGTACCTCCACTGCGCGGCCAGCGTCGGGTCCACGCCGGCGTACCCCAGCAGTTCGAGTCCGCCCTCCGGCACCCGCTCGTACAGCATCACGGCGTCGGCGTCCGCTTCGGCCGCGAGGTGGTCCAGCAGGCACCGCGCCAGCTCGTGGGGCGTGTCAACCCGGACCAGGTCCCGGCCGACGTAGCCGAGTATCTTCGCGAGCTCCACCGTGCCGGTGGGCGCCACCCTCCAGGAGCCGGCGGTCGGCGGCCCGGCCGCGGCCGGCGGTGCGCCGGACGGCTGCCGACTCGGCGGCGGCAGTGCGCCCAGGGTGAGCCAGCACTGTTCGAGGATCGTGCGGTTGCCGTCCTCGGCGCGCTGCAGCAGCACCTCGTGCGCGGCTTCCGGTGTGCATCCCGTGACGGCCATGAGCACGCCCTTGGCTCGCTCCAGGACCGCCGAGGACGCGGCCAGGTCCCGCAGGCGTTCCAGCTCTGCGCGCTGCCGGGCCACGACCTTGGCCAGGGCCGACAGCTCGGAGCCGGCGCGGTCCACCGGGTGCAGGGGCTCGCTCGTCACGGGATCGAGGATTGCACATCACAGGCCGTTCGATCACTCGTCTGCCGGGTCCGGCTTCATACGGGCGTCACCGGAACTCCGTGAGACCGCCCCGCGGCGGTCGTGACGTCTCCACGGACAGCGGCGGACGGTGCCCCTCTGCCTGGCCGGAGAGCCGGGCCGGGCCGGAGTTCAGCGGCCCGCGCCGCGCCCCGCCAGGGCTTCGCTGACCGCGCGGACGCTGCGGGCGATGTGCTGCAGCTGCAGCATCTCGGCGGCGTACAGCTTGATCGTGTGTTCGATGACCGACTCGGGCAGTCCGAGCATCGGCAGCTCGGCCCGGGCGGTCTGCAGTGCGGTCCTGGCCACCCTGATCTCCTGCTGGACCTGCAACTGGGCGTGCCGGGCGAGCAGGACGGGGTGGCGGATCAGGGCCGGATAGCTGGCGTAGCGCGCGGGGATCAGCTCGCGCAGCCACTTGGCCGCCGAGCGCTCCCAGTCGTACGAGCCCGGCGTCTTGACCTGGCAGGGCCAGTCGGGGCTGATGCGCGTACTGGTCAGAGGCATGATGATCGCTTCCGGTGTGCGGCGTCGTGAGGGTGTCGACGGGTGTGGGGCGGCCCCGGCCTAGGGGATGGCCGGGGCCGCCACGGGCGCGTCGTGCAGACGACGCGCCCCGGTACACCCCGGGCGCCGACGTGGGTAGGGGACGGCGGCTGGGGGTGTACGTGCGGGGACCCCGGTCGTCCGGAACCGGCGCTGCGCGGCGACTTGCAAACGCATGGGCGGTCCGTCGGCTTTCTCGGGGCGGGTGGTGCGAGCGGTGGATCCGCAAGTGCGGAACACGCCCGGAGTGGGCCGGGCGAGGAGCAGTATTTATATATGCCGTCCGCTTTGCAAGACGTATGAAAACATTCATGCGTGATTTGTCGTGGATGATCCCGTTCGGGATGCGGGAGGCCGCAGGATCTTCACCGCGCCCGGCGGGTGGGCGCGTGATCTGCCGGGATTCAGTCCCTCTGGAAGAACTGGTGCTGGTCGGACAGCTGCTCGTACTTCTCCAGACGGGCCTGGGTGCGCTCCGGGTCCGCGTCGGTCATGGCTTGCAGCAGCGCGGCGGCCACCATGCCGGGCGCGGCGTACGAGTCGAACACGAGCCGTGAGCCGGTGCCGATGGCGAAGACGACGTCGGCCTCGTCGGCCAGCGGTCCGAGCGCCAGGTCGGTCACCAGGGCGACCTGCAGCCCGGCGTCGCGCGCCACCCGGACGGCCTGCAGCGTCTCCTGGGAGTGCCGGGGCATGGCGAAGGCGAGCACCCAGGTACCACCGGCTTCACGGCACTGCAGCAGCGCGTCGTAGGCCACGCTGCCGCCCCGTGTCACCAGCCGTACGTCGGGGTGAATCCGGCGGGCGGCATAGCCGAAGTACTCGGCCAGGGACTCCGAGATGCGCAGGCCCAGCACCGTCAGCGGAGTGGAGCGGGACAGCTCGCGACCGACCCGGATGATCTGGTCGGGGTCGGCGAAGTCGCGCCGCAGGTTCTCCAGGTTCTCGATCTCGGCGTCCACGGCCGCCTGCAGCTCGTTGGCCCGGTTCTCCTCGCCGGGGCCGCCGGCCAGGGTGCTCAGCGCGATCGACTGGAGCTTCTCGCGCAACGCCGGGTAGCCGCTGAAACCGACGGCGGCGGCGAAGCGGGTGACCGAGGGCTGGCTCACCCCGACCCTGTCGGCCAGCTCGGTGATGGACAGGAACGCGGCCTCGGTGATGTGCTCGATCAGGTACTGGGCGATGCGCCGCTGTCCCGGCGACAGACGAGGGCCGTCGAAGAGTTCCCTCAGCCGGGAGGTCGGGGCGGCCTCGGCCGCGGGCACGGTCTTGCCGGACGTGATCGCTGACGCCTGTGCGCGTGCCTGCTGCGGCGAGGGCACCGGTCCGCCTCCATTGTCTGCCACAAGCACTCAACATAGCTCACCCACCGTCATGAACACGGGTTGAGCAGGAGTTTTCAGCGCCGGTAGAGGCTGATCGAATGGCCCACCTCACCGACCGGCCGGCTGCTGCCGATCAGCTCGGCGAGCCGTCCGCGTGCCTTGGCGACCGCCGAGTCGGACACCACCAGCAGGCCGTGCACGCGCTCCGGCGGCACCGTGCGCGGATCGGCCGCGTGGATGCCGTAATACGACGGCACGCCGCTGCCCTTGTACACCAGCCACACCCGCTCACCCGGATACCGCAGGCGGAGCCGGTCGGCGAGCCGGCCCAGGTCCTGCCCCCAGTCGACGTTGGAGTCGTGCAGCAGCCGGTGGGTGCGGGCCGGCCCGCCGAACGCCTCGTTGGCGTACGGCAGGTAGTACGGGAACGTCCGCAGCGAGCTCACGGCCGTGAGCAGCACCAGGGCGGCCGCCGCCGCGGCGGCCGTCCCCCGCCGGCCGGGCCGTGGCGCGCAGGCGGCCGTCACCGCGAGGAACATCGGCACGAACAGGGCGTATCTCGTGCCGAATTCCCGCGATCCCGTCATCGCCGCAGCCAGCAGCACCCCCGGCGGCAGCAGCAGATACGGCGCCGTGGCCCGCAGCCGCCGTACCGCCACGACCGCCAAGACGCCGGCGCCGCCCAGCACGAGCAGCCCGAGCGGTGTCTTCACCAGCAGGGCGACCGGCAGGTAGTACCAGAGGCGGCCCGTGTACAGGTGCCCGAACAGATACCCCTGCCACGGCTGGTTCTCCAGCGCGAACTGCACCCGCATCCCGGCCCGGTAGGCATCCGGCAGCGGCAGCAGGTCCACCAGCAGGTCATGCAGCCCGTGCAGGGCCGGAACCGGTTCGGCGGGGGCGAACCGCAGCCGCGGATCGACCGCGAGATAAGCGGCCCAGACGACGGCGATCGCCACCACTCCCACGACGACGGCACCGGTGACCGCCACCAGCGGCTTCCGCCACCGCCCGCCGGCAGGGACCGCGAGCGCGCAGCGGGCGCCCCTGTGCCGGTGCGTGCTCTGCGGACCCGTGCGCAAGGGTGGCGCCTTCGCCGCCCGGCCGCCGAGCGCGCCGGCCATCGTGGACAGGGCTTTCCGCCGGCCTGCGTCGCCCGGGTCCACGAGGGCGGAGAGCACCCGGCGACACCGGCCCGTGCCGGCGTGCGGCCCGGACGCCCGGGGCAGCTCCCGGGCCGCACCGGCGCCGGTGGCCGTCCCGCCGGCCGGGGAGGGCTGTTCGTCGCGGACCGTGTCCGTGTCCGTGCCCGGGGCGCTCGCCGGCGACACGCGTCGGTGCCGGTCCGCGGCGAGGGCCGACAGCGCGGCCAGGACCAGCAGGACCGGGACCGCCGGCAGGGCGCTCATCTTGGTGGCCGTGGCCGCGCCCAGAGCCGCGCCGGCGAGGGGCAGGTACAGCCGGGGCCGCCGCCGTGCCCGCCACACCAGCCAGGCCGAGGTCAGCGCGAACCCGGCCATCGGCACGTCGAGCGTGGCCAGCGAACCGTGGGCGATCAGGTCGGGAGAGAAGGCGTACAGCGCGAGCGCCGCCAAACCGCCCACCGCGCCCGTCAGTTCGCGCGCGAAGGCGAAGGCGACCAGCCCGAACAGCAGCGTCAGCACGATCACCGGCACACGCGCCCACAGCATCACCCGCCAGGGGTCGTTGCCCGACTCGTACAGCAGGTGTCGGCCCACGTCCCCTTGGATGCCGGTGAAGGACGGGTCGTAGCGCGGGTCGGCCACCGCCACGCCGGCCGCGATCAGCAGCTTGCCGAGCGGCGGATGCTCGGGGTTGTAGCGGATCCGGTGCTCGTGCAGATAGTCGGCGGCCGTCGCGACGTACACCGGCTCGTCGATGGTGGGGGTCTGCTGCACCGCCGTGGTGACCATCGCCGCGGCCATCTGGGCGAGCAGCAGCACGGCCAGCAGGGGCACCAGCCACTGCCGGTGGCGGCGCAGCCATGCGTGCGCGCCGCCGGGGTCCGGCCGGGGCGGTCCTGCTACGGAGGTCTCACGCGTGAGGACCAGGTGCTGTGCGCGCGCCATCATCCGCCCCGCGGTGGCACCGGCCGAGGGGCGCCGGGAACGGTCATGGGCCGGAACATGGCCCTACTGTCGCACCGCTCCCGCCGCCTCGCGGGTCACCGCTTCACGAGTCGTACCGACAGACCTTCTGCCGTGTACACCGGTACGGTCCGCAGCCGGTCGGAGTTCATCCCGAGCCGGGGGAATCGGCCGAGCAGCCGGGGCACGTCATCGGCCGAGCAGCCGGGGCACGTCGAGGACCGGCAGGGTGCTTCCCCCGGCCGGCGGCCGTTCGGTGCCGAGCCGCCGCGGCAGCACCGCCGCGCCGCCCGGTGCGGCCGAGTGCCCGATGGGCAGCGGCGCCTCACGGCCGACGCCGGCTGACCTGGAGCGTGCCCGCGCCCTGTGCGCACGCGCCGCGCGCCCGGAGCCGCCCGGTCACCCGCAGCGTGCCGCCCGCGACTCCGCGTGCCCCGGTGCGGGGGAGCGCGTCTCCGTGGCCGAGCGCGTCCCGTGGCGGAGCGGGTCCTCCGGGCCGAGCGGGTCCCTCCGAGCCGAGTGGGTCCTGCGAGCCGAGTGGGTCCTGCGAGCCGAGCCCGTGCCCCCGAGCGAGCCCGTCCCCCGAGCCGGCCACCGGCGAGCCCTCGGCCGGCACCGTCCCGGCCCTGTACCGGTTGCGGCCGCCGGTCAGCGTCAGGCAGCCGGTGCCGCGCCCGGTCAGGCTGCCCCGCCCGTCGGCGTCACGCGGCCGGCGGATGAACCCGACGCGCGCGCCGCACAGCATCGCGCCCGCACGCACACCGCACGCGGCGTGGGCACGAGGAGTTCGTCGCCGGCCCTCGCGGACGCCCGGAGCCGGCGCGTTCCTCACCGCTCGTCCGCGCGATGTTCGCCTCGCCGACACTCGCCCTCGCCCCGGCGCTCACCCGCCTCCCCGTCGTCCACGGGAGACTGGTGGACGGCCTGCCGACCACCGGAACGAAGGGCTGAACAGCGTGCATCTGCCGTACCAGCGCGGCCCGCTGCACGACCTGCCGGACACCCCGCAGGCGTACGACGCGGTCCTCGCCGACGTCACCGAGCAGGCCCTCGCCCGGATCACCCCCGAGGGCAGCCTCGAACATCCCGACGCCCACCTCGACGTCGGTGACACCTCCCTGGGCGTCACGTCCCTGCTCGCCCTCGCCTGGCAGCGCGGCAGGGACCCCCGGCTGCCTGCGGCAGTCCGCCGCAGCCTCGCCTTCCACCTGCGAGAACGCGTCCCCACCGAGGACAACCCCGGCTACCCGAACCTCAAGGTCACCGACTGCGGGCTGCCCCACGCCCGCTACGTCCTCGAGGCGGGCGCCCACCCGATCGGCGACTGGCCCAGCACCGTCTGGGCGCTGCTCCAGGCGGTCAACGTGCTCGACGCGGCCGACGGCCTCCTGGACGGTGAACAGCGCGCCGGACTGGCAGAGGTGGCGCACGGCTACTGGCGCTGGCTGACCGAGGCCACCTGCTTCAACCCGCAGGAGGCGGGCAACCAGGCCATCGGCTGTGTGGTCGGGGGCCTCATGCTCGCCCGGCACCTGCCCGCCGGGCAAGCCGAGCCGGTCCGCTCCCGCGCCCTCGCCCTGTACGCCGACCGGATCCGCGCCCACCGGGTCCGCGACCGGGGTGCCCTGCTGCCGCCCGAGCACGGCGGCGCCTACGACAACAACTACGGCCCGATCTCCCTGTCGTTCCTGGCCCAGGCCCACCGGGTCAGCGGCGAGGAGATGTTCGCCGAGGACGGCGACACCCTCGCCCGCTACCTCGACGCCCGGCTGACGTCCGGCGGTTACGACTACGGCGGCCCCCGCTACAGCGAACAGCACTCCGGCTTCGAGTCGGTGCTGGGCCTGCGCTACTTCGGCGCGCGCATCGGCTCCGACCTCGGCCGCTACCGGGGCGACACCCGCTGGGCCCGGCACGCGGCCCAGCCGGACGGCCGGCTCGACGGCCACTTCGCCTTCATGCTGGTCTGGCAGATCCAGGACCCCACGCGCTGGCATCGCACCCCGTCGCCGGCTCCCACCCGCCACCAGCTGCGTCTCGGCACGGTCTCGGTCGCCTTCGACAGCCGGATGACCCCCTCGCTGATCGAGGCGGCCGGCACCTACCACCTGCCCGCGGCCGTGCGCCGGCAGCACGGGTTCGGGCCGGTCACGGACGGTTTCCTGCTGTGCCGCCCCATGGGAGCCGTCCGGGTCGCGGACGTCCGCGACCCGGACGGGCTCGCGGCGAAACTGGTGACCAAACCGGTCGTCGGCCGCGACCACGTCCTGCGCCATGTGCGCTCCCTGTACGTCACCGACGGCGCGCGTCTGTGGGTGACGGTCGCCGTGGAGCGGCTCGACGGGGCGCCGTACCTGCTGTCCGGGCTGCCGTACGCCGCCGACGACGGCGACCGGGTGCGCCGCACGTCCGGGGGCGAGGTCGCCTCGGCCGGCGGCCTGCGCCTCACGCACCCGACGGCCCCCGGCGCCGACCACTTCGACACCCGCGCCGAACTCACCCAGGAACAGGCCGCGTTCGCGCTCGCCGCCGATCCGCGTGGCTACGGCAACCCCGACGAGGGCTGGCGTCACCTGGTCTCGTCCAGCGCCCTGGAGGCAGACCCGGCGCCGGGCGCACCGGAGGGACTGCACGTGTTCGCCGTGCGGTACGGACCCGGCGGCGCGTTCACGCCGGTCTTCGAGGAGGGCGCGGACGGGCTCACCGTCCGTACTGAGGGCTTCACGGCAGTCGTCGGCCCGGCGGCGGGCGACAGCCGCGGGGAGCCGTCGCTCACCCTGTGCCGCTGAGCTTCAGCGCTCCGGAAGCACCGGTGCCGGCAGCGCGCCGGCCGGCACCACCAGGTCCGCCCGGTGCCGGGTCGCCGCCACCAGGCCGGCGTTGCGCTCGTCCGTGTCCAGCACCCAGGCCACGGCGCGCTCGTGGTCCTTGCCGAACTCCTCGTGCCGGGCGACCAGCCGGCGGATCCGCTCCTCCTCGGCGAGCTCGCAGAACCAGACCTCGTCCAGACAGGGCCGTACCCGCGCCCACGGCCCCTCCGCCAGCAGCAGGTAGTTGCCCTCGGTCACCACCAGCCGCGCGGCCGGCGGCACCGGGATCGCGCCGGCGATCGGCTGTTCCAGCACCCGCTCGAACCCGGGCGCGTACACCACCTCGTCGGTGTCCTCGCGCAGCCGCCGCAGCAGCGCCGCGTACCCGGCCGCGTCGAAGGTGTCCGGCGCCCCCTTGCGATCCCGTCGGCCGAGCCGGTCCAGTTCGGTGTCGGCGAGGTGGAAGCCGTCCATGGGCACGTGGGCGGCCCACGCCGGCGCGTCGGCGTTCAGGGCGCGCACCAGGTGCTCGGCGAGGGTCGTCTTGCCCGCGCCCGGGCTGCCCGCGACACCGAGCACGGCACGCCGGCCGTCCCGGACGAGGTGACGGGCGCGGTCGAGGAGGTCGTCGAAGGTGAGTGGCACACGGCAGAGTGTGTCATCGGGAGTTTGCGAAAACGTGTGGCGTGCACCACCCACTGGACGGCACCTCATGGGGAACAGTGCTGGGTATGACTCAGCTCGGTCTGCCCGACACCATCCAGGCCTGCCTCTTCGACCTCGACGGGGTCGTGACCAAGACGGCCGTCGTGCACGCGGCCGCCTGGAAGGAGACGTTCGACGCCTTCCTGCGGGACTACGAGGGGGAGCAGGGGCGGCCCTTCGACGCGGTCGCCGACTACGACGAGTACGTCGACGGCCGCCCCCGGGCCGACGGCGTCCGCGCCTTCCTCGACTCCCGCGGCATCCACCTGCCCGAGGGCACCCCCGAGGACCCACCGGACGCCCGTACCGTGCACGGCGTCGGCAACCGCAAGAACGTCCTGCTGCTGGAGAAGATCCGCACCGGGGGCGTCGAGGCCTACGAGGGCACCCTGCGCTATCTGGAGGCGGTCCGCGCCGAGGGGCTGCGCACGGCGATCGTCTCCTCCAGCGCCAACTGCAAGGACGTGCTCCGCTCCGTCGGCGCCGAGCACCTCTTCGACGTACGGATCGACGGCGTGATCGCCGCCGAACGGCATCTGCCGGGCAAGCCGCACCCGGACACCTTCCTCGCCGCCGCCCACGACCTGGGGGTCGAGCCGTCCCGGGCGGCCGTCTTCGAGGACGCGCTGGCCGGCATGGATGCGGGCCGCACCGGCGGCTTCGGCTACGTCGTCGGCGTGGACCGCGTGGGCCAGACCGACGCGCTGTACGCGCACGGCGCGACCGTCGTCGTGCAGGACCTCGCCGACCTGGGAGGCAAGCAGTGATCACCGACAGGTCGTACGGCGTGGAGCCGTGGGCCGTACGGGAGACCGCCCTCGATCTCGACGTCCTCGCCCAGAGCGAGTCGGTGTTCGCCCTCTCCAACGGGCACGTCGGCTGGCGCGGCAACCTCGACGAGGGCGAACCGCACGGCCTGCCCGGCAGCTACCTCAACGGCGTGCACGAGGTGCACCCGCTGCCGTACGCGGAGGCGGGCTACGGCTACCCGGAGTCCGGTCAGACGGTCATCAACGTCACCAACGGCAAAATCCTGCGGCTGCTGGTCGACGACGAGCCGTTCGACCTGCGCTACGGCCGGCTCGTCGCCCACGAGCGGGTGCTGGACCTGCGCCGCGGGGTGCTGGAACGGATCTGCGAGTGGACCTCGCCGGCCGGCTCCACCGTCCGGGTGCGCTCGACCCGGCTGGTCTCGCTGACCCAGCGCGCGGTGGCCGCCGTGGCGTACGAGGTGGAGGCCGTCGGCGACCGCAGCCGGGTGGTGATCCAGTCCGAGCTGGTCGCCAACGAGACGCTGCCGGAGTCGAACGGCGACCCGCGCGCGGCCATGGCCCTGCAGTCGCCGCTGGAGCAGGAGGACCACTTCGCCTCCGGCGGCCGGCTGCGGCTGGTGCACCGCACCCGGCGCAGCGGACTGCGGGTGGCGGTGGCCGCCGACCACCTCGTCAGCGGCCCGGAGCGCACCACCATGCGAAGCGAGAGCGGCACCGACGTGGCCCGGTTGACCGTGACCTCCGTGCTGGAGCCCGGGCAGACCCTGCGGGTCGAGAAGCTGGTCTCGCACGGCTGGTCCGGCACCCGCTCGCTGCCCGCGATGGCCGACCAGGTCGACGCCGCGCTCGCAGCCGCGGCGCACGACGGCTGGCAGGGGCTGCTCGCGGACCAGCGGGCCTTCCTGGACGACTTCTGGGCCCGCGCGGACGTCGAGGTGGAGGGCGACGAGGAGGTCCAGCAGGCGGTCCGGTTCGCCCTGTTCCACGTCCTGCAGGCCGGAGCGCGCGCCGAGCAGCGCGCCATCCCGGCCAAGGGCCTGACCGGTTCCGGCTACGACGGGCACGCCTTCTGGGACACCGAGATGTTCGTGCTGCCCGTGCTCACCCACACCGCGCCCGCGGCCGTCGCCGAGGCGCTGCGCTGGCGGTACAACACGCTGGACGAGGCCCGCGAGCGCGCGGCCCAGCTGGGGCTCGGCGGTGCCGCCTTCCCCTGGCGGACCATCGCGGGACCGGAGGGCTCGGCGTACTGGCCGGCCGGCACCGCCGCCTTCCATGTGAACGCCGGCATAGCCGACGCCGTGCTCCGGTACGTCGAGGCCACCGGCGACTCGGTGTTCGAGCGCGAGGCCGGTGTGGAGCTGCTGGTGGAGACGGCCCGGCTGTGGCGTTCGCTGGGCCACCACGACGGGCACGGCGTCTTCCACATCGACGGCGTCACCGGCCCCGACGAGTACAGCGCGGTCGCCGACGACAACACGTACACCAACCTCATGGCCCGCCAGAACCTCCTCGCCGCGGCCGACGCCGTCGAACGCCACCCGCGCGAGGCGGAGCGGCTGGGCGTGGACGAGGAGGAGAGCGCGGCCTGGCGGGACGCCGCCGAGGCCATGCACATCCCGTACAACGCGGGGCTCCGCGTCCATGAACAGCACACCGGGTTCACCCGCTACCAGCGCTGGGACTTCGCCGGGACCCGCCGCGACCAGTACCCGCTGCTGCTGCACTTCCCCTACTTCGACCTGTACCGCAAGCAGGTCGTCAAGCAGGCCGACCTGGTGCTGGCCATGTACACCTGCGGCGACTTCTTCGACAGCCGGTACGACGAGGAGCAGGTCGCCCGGAACTTCGCCTACTACGAGCCGCTCACCGTCCGGGACTCCTCCCTGTCCGCCTGCTGCCAGGCCGTCATCGCCGCGCAGGCGGGCCACCTGGACCTCGCCTACGCCTACACCAGTGAGGCGGCCCTGATGGATCTGCACGACCTGGAGCACAACACCCGCGACGGTCTGCACATCGCCTCGCTGGCCGGCACGTGGATGGCGCTGGTGGCGGGCTTCGGCGGGATGCGCCGCGACGGCGAGCGGCTGCGGTTCGCGCCGCGCCTGCCCGACCGGCTGAGCAGGCTCGCCTTCAACGTCGAGTTCCGCGGCCGGCGGCTGCGCGTGGACATCGGCGCGGACAAGGCCACGTACGCGCTGCTGGACGGTCCGCCGCTCACCCTGCGCCACCACGGAGAGTCGCTCACGGTGTCCGCCGACGAGCCGGCCGTGCGGGCGGTGCCGCCCGTCGTGCGCCGGCCCACCCCCGAGCAGCCCTTGCATCGGGCCCCCAACGGGGGGTGAGGCGCGCTCCGCCGGGGCACGCCGGTGCGCCCTTGGCCGTGCCGGACATGCCGGGCGTACGGGACGTGCCGTCGGGCGGCTGCGGGCCTCGTCGTGGCCGGTCGTGCGCACGCGGCGCAGCCGCATGTCGACACCGCTCCGCGCCCCTTCGGGGGCGCTCTCAGTCCAGCACGCCTGACAGCAGGCGCAGCAAGTCGTCCGTCGCGTCGGCGGCGAGCAGGGCGGGCAGAGCGCCCAGCAGCAGGACGGCCGCCGCGGCCGGCCACAGCCGCGGGGGCGGGCTCGTCTGCAGGGCCGCGATCCGCCGGGTGACGGCCCGGTCGGTGAAGTGCAGGGCGCAGGCGGTGTGGTCCCGGCCGGCGGTGAGCGCGGCCCGGGCCAGTGCCCGGGCCGCGGTCCGCCGGTCCCCGACCGTGGCCGCCGCCTGCTCGTCGGCCCACCGCTCCACGAGGAAGCCCACGGCCCTGCGGACCGGCGCGAGCAGCGGGTCGGCCGCCGCCGCGAGCGTCGCCGCCGTGAGCAGCGGCCCGTGCCGGTGGGTGAGATGGGCGCGTTCGTGTGCGAGGAGCACCCGCCGCTCGGCGGGCCCGAGGACGCTCAGCATCCCCGAGGTGACCAGGATCCGGCCCGGTCGGCCCGGTATCGCGAACGCCCGCGGCACCTCGCAGGCGGCGACGATCAGCTCGGTCCCCTCCGGGTGCGCCGCGCACAGCAGGCGCAGGGCCCGCCGGGTGCGGGCTTCGGCGCGCACGGCCCGGTACACCCGTACGGCGATCGCCGCCAGCGCCAGGCAGGCGGCGAGCCCGATGGCCCCGGGCACCGGATCGGTCACCGGATGTCCGTCCGCACGGGCCTCGCGGATCACCGGCGGTGCGTGCCCGACGAGCGCGGCGGCCAGCAGGAACAGCGACCAGGTGGTGGCGGCGGCGGTCAGCACGGCCGCCGAGGCGAGCACCCGGGCGGCCAGAGCCGGAGCGACCCGCCGGGCGGTCAGCGGGCCGACCGCCGACAGCAGCAGCGACAGCACCAGCGGGCTGTACACGTCGAATCTCATGCGCCCCCTCCGGCGAGCAGTTGGCGCAGCGCCCGTTCCTCCTCGCAGCTCAGCCCGGTCACGAACTGCTGGAGCGCGGCGATCGGGTCCGGACCCCGGTCCAGCGCTTCGTGCATCGCCTCGGCGGTCAGCTCGGCCGCGTTCTTCGCCGGACGGTAGGCGCCGCGCCGCCCGTCGGCGTCCCGCAGCACCAGCCCCTTGTCGTAGAGGCGTTTGAGGATGGTGTGCACGGTGTTGTAGGCGAGTCCGTCGTCGATCTCGGCCTGGATCTCCGCCGGGGTCAGCGGCCGCTCGGTGGCCCAGAGCGCGGCCAGCACCTCGCTCTCCAGCTCACCGGCATTGCGCCGCTCCGGCCTGCCGCGGGCCCCTGTGCCAGCCATGTCCCAACCTTACAGCGCGTAGTGCCGTCGGCCGGATGGCCCCGTCGGCCCGGCGGAAGGCCGCGATTCAGGGTAGTTTGACGGTGTTTTCCCCTTGGGTCCACGGTGTTCCCGATTCCCGTCCTCGACCCTACAGGTTGTAGGGTTGACAAGGGCTCCGCAGGCCGCGGGGCAGAGGGGTGATCATGGCCGGCAGCGCCCACGCCACACTCGCCGGGATACGGCGGGAACGCTCACTGCGCATGTCCGGGGGTGTGCGGCGGCCCGGCGCCACGGCGGCGCTCGGGCTCGTGGCGGCCGCCTTCACGCTGGCCCAGCTGCTGCTCGTCCGGCCCGGAATGGGCCTCGGCTGGGACGAGACGGTGTACGTCAGCCAGGTCAGCCCGCACGCCCCGGCGGCCTTCTTCAGCGCGCCCCGGGCCAGGGGCGTCCCCCTGCTCGTCCTGCCGGTCGCCTCCTGGTCCTCCTCCACCGCCCTGCTGCGGATCTATCTGGCGGTCCTTTCCGGACTCGCCCTGTTCCTGGCCCTGCGCGCCTGGCGCGGGCTGTTCCCGGGGCGCGTCCTCGCCCTCGGCGGCGCCCTCTTCGCCTCCCTCTGGGTCACGCTCTTCTACGGCCCGCAGGCCATGCCCAACTACTGGGTCGCGGTCGGCGCCCTGGCCGCCGTCGCCTGCTTCCTGCGCGCCCGCCGCGGACAGGAGCGTTCCGTCCGGTGGGGCCTGGCGGCGAGCGGGGCGCTCATGGCCGGGATGCGGCCCATGGACGCCGTCTGGGCGGTGCTGCCGCTGCTCGCCCTGGGCCTCGCCCGGCGCCCCCGCCGGGTAGTCGCCTTACTGCTCGCCGGGCTCGCGGCCGGCGAGGCAGCGTGGGTGGTCGAGGCCTGGGTGCGGTTCGGCGGCCCGGTGCACCGGCTGGCCGACGCCTCGGCGGTCGAGGGCGGCCTCGGCTGGCATCTCGCCGTCGCCGACCAGCTGCGCAGCCTCGGCGGCCGGGCGCTGTGCCGCCCCTGTACCGGCGCTCCGCCCGCCCCGGCCGTCACCGTCTGGTGGTTCGTCCTGCCCGTGCTCGCGCTGATCGGGCTCGCCGTCGCCGTACGCGCCCGTCGCCCGGCCGCCACGCTGCTGCCGCTCGCCTGCGGGGCGACCGCGGCCTTCCCCTACCTGTTCCTGATCGGCTACGCGGCTCCGCGCTTCCTGCTGCCGGCCTACGCGCTGCTCGCGCTCCCGGTCGCCGACGCGCTGGTGTACCTGGTGCGCGCGCCGCGCCGGCCCTGGCGCCCGGTCGTGGCGACGCTCCTCTGCCTCGGGCTCGCGGCCCACCTCGCGGTGCAACTCGCCGTCCTGGTGCACACGGTGGACACCGCCGGTGCAGAGCGCCGCGGCTGGTCCCGCACGGCCGCCACGCTGCACCGGCTCGGTGTCCGCCCGCCCTGTCTGCTCACCGGGGGCGAGGCCATCCCCGTCGCCTTCTACACCGGCTGTGCCTCGGCCGCGACCGCCGGGCACAACGCCAACAGCACCGGCGCCCAGATCGCCGCCACCGCCCGGCGGATCCCGGTCGCCGCGCTGGTGTCCGCCGGCTCCCGGCCGCCCGGATACGCCCGCGCCTGGCCGTCCGAGCCCTATGACGGCGGACGGCTCTCCTACTCGGTGCCCAGGAGCGGCCCATGACATCACCGGCGGACCTCGCCGCCTCCCTCGGCCGGCGCCGCGCGTACTGGCACGCCGGTGTCCTGCTCACCGTCCTGCTCGGTGCGCTGTACGTGGTCCGCCGGCACTGGCCCACGGTCGAGAGCGGGGCCGGGCGGCTGGCCGGTGCCGACCAGGGCTGGCTGCTGGTCGGCGCGACGGCGGCCCTCGGCACCTGGGCGGCCTCGGCACTCGCCCAGCAGGGCGCGGTCATACGGCGGCTGCCCGGACGCCTGCTGCTCGCCGCCCAGTTCGCCGCCTGTGCCGCCAACCATCTGCTGCCCGCGGGGCTCGGCGCGGGCGCGGTGAACGTCAGGTTCCTGATGCGCTGCGGGCTGCCCGCGGGCCGCTCGGCCAGTGCACTCGCCGTCAAGGCCACCGCCGGCGCCACGGTCCGCCTGGCACTGATAGCGGCCCTCGCCCCGGCCTGCCCGGGTCTGCTGCGCCCGCCACGGTTGTCCCCGGCGGCGTTCGCCGTCGTCCTGGGCGGACTCGTGCTGGTCGCCGCCCTGCCGGCGACCCCCTGGTGGGCGCGCTGCCGCCGGGCCCTCACGGCCGTCCTGGCCGACCTCCGCGCCCTGCACGGCTGCCCCGCGCGATCGGCGGCCCTGTGGGGCGGCTCCCTCGCCTTCGCCGCACTGCACTCGCTGGTCCTCATCGCCGTCACCCAGGCGGTCGGACTGCCGCTGCCGCCGCTCCAGGTGGCCCTGCTGTACCTCGCGGCCAGCAGCGCCGCCGCCCTGTTGCCCACCCCGGGCGGTCTCGGCTCCCTCGACGCGGCGCTCGCCCTCGCCCTCACGGTCGCCGGGGCCCCCGGCGCGGCCGCCGCCTCCGCCGTGCTCGGCTACCGGCTGCTGACCGTGTGGCTGCCCCTGCTGCCGGGGCTGCTGGTGCTCGGGCTGCTGGTGCGGCGCAAGGCCGTGTGACGCACGGGGGTGGGCCGCGCACTCCGGCACAGGCAGGACCCGGGTGCACGTGGCGTCTCCGGAGGGCAGAGCCATGCCGGGGACGACACGACGGGGCGGCCGAGCCAGGCGTTCTTCACGCCGGTACGCCGTCCTTGAGCCGCGTTCCTGTCCGCGCACCGCCCGGGCTGCTGCCCACCACGCCCGCTGCCCACCACGCCCGCTGTCCTCCGACGTACGGACGGCTCCGACGCCGGAGACCGAGGACCCCAGCCGGCAGATGGCAGGGCCGCGCACGGCCCGCCCGGACGGACCGCACGCCGCCCCCGACCGCAGTGGCGCTGCCCGCTCCATCGGCCGGCGGGACGACGCGACCGGGACGTCCCCGAGGCGCGCGAGGCGGAGCGGGCCATTTCGTGGGTGCTCAGGGCGCTCAGCCGGCGGGCAGGGTCACCACGAACCGGGCCCCGGGCGCATGCCCCGGCTCGTGGGACACCTCGCCGCCGGCGGAGCGGGCCAGGCGCCGCGCGAGCGGCAGGCCCAGGCCCGCGCCGACGTGGCCGTCGCCGGGATCGGCCCTCCTGCCCGGCTGGAAGAGCTGGTCCGTGAAGGCTCCGGGCACGCCCGGACCGTCGTCGGTGACCTCGACCCGTACGCCGCCGGCCGTCCGGCGCGCGGAGAGCGTGACCGTCGTACGGGCGTAACGCACGGCGTTCGCCAGCAGCGGGCTGACGATCCGTTCGAGGAGCGCCGGCTGGAGCCCGGCCGTGAGCGGCTCCGGGCCGACCCGGGTGACGATCCGCACCGCGGCCGGGACGTCGGCGGAGGCGGACAGGCGGTGCAGCACGGCCGGCACGTCGGCCGTGCCGGGTGCCGTCGGCACACCCTCGCGGGCCTGGTCCAGCAGCGTGTCGCAGATGGTGCGCATCGACTGCGCGGCCTCGGCCACGACCTCGTGACAGGCCCGGGTCTCGGCCTCGGAGCGGGGGCGGGACCGCCACCAGTCCAGTTCGGCGACGATCCGGCTGAGCGGGGTGCGCAGTTCGTGCGACAACTCGCCGGTCAGCTGCCGCTCGTGTCGCAGCACTGCCCGGATCCGGTCCAGCAGGGCGTCCAAGGAGGCCCCGAGCGCGGCCAGTTCGGCCGGCCGGCCCCGGCCCGCGAAGCGCTCCTCGGAGCCCACGGCACTCCACTGCGTCGCCTGGTCCGTCATCGTCCGCACCGGACGCAGCGCCCGGCCGACCGCCAGCCGGGTCAGCGCATAGGTGCAGGCGAGCATCACCGCGTCCAGCGCGAAGGAGCCCAGCAGCAGCGTGCCGGCCGAACTGCGGTACGGCGCCAGGTCCAGCGCCGTGACCACGGTGGCCCCGGCCCCGGGCACCGGCTCCGCGCACAGCCGTACGGTGTCGGGCCCGTGCACCGTGGCGCAGCCGCCCTGGCCGCGCGCGGCCAGGGCCCCGGCGGCGTGGGTGAGCTTGCCCGCCCCGGCCGGAGGCCGTTCCAGCAGCCGGCCGCCCGCGTAGATCCACGCGTTGGTGTCCAGGAGCCGGTCGCCGGAGGTCTCCAGCACCCGTACCCGGCCGCGCCGGGTGTCGACGGTCGTGGCCACGGCCGCAGCGCGGGTGCGCAGCTCGTCGTCGGCCTCCCGCTGCAGGCGGTGGCGGGCCACGGTGTTGAACGCGATGGTGAGGGCCAGCATCAGCAGCGCGGCGGTGGTCAGCGCGACCAGTGAAAGGCGTCCGCGCAGGGTGCGTGGCGCCAGACGGGCGAGGACGTCTCGCGTGCGGCGGGGCGGCCTCATGTCAGCCGGTGGCCGATCCCGCGCGCGGTGGCGACGGTCCGCTCGCTGCCCGCCGTGCGCAGCTTGCGGCGCAGCCGGGTCAGGTACTGGTCCAGCGTGTTGTCGCTGACCTGCGCCCCCTCCGGCCAGCCCGCGCGGAGCAGCTCGCGGCGGCGCACCAGCTCTCCGCCGGCCGCGCTGAGCGCCGCCAGCAGCCGGAACTCCGTCGGGGTGAGGTCGACTCGCCTGCCGTGCACGGTGACGCTGTGCCGGACGGCGTCCAGCAGCAGTCCGTCCACGGCGGCCGGCGCGGCCCGTGGGGCGGTCCGGCGCAGGGCGGCACGCAGCCGGGCCGCCAGCTCCGCGAGGTGGAACGGCTTGGGCAGGTAGTCGTCACCGCCGGCCGAGAAGCCCGACAGCCGGTCCGTCAGTCCCTGCCGTGCGGTCAGGAAGACGACCGGGGCCAGGAAGCCGCCCGCCCGCATCGCCTGGCAGACGTCGCGGCCGTCCGCGTCGGGCAGCCCGACGTCCAGCACGACGGCGGACACGTCCGGCGTCGCCAGGCGCAGCGCGGTGGCGCCGTCGCCGGCGCAGACCGTCTCGAAGTCCTCGTCGTGCAGTCCGCGGCGCAGTACGTCACGCAGGGCGTGATCGTCCTCGACGATGAGGATCCTGGGGTGCATCTCTCTCCACCGGCCCGCCGGCCGTGTCACTCGGGTGCGGTGTGCCCGGGTCCGGGGCACGGGGGACGAATCGCCCGGGCGGCCACCGGGCCACCACCAGGACGAGGACACCGAGCCAGCCGGCGGCGAACAGCCAGCCGCCGACCACGTCGGTGAACCAGTGCACGCCCAGGAAGACACGGGTCAGCCCGACCCCCGTCCCCCAGCACGCGACCAGGACGCACAGCGTGGTCCTGCCGCGCGGCGCGCGCAGGCACAGGGCCACGATCAGCAGACCGGCCGTCAGCGCGGCCGTGGTGGTGTGCCCGGAGGGGAACGACCAGCCGGAGGCCCGGGTCTGCCAGTCGTACTGCGGCGGCCGGGTCCGGCCGACCAGGTCCATCACGCCGTAGCGCACCGCCTGACCCGCGCCGAGGCAGACAGCGCAGAGCAGCACGGCCACCAGCCGCTCCCGCGCCGTGCGTCCCGCGATCAGCCCGGCCAGGACCACCAGGACGTACGGTACGACGCCCGTGCCCGTGGCGGTCAGGGCGCGGGCCACCGCGAGCGCGACCGGCGGGCGGTGCCCGACGGACCAGGACAGCAGGCTCTGGTCCAGGTGCAGGGGCCCACCGTGGCCGCTCGCCACCACCGCGGCCAGCGCACCGAACGCCGCCCAGGCGCACAGGACCACCATGCCCGCAGGCTTCGCGAGCCGTCCGGGCCTCATGCCGTTCCCGGCGGACGCTGCCGGACCCGCGACGGCCGGCCCGCCGGCCGTCGCCGCAGGACGCTCGCCGCCGGGAAGCCGGCCGGCCCGCCGAGCGCCGCCCCCGCGACGGCGTCGTGCGGATACGGGACCCCGGCCCACGTCCGGGAGGCCGCCGTGGCGAGTGCGCACACCGGGGCGGGCGCGCCCGGCCGGGCGGCGAAGAACAGGGCGGCCGCCGCGCTGACGGCGACCGCGGTGCGCCTGCCCGGGACCGAGCGGTCGCCGCGCGGGGGGCCCGCCTCCGGCGTCCGCGAGGCCCGCCCCCGGCCCGGCCGGTCCTCGGCCGTATGCGGCTTCACCCCGCTGTCCACGACGAACGCCGTCGCCACCGTCGCCGGCGCGGTCAGGAACGTCAGCGCCGTCAGGGTCGCGGTCGCACCCCGCCGCCGGGCCCGGCACCGGTCCGCGCCCCTGAGCTGCGCGAACAGCGCCGGGCCGGACGCCGATCGCGCCGCCGTCGTGCCGCCGAGCGGGCCGGGTGAGCGAGGGGCGAGATCCGCCCCGTCGGCGTGGAGTGGCCCGTCGGCCGGCGTGACCGACGGGGCGTGCCCCATCAGCGCATCTCCTTGGCCGCCCTGCGCGAGCGCAGCACCTCGGCGACGAGCGGCAGCACGGACACGACGACGATGAGCGCGATCAGCGGGAGCAGGTACTTGTCGACGTTCGGGATCGAGGAGCCCAGTGCGTATCCGGCGAGCGTGAGACCGAGGCTCCACACGAGCCCGCCCGCCACCTGCCAGAGGGTGAAGGTCCGGGCCGGCACGGCGAGCGCGCCCGCCATCGGGTTCAGCACCGTCCGCACGACGGGGATGAAGCGGGCCAGCACGATCGCCTTCGCGTAGCCGTAGCGCTCCAGCAGTTCCTCGGCCCGCCGCGCGCCCTCCCGCAGTTTCGCCGACCGGCTGCGCGCCAGCAGCGCGCCGCCCGCCTTGCGCCCGAGCAGGAACCCGCACTGCGAGCCCGCCAGGGCGCCGACGGCCGCCGCGACGAGCAGCGGGCCGAGCGAGAGGTGCACGCCGCCGGCGGACGTACCCGTGCACAGCAGCCCCGCCGTGAACAGCAGGGAGTCGCCGGGCAGGAAGAATCCGATCAGCAGCCCCGTCTCCGCGAAGAGCACCACGCCGACGCCGAGCACGCCGAAGGCGGCGAGCAGGGAATGGGCGTCGAGCACGTTGACCGCGAGCTGCGACGCCAGGTGTGGGGGAGTGGCCATCGGCGTACGCCTTTCCATGGGGCTTCGACTGCGACGTCGGCTTCGACCGGCTTCGGCTTCGACCGGCTTCGGCCTCGGCTCGGCTTCGACTGGATCTGACTACACATTTGTAGACCGTCTACCAACCTGTAGACGACGGTAGGCGGCGATCGCTCCTGGACTTTACCCCCCCATTACCTCTTTATGACCGGCCGACTACACGGCCGTCGCCATGATGGTCCGCGAAGGTAAGGTTTGCCTTCACTAACTGGCAGGGAGGGCAGCAGGGCATGTGGGACGACGCGTTTCCGAGTTTCCTGATCGGGCTCAGGGAGGGACTCGAAGCCGGACTCATCGTCTCCATCCTGGTGGCCACCCTGGTGCGGGCCGAGGCGCGCTCGCGCCTGCCCCAGGTCTGGACCGGCGTCCTGGCCGCCGTGGCCGTCGCGATGAGCTTCGGCGCGGTGCTCACCTTCACCGCCGCGTCCATGCCGGCGACCGCCCAGGAGGCCTTCGGCGGCACCCTCAGCGTGATCGCTGTCGCGTTCGTCACCGCCATGGTGTTCTGGATGCGCCGCTCGGCCCGCAGCCTCTCCGGCGAGTTGAAGGAGAAGGTGACCGGCGCCCTCGCCATGGGCTCCGGCGTGCTGATCCTCACCTCCTTCCTCGCGGTCGGCCGTGAGGGCCTGGAGACGGCCCTTTTCCTGTGGACCACCGCGCAGGCGGCCGGTGAGTCGGCCGGTCCGCTGACCGGCGCCGGGATCGGCCTCGTCCTCGCGGCGGGCCTGTGCTGGGGCCTGTACCGGCGTGTCCTGAAGATCAACCTCACGAAGTTCTTCACCGCCACCGGCGTCGTCCTGATCGTCATCGCGGCCGGCGTCCTCGGCTACGGCCTGCGTGACCTCCAGGAGGGCGGCGTCCTGCCCGGCGGCACCGCCTACGCGGTCGACCTCGCCGGCAGCGTCGACGCCGGCTCCTGGTACAGCACGCTGGTCCAGGGCGTGCTCAACCTGACCCCGACCATGACCTGGCTGCAGGTGGTGGCCTACGTCGCCTACCTGGCCGTCGTGACGACCCTGTTCGTGCGCGGCGTGCGGGCCTCGGCCCCGAAGCCGGCGAAGGAGCGTGCCGCGGGCGAGCCGGAGCGCGCGCGGCCCGAGCGGCGCCGGCCCGTCTGGGTGGTGCCGGCCGCCGTGGTCGCCGTACCCGCCGTGATCGCCGGATGCGTCGTCGCCCTCTCCAGGCCCAAGCCCGCCGGCGACCAGACGGTCGCCGTCTCCGAGAGCGACTGCGGCAAGGGCTTCAGCGCGCCCAAGCCCGGCCGGCAGACCTTCAAGATGCAGAACACCGGCGGCAAGACCTCCGAGGTCTACCTGGTCGACCCCTCGACCGACGCGGTCTACGGCGAGATCGAGGGCCTCGCCCCCGGCACCACCCGCGACCTCGTCGCCACCGTCGCCGGCGGCACCTACGCCTGGCGCTGCGTGCCCACCGGCGGCAGGGCCGTCACCTCCAAGTCGGTGACCGTGAGCGGAGGCGGGGCCGCCAAGCCGGTCGCGCCCGTCTCCGAACAGGACCTCGCGACCCCTCTGAAGGCGTACAAGGCGTACGTCGAGCAGGGCCTGGACACCCTCGTCACCCAGACGCGCACCCTCGACGACGACATCGAGCACGGCCACCTGGACAAGGCCCGCACCGACTGGCTCACCGCCCACCGGACCTACGCCTCCCTCGGCGCCGCGTACGGCACCTTCGAGGACTACGACAAGAAGATCGACGGCCGGGCCGACGGACTGCCCGACGGCGAGCGGGACAAGGACTTCACCGGCTTCCTGCGTCTCGAGTACGGCCTGTGGCACAACCAGTCCGCGAGCGACCTGAGCGCCTCCGCCAAGCAGCTCGTCACCGACGTCCAGGGCCTGCGCAAGGCCTTCCCGAGCCAGGACTTCGACCCCGGCGACCTGCCGCTGCGCTCCCACGAGATCCTGGAGAACACCCTCCAGTTCGAGCTGACCGGCGACACCGACGAGGGCAGCGGCACCGGCCTCGCCACCGCCGACGCCAACCTCGCCGGCACCCGCGAACTGCTCACCGTCCTCAAGCCGCTGCTCACCAGCCGCGCCCCCCAGCTGCTCCCGACCGTGGACGCCGACATCGCACGCGTGCAGAAACTCCTGGACGCGGCCCGCCACGGCGCCGACTGGACCCCCGTCGAGAAGCTCGCCGCCGACGACAAGCAGCGTCTCGACGGCGCCACCGGGCAGCTGCTGGAAGACCTCGCCCCGATTCCGGACCTCCTCGAGATCCGGAAGTCCGCCTGATGACCGACGCCCGCCCGACGCCGTCCGCGTACCCGCATTCCGAAGGGACCCCTGCGATGCCCACTGCCGAACCGTCGGCCTGCCCCGTCGGCCCCGCCCGCCGCTCCTTCGTGCGGACCGCGCTGGGCGCCGGTGCCGCCGGAGCGGTGCTGGCCGGCGGCGGCTTCGCGCTCGGCGAGAGCGGCGGCACCGCGCAGGCCCAGCAGGCGAACGCCGACGGCACCGCGAAGGTCCCCTTCCACGGGGCCCACCAGGCCGGCATCGTCACCCCGGCACCTGCCGCGGCCACCTTCGTCTCGCTGAACGTCATAGCCGAGGACCGCAAGGGCCTGGCCGACCTGCTGAAGACCATCACCGAGCGGGCGCGGTTCCTCACCTCCGGCGGCATCCCCACCGACCTGGGCGTCGGCGCGCCGCCCTCCGACAACGGCATCCTCGGTCCCGAGGTCCCCTCGGACGGCCTCACCGTCACCGTCGGCGTCGGCGCCTCACTGTTCGACGACCGCTACGGCCTCGCCAAGGCCAGGCCCGCCCGGCTCACCCCGATGCGGACCTTCCCCAACGACAACCTGAACGCGGCCGAGTGCCACGGCGACCTGTCCCTGCAGATCTGCGCCCAGAGCACGGACACCGTGCTGCACGCCCTGCGCGACATCGCGCGCCACACCCGGGGCGCCATGCAGATCAAGTGGCGCATCGACGGCTTCCAGAACGCCCCGCGCCCCACCGGTGCCCAGCGCAACCTGCTCGGCTTCAAGGACGGCATCGCCAACCCGGACGTCACCTCCGCGCGCGAGACGGACAAGCTGATCTGGGTCGGCGACGGCCAGGGCGAGCCGGCCTGGGCGGCGGGCGGCAGCTATCAGGTCATCCGGATCATCCGGATGCTGGTCGAGTTCTGGGACCGGGTCTCGCTCACCGAGCAGGAGAAGATGTTCGGCCGCCGCAAGGACACCGGCGCCCCGCTCGACGGCGCCAAGGAGACCGACATCCCCAACTACGCCAAGGACCCGCACGGCACCGCGATCCCGCTGGACGCCCACATCCGCCTCGCCAACCCGCGCAGGGCGGACACCGACAGCTCCCGCATCCTGCGCCGCGGCTACAACTACGACCGGGGCGTGGACAACGTGGGCGACCTCGACATGGGCCTGGTGTTCTGCTGCTACAACCAGGACGTCAAGCGCCAGTTCGAGGCCGTGCAGACCCGGTTGATCGACGAGCCGCTGGTGGACTACATCTCCCCGACCGGCGGCGGCTACTTCTTCGCCCTGCCCGGCGTCCGGGACAGCAGGGACTGGCTGGGCCGGGGCATGTTCTCCGCCTGACCCCGAAGGCCTGCCGCCGTCCGGGCAGTTATTGCACATCAGTTGCAAGTGCGGTTGTATAGCGCAAGGCTGTGCTGTGCAGCCGTACCCGCACCACCGAAGGATGACCCTCCCGATGACGGCCGCCCCTGGTTCCGCTCCGTCCCTTCCCGCCCAGGCCGACGCCAAGCGCTCGGCCTGGAGCCGAGTCCGCGGCTCCATGACGCGGCAGGAGTGGATCAGGGTCGGTTCGATGGCGGCCTTCGTGCTCGCCCTGCACATCATCGGCTGGGGCACCCTGATCGGTGTGATCGCGCCGCAGCACTTCAGTGTCGGCACCGGATCCGCCGGAAAACCGGTGGCCTTCGGCATCGGGATCGGCGTGACCGCCTACACCCTCGGCATGCGGCACGCCTTCGACGCCGACCACATCGCGGCGATCGACAACACCACCCGCAAGCTGATGGGCGAGGGACAGCGTCCGCTGTCGGTCGGCTTCTGGTTCTCCCTGGGCCACTCCAGCATCGTCTTCGGCCTGGCGCTGCTGCTCTCGCTCGGCATGAAGACCCTGGCCGGACCGGTGCGCGACGGCAACTCGCATCTGCACGAGGTGACCGGCCTGATCGGTACGACGGTCTCCGGCACCTTCCTGTACCTCATCGCCGGCATCAACCTCGTCATCCTGGCCGGCATCTGGAAGGTCTTCCGGCAGATGCGCTCCGGTGCCTACGACGAGGCCGCCCTGGAGACGCAGCTGAACAACCGCGGCTTCATGAACCGTCTGCTCGGCCGGGTCACCGGCTCGATCAGCAAGCCGTGGCAGATGTACCCGCTGGGCCTGCTGTTCGGGCTCGGGTTCGACACCGCGACGGAGATCGCGCTGCTGGTCCTCGCCGGCTCCGGCGCCGCCTCCGGCCTGCCCTGGTACGCCATCCTGTGCCTGCCGGTGCTCTTCGCGGCCGGCATGTCCCTGCTGGACACCATCGACGGCTCGTTCATGAACTTCGCCTACGAGTGGGCCTTCTCCAAGCCGGTCCGCAAGGTCTACTACAACCTCACCATCACCGGCCTGTCCGTCGCCGTCGCCCTCCTCATCGGCACGGTGGAACTCCTCGGCCTGCTCGCCGACAAGCTCGGCCTGCACGGCGCCTTCTGGGACTGGATCTCCGGCCTCGACCTCAACATCGTCGGCTTCGTCATCGTCGGCCTGTTCTTCGCCACCTGGGCCGTCGCCCTGCTGGTGTGGAAGGCGTGCCGGATCGAGGAGAAGTGGACGGCGGGCCTGGCCGAGCAGGCCGCCGACTGACCCGGACGCCGGGCGCGGGGTTAATGATCCCGTTGCGGGAAACGCGGACCTGGACCCCCCGTGAGCCCAGGAGGAGGCGACCATGAGCGACCAGCAGTCCGAGCAGACCCCGATGGCGGACGACGTCTACCAGCCCACCGGAACCAACGAGGAGCAGGAGGACGCCGGTCCCCTGGACCTGCAGGACGCGGTCGGCGAGCGCACCTACGACGACGTCCTCGACGAGGGCTACTCCCCGCCCGAGCGGCCGCTGGGCGTGACCAAGCGGGGCGTCACCGCCGCCGAACAGCACGCGGGGGAGACCCTGGACGACCGGCTCGCCCAGGAGGTCCCGGACGCCCAGCCCGCGGCCGGCGACGGGATCGGCGACCTGCCGGGCGGCGAGGGCGAGCCCGTCGATCCCGAGGCCGGCGAGGCCCGGGCGGGCCGTCTGGTCGCTCCGGACGAGGGCGCCCACGCCGAGACCGTCAAGGAGGAGATCGCCCGGGACGTCGGGATCGACGGGGGAGCGGCGGGCGCCGAGGAAGCGGCGGTACACGTCGTACCGGACGAAACGGACCTGCCCTAGGGGCGCGGCAGTGTGCGAGCCACCACCCACCGCCCGCGCCTTGCCAGGGACCCCGACGGGCGCTAGGGCCTGTGTGAGGTCGTGATCAATCTCGGGTTCTGGTCCCGTGCGGGGGCGGGACCTGGTAGGACGCTGGGTGTGACACGTAGGCAACTCA
>NZ_JBEYYJ010000043.1:0-64876 GCF_040645475.1 Streptomyces sp. NPDC046759 | reverse complement strand
CGGTTACATTCCGAACCCGGAAGCTAAGCCTCACAGCGCCGATGGTACTGCAGGGGGGACCCTGTGGGAGAGTAGGACACCGCCGAACAATTCTTCAAAAAGGTCGGATCCTGAACTTCGGTTCGGGGTCCGGCCTTTTTACGTTTTCCTTAACGTGTCGTTCATGTGGCGCCCCCAGCATCCAGCACATGGGAACTGCTGCAATGCTCAGGGCCGCCGGCGTCGGAGTCGGCGACGAGGTCGTCGTACCTGCCTTCGGGAACGCCGAGGTCGCCGAGGCCGTGACCCTGGCCGGCGCGCTCCCGGTGTTCGCCGACATAGACCCGGTGACCTACTGCCTCGACCCCGACGCTGTCGAGGCAGCCGTAACTGCGCGCACCGCGGCGGTCGTTGTCGTACACCGCTTCGGACGGCTGGCCGACATTCGGCGGTTGCACGAGCTCGGGCAGCGGCATGGGGTGCTGGTGCTGGAGCAGGGCGAGTCAGAGGCGCCGTACGACGAGATAGCGCAGCGCAGGGAGCGGGCCGCCTACCTCGACGCCAAGCTGAAGGGCGTGCGGACGCCCGACGGCGGCGACGGGCACACCTATCAGCAGTACGTCGTGCGGGTCCCGGGGAACGGCCGGCCGGACCGCGACGCCTTCGCGCTGGCGCTGCGCGCCAAGGGAGTTGAGTGCCGGGCCCCGGTCAAGACGCCCGTGCACAGGCTGCCGGAGTTCCGTCGCTGCGTGTCGCTGCCGCAAACCGAACTGGCCGCCGACGAGACGCTCACGCTGCCCGTGGACGCCACGCTCACCAAGCGGGAGATGCAGCGGATCGTGTCCGCGTGCAATGCGCTCGGGGGACTGCTGCAGCCCGCCTACTGATCGGGTCCCGAACGAATTTGGGAAGTCGGGCCCGCTCGGGGTACAGTTTCTTCGTCGCCGCGAGGGAAACCTCGAAAAGGACAGGCCCCTATAGCTCAGTCGGCAGAGCGTCTCCATGGTAAGGAGAAGGTCAACGGTTCGATTCCGTTTGGGGGCTCCAGCAAAAAGGCCTCACCCTTCCGGGTGAGGCCTTTTTCATACCTGATGCCGCCCTATACGTCCTTGTGGATCCCCGGCACGCGCATGGCCAGGATCGCCATGTCGTCCGATGGTGCGTCCGACGCGAAGCGTTCCACCGCACGCATGATGCGCGCCGCGACCGCGCCCGCCGTCAGACCGGTGCACGTCGTGAGGACGTCGGCGAGGCCGTCGTCGCCGAGCATGCGTGGGCCCTCGCGGCGCTCGGTGACGCCGTCCGTGACACAGAGCAGCACGTCACCAGGGTCGAGGGTGACCCTCTCCTCGTACAGCTCCAGGTCCTCGATCACGCCCAGCAGCGGCTGCGGTTCGGCGGCCGCCGTCACCGTGCCGTCCTGGCGCAGGCGGAGCGGCAGCGGGTGGCCGGCGCAGACCACCTTCAGCTCGGCGCTGCCGTCCTCCTGTGGGCGCATCTCTCCGTAGAGGAGGGTGAGGAAGCGGCTGCGGTCGCCCTCGTCCAGGATCGCGGAGTTCAGGCGCTGCAGGACCGCCGGCCCGGAGAGCCCCTCGCGGGCCAGCAGGCGCAGGGCGTGCCGGGCGAGACCGGTGACCGCCGCCGCGTTCGGGCCCGTACCGCAGACGTCGCCGATGGCGAAGCCGTAGGCGCCGTTGCCGATCGGGAAGAGGTCGTAGAAGTCACCGCCGACCTCGTTGCCCTCCCCGGCCGCTCGGTAGATGACCTCGACCTCGACGCCTTCGATGTGCGGCGTGCCGGGCGGGAGCAGACTGCGCTGCAGGGCCTGGCTGATGGCCGTGCGCTCCGAGTACAGACGCGCGTTGTCGAGGGCGAGGGCGGCGCGGCGGGACAGGTCCTCGGCCAGTTCCAGGATCTCCTGGCGGAAGTGTTCGTCCGCGGGCTTGCCGAGGACCAGCATGCCGATGACGCGGTTGCGGGCGACGAGTGGCAGGACGACCGTCTCGCCGCCGACCGCGGAGGCCGTCGCGAGGGTCGGGCCGATGCTCGAGGAGATCTGGTGCGGGGGTCCGCCGGCCAGGCCGAGGCTGCGCATCGAGCTGCGCAGGGCCGCCTGGTGGGCGACCTCGCCCGGGATCGTCCAGACGCGGGCGCCGGGCGTCGGCACCGGGTCCGGCGGCGCAACCTTCGACAGCAACGACTTGATGCCGTCGATGAGTTCCTCGTCCTCGTGCAGGACGTACGAGAGATACGGCTCGGAGGCCTGGTCGGCGATCGTGTACACGGCGCACCAGGTCGCCAGGGTGGGGACCGTCATCTGAGCCATCAGGGCCAGCGTCTGATCGCGGTCCAGGGTGCCGGCCAGCAGGTCGGACGCCTCGACCAGGAAGCTCAGGGAACCGCGGCGCAGCCGCTCCAGCTCGCCCAGGCGGGCCGACTCGACGGCCAGGGCGATACGGTCGGCGGCGAACTGCAGACGCAGCGCCTCCTCGTTGGAGTACCGGCCCGGGGCCTCGGCCGCGACGCCGAGCGAGCCCGTGAGGCGGCCCTCGACCTTCAGCGGGACCGTGACGACCGAGCGCATGCCGGTGCCGACGAGCAGCGGTACGGCGCCCGGGACGGACATGAGGTCGTCGTGGACGGCCGGCATGCGCGCGGAGCCGTAGCGGCCGGGACCGGCCTCGACGGGCACGCGCGCGAAGCGCTGGCGGGCGGAGGGCAGGCCGGTGGAGGCCCGCACCTCCAGTTCGGTCTCGTCGTCGGTGGCCAGCAGCAGAAACGCGGAGTCGCCGTCGAGCATGTCGCGGGCGCGCTCCACCGTGCGCTGCAGCAGACCGTCGAGGTCGTCCGGGGCGGGGGAGCCGATGAACACCTCGAAGGGATCGGTGCTCTGGCCGTCGGACTGCTGGGCCTGGTCGGTCGCCGGCACCCGCTGCGGTGTCTGCAGGACGGCGCGTTCGTGGTCGCGCACCAAGAGGCAGACGGTGGAGGGTTCGCCGCCGGTGTCGCGGACTCTGAGGTGGGAGGCGTAGACCGAGGCCACCCGGCCGTCGGCGCCGCGGATGCCGTAGGTGCCCTCCCAGCGGGAGAGCTGCAGGGCCTCGGCCACGCCGGTGCCGGTACCCGGGGTGTGCGGCCAGGCGGCCAGTTCGGTGAGGGGCCTGCCGATGACCTCGGCGGCCGTATGACCGAACAGTTCTTCGGCGTCCTCGTTCCAGGAGGTGATGGCACCCTTCCGGTCGACCTGGAGGACCGCCACGCGCACCCGGCCGTCGGCCAGCGGCAGCAGGTCGGCGGGGAGCGACGGGCCGGCGGTGCGGGTGCCGACCGGCCGTTCGGGGAGGTTGAGCTGGAACCAGACGTGCTTGTGGGTGGGCGTGTAGTCGACGCCCCAGCGGGTGGCCAGGGCCGCGCAGAGCTGCAGGCCGCGGCCGCCCTCGCGGTCGGGGCTGCCCATGGTGGCGGGGGCGTTCTGGAGGGGGACCTCGCGTTCGGGGTAGCGGTCGGAGACCTCGATGCGCACGCCGTCCTCCGTGCGCAGGCACAGGACGTCCGCGTGCGTGCCCGCGTGGACGACCGCATTGGTCACCAGCTCGCTGGTGAGGACCACGGCGTCGTCGACGATGTCGGCGAAGCCCCAGCCCTGGAGGGTGTCGCGGACGAAGGACCGGGCGGTCGCGACCGATCGCCCGACGGGCTCGAAGGTGGCGGCCGCGCGCGCGGTGATCACAGAACTCCTCGACCGGTTGTCTACGTGCAGGGCTGCGTGGCCGGCCGGCTCGCACCGCTGCTGCGGCATCAGCTCGCCCGTCGGCTGTGGCTCCGGGGGCTGTCCCCCGGGGATGACTCCGGTGGTCATGGTCTGCGGCCGCCCTCCGATGCCCGCTCGTTCTCGTGCCACCGCCCAAGCCGGTCGGACCGGTGCGGCTGGACAGCCGCATGCAAGGTTACTTACCTTCGCCGTCCGAGCGGATGCCGGTCGCCGGTGTTTACCCCCCATGGTGTGCGGACGATGTGCGAAGCTGCCGAACTGTTATGGCCTGGTTCGGCCGGGGTGAAACACTGGGCAAGCTTCTGATGAAGGTCCGGTCGGGCTGCGTGCGTTCCGTGTACGACGGGCAGCAGCCTCTGGTGTGGCTGGATCTCGTCTGGCAGAAATACGCAGCAGTAACCGGTACGCGGAAGTAACCGGTATGCCGATGACCGGCACGCCGGGCCGATGCGGCCGAGCACAGCAGTAACGGTCTACCCCTCCGGGAGGGACACAGTGGAGTCTGGCGCGGCGACGCGTGGCACGAAGACGCGCGCGAAAGGCGGACCGTCCCTGGGTAAGCGCGGTGATACCACCGCCGTGGACACGGCTGCCCTGAACCGGCTGCTGGTGGCGCTGGTCGCGATGCGGGACGGGAACTTCCGCAAGCGGCTCACCGTCTCCGGGGACGGCGTGATGTCGGAGATCGCGGCGGTCTTCAACGAGGTGGCCGACCGCAATCTGCATCTCACCGGTGAGCTGTCCCGGGTACGGCGCACGGTGGGACGTGAGGGAAAGCTCACGGAACGGCTGGAGACGGGCGCCTGCGAGGGCTCCTGGGCCGCCGCGATCGACGCCTCCAACGCGCTGGTCGACGATCTGGTGTGGCCGGTGTCGGAGGTCGGCCGGGTCCTCACGGCGGTCGCCGAGGGTGATCTGTCGCCACGCATGGAGCTGCGGACACAGGCCCCGGACAGTGGCAGCGGGCATCCTCTGCGGGGCGAGTTCCTGAAGGTCGGCCGTACCGTCAACAACCTGGTCGACCAGCTGTCGACGTTCACGGACGAGGTCACGCGCGTGGCCAGCGAGGTCGGCACCGAGGGCAAGCTCGGCGGTCAGGCCCGGGTGCGCGGCATGTCGGGGTCCTGGAAGGACCTGACCGAGTCCGTCAACACCATGGCGCGGCAGTTGACCGCCCAGGTGCGCGACATCGCGCTGGTGACGACGGCGGTCGCCCGTGGTGATCTGTCGCGCAAGGTCACCGTGCAGGTCGCCGGCGAGATGCTGGAGCTGAAGAACACCGTCAACACGATGGTGGAGCAGCTGTCGTCCTTCTCCGTCGAGGTGACCCGTGTCGCCCGCGAGGTGGGCACCGAGGGCATTCTGGGCGGTCAGGCGCAGGTGCCGGGGGTGGCCGGCGTGTGGAAGGAGCTGACCGACTCCGTCAACACGATGGCGGGCAACCTGACCGCGCAGGTCCGCGGTATCTCGCAGGTCACGACCGCTGTCGCCAACGGTGATCTGTCGCAGAAGGTGACGGTTCCGGCGCGGGGCGAGGTCGCGCAGCTCGCCGAGACGATCAACCAGATGACCGAGACGCTGCGGATCTTCGCGGACGAGGTCACGCGCGTCGCGAACGAGGTCGGCGGGGAGGGCCGGCTGGGCGGGCAGGCGAACGTGCCCGGCGCCGCCGGTACGTGGAAGGACCTGACCGACTCCGTCAACACGGTCTTCCGGAACCTCACCACGCAGGTGCGGGACATCGCGACCGTGACGACCGCCGTGGCCAGCGGTGACCTGTCGCAGAAGGTCACGGTGGACGTGGCCGGCGAGATGCTGGAGCTGAAGAACACCGTCAACGGGATGGTGGACCAGCTCTCGGCGTTCGGTGCCGAGGTGACGCGGGTCGCGCGGGAGATCGGTGTCGAGGGTGAGCTGGGCGGTCAGGCGCAGGTGCCCGGCGCGGCCGGTGCCTGGAAGGACTTGACGGACTCCGTCAACACTGCGTTCCGCAACCTCACCGGTCAGGTGCGCAACATCGCGCAGGTGACCACGGCGGTGGCCAACGGCGACCTGTCGCAGAAGGTCACCGTGGACGTCTCCGGTGAGATGCTCAAGCTGAAGAACACCGTGAACACGATGGTGGACCAGCTGTCGAGCTTCGCCGACCAGGTCACGCGGATGGCCAGGGACGTGGGTACGGAGGGCCGGCTGGGCGGTCAGGCCCGGGTGGACGGCGTCTCGGGCACCTGGAAGGAGCTGACGGACTCCGTCAACTTCATGGCCGGCAACCTGACGTCCCAGGTGCGGCAGATCGCCCAGGTGACGACGGCCGTGGCGCGCGGCGACCTCTCGCAGAAGATCGACGTGGACGCGCGCGGCGAGATCCTCGAGCTGAAGAACACGATCAACACGATGGTTGATCAGCTGTCCGCCTTCGCCGACCAGGTGACCCGGGTCGCCAGGGACGTGGGTACGGAGGGCCGGCTCGGCGGTCAGGCGCAGGTGCCCGGCGTGGCGGGCGTGTGGCGGGACCTGACCGACTCCGTGAACGGCATGGCCGGGAACCTGACGGCCCAGGTGCGCAACATCGCGCAGGTCGCCACCGCCGTGGCGCGCGGTGACCTCTCCCAGAAGATCACCGTGGACGCGCGCGGGGAGATCCTGGAGCTGAAGAACACCCTGAACACGATGGTGGACCAGCTGTCGTCGTTCGCCCAGGAGGTCACGCGTGTGGCCCGCGAGGTGGGCACGGAGGGCATCCTCGGCGGTCAGGCCGAGGTCCAGGGCGTCTCCGGCACCTGGAAGGACCTCACGCAGTCCGTGAACTTCATGGCGAACAACCTGACCATCCAGGTGCGCAACATCGCCGAGGTCACGACGGCGGTCGCCAAGGGCGACCTGTCGAAGAAGATCACTGTTGACGCCAAGGGCGAGATCCTTGAGCTCGTCACGACGGTCAACACCATGGTCGATCAGCTCTCGAGTTTCGCCGAGCAGGTGACCCGTGTGGCCCGTGAGGTGGGCACCGAGGGCATCCTGGGCGGTCAGGCGCACGTGCCGGGGGTCACCGGCATCTGGAAGGACCTCAGCAACAACGTCAACCTGATGGCCAACAACCTGACCATGCAGGTGCGGAACATCTCCCAGGTGGCCTCGGCCGTCGCCAACGGTGACCTGACCCGTCAGGTGACGATCGAGGCGAGCGGTGAGGTCGCGCAGCTCGCCGACACGATCAACACCATGGTGAAGACGCTGAGTTCGTTCGCCGACCAGGTCACCAAGGTGGCCCGTGAGGTGGGCACGGACGGCATCCTGGGCGGTCAGGCGCACGTACCGGGTGTGGCGGGGACCTGGAAGGACCTCACCGAGTCCGTGAACCAGATGGCGTCCAACCTGACCGGCCAGGTGCGGAACATCGCCATGGTCACCACGGCCATCGCCAAGGGTGATCTGACCAAGAAGATCGACATCGACGCGCGCGGCGAGATCCTCGAGCTGAAGACGACGATCAACACGATGGTCGACCAGCTGTCCAGCTTCGCCGAGGAGGTCACGCGTGTGGCCCGCGAGGTGGGTACCGAGGGACAGCTCGGCGGCCAGGCACGCGTGCGTGACGTCGACGGCACCTGGCGGGACCTGACCGAGTCGGTGAACGAGATGGCCGGGAACCTGACCCGGCAGGTGCGTGCCATCGCGCGCGTGGCGACCGCGGTGACCCGGGGCGACCTGAACCTGAAGATCGACGTCGACGCGTCCGGCGAGATCCAGGAGCTGCAGGACTACATCAACAAGATGATCGCCAACCTGCGTGACACCACGATCGCCAACAAGGAGCAGGACTGGCTCAAGGGCAATCTTGCCCGTATCTCCGGCCTGATGCAGGGCCGCCGCGACCTGGAGGACGTGGCCTCGCTGATCATGAGCGAGCTGACGCCGGTGGTGTCGGCGCAGCACGGCGCGTTCTTCCTGGCGATGCCGCTGATGGAGGGCAAGGACGCCGGGGACGGGGAGGACAACTACGAGCTGCGGATGCTGGGCTCCTACGGCTACTCGATGGGCTCGATGCCGACGTCGTTCCGGCCCGGTGAGGCGCTGGTCGGCACGGCCGCCGAGGAGAAGCGCGCGATCCTCGTGGAGAACGCGCCCAGCGGCTATCTGAAGATCTCCTCGGGGCTCGGCGAGGCGCCGCCGGCGCAGGTGATCGTGCTGCCGGTGCTGTTCGAGGGCAATGTGCTCGGCGTGATCGAGCTGGCCTCCTTCACGCCGTTCACGCAGATCCAGAAGGACTTCCTCAACCAGATCGCCGAGATGATCGCGACGAGCGTCAACACCATCTCGGTCAACACCAAGACCGAGCAGCTGCTGAAGCAGTCGCAGGAGCTGACCGAGCAACTGCGGGAGCGGTCGGCCGAGTTGGAGAACCGGCAGAAGGCGCTGCAGGCCTCCAACGCGGAACTGGAGGAGAAGGCCGAGCTGCTGGCGCGGCAGAACCGGGACATCGAGGTGAAGAACACCGAGATCGAGGAGGCCCGCCAGGTCCTGGAGGAGCGTGCCGAACAGCTCGCGGTGTCGATGCGCTACAAGAGCGAGTTCCTCGCCAACATGTCGCACGAGCTGCGTACGCCGCTCAACTCGCTGCTGATTCTGGCCAAGTTGCTCGCCGACAACGCCGAGGGCAACCTCTCGCCGAAGCAGGTGGAGTTCGCCGAGACCATCCACGGCGCCGGCTCCGACCTGCTGCAGCTGATCAACGACATCCTCGACCTGTCGAAGGTCGAGGCGGGCAAGATGGACGTCTCGCCGACGCGTATCGCACTCGTGCAGCTCGTGGATTACGTGGAGGCGACCTTCCGGCCGCTGACCGCGGAGAAGGGCCTGGACCTGTCCGTACGGGTCTCCCCGGAGCTGCCCGCGACCCTGCACACCGACGAGCAGCGGTTGCTGCAGGTGCTGCGCAACCTCCTGTCCAACGCCGTGAAGTTCACCGACTCCGGGTCGGTGGAGCTGGTGATCAGGCCGGCCGGCGCGGACGTGCCGGTGGGGGTCCGGGAGCAGCTGCTGGAGGCCGGCTCGCTGACCGATCCGGACGGGCCGCTGATCGCGTTCTCGGTGACGGACACCGGCATCGGCATCGCGGCCAGCAAGATGCGGGTGATCTTCGAGGCGTTCAAGCAGGCGGACGGCACGACCAGCCGCAAGTACGGCGGCACCGGCCTCGGCCTGTCGATCTCCCGGGAGATCGCGCAGCTGCTCGGCGGTGAGATCCACGCGCAGAGCGAGCCGGGCCGCGGCTCCACGTTCACGCTGTACCTGCCGCTGCACCCGACCGAGCTGCCCCCGCAGGGCTACCAGCAGTCCGTGCCCCCGCTGGAGGCCGGCGAGCTGCTCGCCTCCGAGGCGGAGCCGTCCTCGGAGCTGTCCTCCGTGGAGATCGAGACGCCGGCCGAGGTGAAGTCGTACCGGGAGACGCAGAACGGTCCCGCGGCGCTCTTCAGGCGCCGGCGGCGGAGTCTGCCGCAGGGCGAGCAGCAGCGGACCGAGCAGTGGACGGCGGTGCCCGAGCAGGACAGCGCGCAGTCCGCGCGCGGGGTGCGGTTCGGCGGCGAGAAGGTGCTGATCGTCGACGACGACATCCGCAACGTGTTCGCGCTGACCAGCGTCCTGGAGCAGCACGGTCTCTCGGTGCTGTACGCCGAGAACGGCCGGGAGGGCATCGAGGTGCTGGAGCAGCACGACGACGTCGCGGTGGTGCTGATGGACATCATGATGCCGGAGATGGACGGGTACGCGACGACCACGGCGATCCGCAGGATGCCGCAGTTCGCCGGGCTGCCGATCATCGCCCTGACCGCGAAGGCGATGAAGGGCGACCGGGAGAAGGCGATCGAGTCCGGTGCCTCCGACTACGTGACCAAGCCGGTCGACCCGGACCATCTGCTGGCCGTGATGCAGCAGTGGATGGGTGGGAATTGACCGGATCGGGTTCCCCGGGTTGTGAACACCCGGGGAACCCTTGGCGTGGGTCCGGAGTTGCCCACTTGATGTGACGGCGAACGTACGACTTAAGGTGGCACCGAACGTATGGGAATGCGGGATTCCGGGAACCATCCCGACCCCCGCCGCGTTTTTGGTGCGTGCACAGTGACATCGCGGTGACAGGGTGTGGCGACGGGCGGGGTGCGGCTACGATGACCGGCACAAGGACGGGCGGCGAAACGGAGTCGTCCCCTGGGGCGGCGCCCGGTGTACCGCCGGGGCGAGGAGGGCGGGCCATGGTGCAGAAGGCCAAGATCCTCCTGGTCGATGACCGGCCGGAGAATCTGTTGGCGCTGGAGGCGATCCTCTCGGCGCTCGATCAGACGCTGGTGCGGGCATCGTCCGGAGAGGAAGCGCTCAAGGCACTGCTCACGGACGATTTCGCGGTCATTCTGCTGGACGTCCAGATGCCTGGGATGGACGGTTTCGAGACCGCGGCGCACATCAAGCGGCGCGAGCGGACCCGGGACATCCCGATCATCTTCCTCACGGCGATCAACCATGGCCCGCACCACACCTTCCGGGGCTATGCGGCGGGCGCGGTCGACTACATCTCCAAGCCCTTCGACCCGTGGGTGCTGCGCGCGAAGGTCTCGGTGTTCGTCGAGCTGTACATGAAGAACTGCCAGCTGCGGGAGCAGGCGGCGTTGCTGCGCCTGCAGTTGGAGGGCGGCGGCAAGGGCGCGGTCGGCGGCAAGGAGTCCGCCGGGCTGCTCGCCGAGCTGTCCGCGCGGCTCGCGGCCGTGGAGGAGCAGGCCGAGGCGCTGTCGAAGCAGCTGGACGACGACTCGGCGGACGCGGCCGCGGTGGCGACGGCGGCCCATCTGGAGCGCAAACTCACCGGGCTGCGGCGCGCGCTCGACGCCCTGGAGCCGGGTACCGGCCCCGGCGGCTCGTCGGTTCCGGCGCAGAACTGACGTACTCCCGGGTGGCCGTTGCCCATGAGCATGCGTCAGTTCCGGTCTCCGTCACGGGCGACACGAACGGGTGAAGCTGTGGGCACACGTGTCCGCTGTCGTCTCCCCCGGTAACCTCACACTCATGGCCTCACGTCCCTCCGCAGCCAAGAAGCAGCCCGCCAAGAAGGCGGCCGCTCCCGCGAAGGCTGGGGCGAAGAAGGCCGCAGCGAAGAAGGCCCCGGTCAAGAGGGTGCCCGCCAAGGCCCCGGCCAGGAAGGCCGCGCCGCCGAAGCCGGCGCCCAGCCCCACCGGGGGCGTGTACCGGCTCGTGCGGGCCCTCTGGCTCGGCCTCGCGCACGCCGTCGGCGCCGTCTTCCGCGGCATAGGGCAGGGCGCCAGGAACCTGGATCCGGCCCACCGCAAGGACGGCGTCGCACTGCTGCTGTTCGGCATCGCGCTGATCGTCGCCGCCGGCACCTGGGCCGATCTGAAGGGGCCCGTCGGCGATCTCGTGGAGATCCTTGTCACCGGTGCCTTCGGCCGGCTGGACCTGCTGGTGCCGATACTGCTCGCGGTGATCGCCGTACGGTTCATCCGGCACCCGGAGCAGCCGGAGGCCAACGGCCGGATCGTGATCGGTTTGTCGGCGCTCGTCATCGGCGTGCTCGGCCAGGTCCACATCGCCTGCGGCTCGCCCGCGCGCAGCGACGGCATGCAGGCCATAAGGGACGCCGGCGGCCTGATCGGCTGGGCGGCGGCCACCCCGCTGACGTACACGATGACCGACGTCCTCGCCGTACCGCTGCTGGTGCTGCTGACGATCTTCGGGCTGCTCGTGGTGACCGCCACCCCGGTCAACGCCGTCCCGCAGCGACTGCGGGCGCTCGGCGTGCGCCTGGGCGTGCTGCACGACCACATGGCGGAGGAGTACACCGGGGACGACGAGCGCTACGACGAGCAGTGGCGCGAGGCGCTGCCCGCGCGCCCCCGTAAGCGCGCGTCCGCCCCCCGGACGTACGACCCCGAGGGCGCCGAGGCGGAGGCGCTCTCGCAGCGCCGGGGCCGCCCCAGGCGCTCCGCGGTGCCCCAGCCGGACCCACAGCGCCAGCTGGACCCCGTGGACTTCGCCGCGGCCGCCGCTGCGGCGCTCGACGGCGCGGTGCTGCACGGCATGCCGCCCTCCCCGCTGGTCGCCGACCTCACCCAGGGTGTCAGCGTCGGTGACCGCGAGGAGACGACTCCGGTCCCGAGCCCGGCGCCCGCGCCGGACCCCGCGCCGTCGCAGGTCCCGGCCGCGCGCCCCCGGCAGGACAAGCTCCAGCCCGTCCCCGACCTCACCAAGAAGGCCCCCGAGGAACCGCGCGACCTGCCCCCGCGTGCCGAGCAGCTCCAGCTGTCCGGGGACGTCACCTACGCGCTGCCCTCGCTGGACCTCCTCACGCGCGGCGGTCCGGGCAAGGCCCGCAGCGAGGCCAACGACGCGGTCGTCGCCTCGCTCACCCAGGTCTTCACCGAGTTCAAGGTCGACGCCGCCGTCACCGGCTTCACCCGCGGCCCGACGGTCACCCGCTACGAGGTCGAGCTCGGCCCCGCCGTGAAGGTCGAGCGGATCACCGCGCTGACCAAGAACATCGCGTACGCCGTCGCCAGCCCGGACGTGCGGATCATCAGCCCCATCCCCGGCAAGTCCGCGGTGGGCATCGAGATCCCGAACACCGACCGGGAGATGGTCAACCTCGGCGACGTGCTGCGCCTCGCGGAGTCCGCCGAGGACGACGACCCGATGCTGGTCGCCTTCGGCAAGGACGTCGAGGGCGGGTACGTGATGCACTCGCTGGCGAAGATGCCGCACATGCTGGTCGCCGGCGCCACCGGCTCCGGCAAGTCGTCCTGCATCAACTGCCTGATCACCTCGGTGATGATGCGGGCGACCCCGGAGGACGTCCGGATGATCCTGGTCGACCCCAAGCGCGTCGAGCTGACCGCCTACGAGGGCATCCCGCACCTGATCACGCCGATCATCACCAATCCCAAGCGGGCGGCCGAGGCCCTGCAGTGGGTCGTACGCGAGATGGACCTGCGCTACGACGACCTCGCCGCCTACGGCTACCGGCACATCGACGACTTCAACCAGGCCGTCCGCGAGGGCAAGGTCAAGCCGCCGGAGGGCAGCGAGCGCGAGCTGCAGCCGTACCCGTACCTGCTGGTGATCGTGGACGAGCTGGCCGATCTGATGATGGTCGCCCCGCGCGACGTCGAGGACGCGATCGTGCGCATCACCCAGCTCGCGCGCGCGGCCGGCATCCATCTGGTGCTCGCCACCCAGCGCCCGTCGGTCGACGTGGTCACCGGTCTGATCAAGGCCAACGTGCCCTCGCGGCTGGCGTTCGCCACCTCCTCGCTCGCCGACTCCCGGGTCATCCTCGACCAGCCCGGCGCCGAGAAGCTGATCGGCAAGGGCGACGGGCTGTTCCTGCCGATGGGCGCGAACAAGCCGACCCGCATGCAGGGCGCCTTCGTCACCGAGGCCGAGGTCGCAGCCGTCGTACAGCACTGCAAGGACCAGATGGCGCCGGTCTTCCGGGACGATGTCACGGTCGGCACCAAGCAGAAGAAGGAGATCGACGAGGACATCGGCGACGACCTCGACCTGCTGTGCCAGGCGGCCGAGCTGGTCGTCTCCACCCAGTTCGGGTCGACCTCGATGCTCCAGCGCAAGCTGCGCGTCGGCTTCGCCAAGGCCGGGCGGCTCATGGACCTCATGGAGTCCCGCAACATCGTGGGACCGAGCGAGGGCTCCAAGGCACGTGACGTTCTTGTGAAGCCTGACGACCTGGACGGCGTGCTCGCCGTGATTCGCGGGGAGTCTGAGGGGTAGGGCGAAGGGTCGTCCGGAAGGCGCCGGTTACGCCGGGTGGGCGGCATCGTGATCCACCCGTTAGGGATCGGCGGGCAACCGTTTCCCTTCGCCGTACGTCCAGTTGAGCGAAAGGACAGATGGGCATCCCATCATGGGGTACCTGCCTGTCGAATCATAGGAATGTCCGGCCATTCCTCTGGTGCACAAAGTCCCGTCGCCCGGTTGCCCCACCCTTTCGCCCCACCCCTAGACTGAGCTTCCAGCATGGTGGCTACACGCTCGAAAGGCGCCCCCGTGTCCATCGGCAACTCCCCTGAAGACGAGCGTCCGTTCCGAGACGAGTCCCAGGAAGCCCGTGTCTCCGTGGGCCGCGCCCTGCAGCAGGCGCGGATCGCGGCCGGGCTCACCGTGGACGATGTCAGCAGCGCCACACGTGTCCGTATCGCCATCGTGCACGCCATGGAGGCGGACGACTTCGCCCCTTGCGGCGGCGATGTGTACGCCCGCGGGCACATCCGCACGCTGGCCAGGGCCGTCCACCTCGATCCCGCACCCCTGATCGCCCAGTACGACGCCGAGCACGGCGGCCGTCCGGCCCCCACCCCGGCTGCGCCGCTGTTCGAGGCCGAGCGGATCCGGCCCGAGCGGCGGGGGCCGAACTGGACCGCCGCCATGGTCGCCGCGATCGTCGTGGTGATCGGCTTCGTCGGCTTCACCGTCGTCAAGGGCGGCGGTTCGAGCAACGATGCGAAGTCGCAGGTCGCCGGGGGCGGTGGTACGCCCGCGGCGAGCAAGTCCGCCTCGCCCACGCCGAAGAAGGACAAGCCCGCCGCGCCGAGCCCCGCGCCCTCCGACAGCGCCATCGCCGCCGCGCCCCAGGACAAGGTGACCGTCCAGGTCAGCGCGCCCAACGGACGCAGCTGGATCTCGGCCAAGGACCACAACGGCCGGATGCTCTACGACGGGCTGCTGGACAAGGGCCAGTCCAAGACCTTCCAGGACAGCTCCAAGATCAACCTGATCCTCGGCGACGCCGGCGTGATCGAGCTGTACGTCAACGGCAAGAAGATCGACGACAACTTCCAGCCGGGCGCGGTGGAGCGCCTGACGTACACGAAGGGCGACCCTGTCGCGGGGTAGGCGTCCTGGCGAAGGGCAGGGTGACGGGGTCGGCCAAGATCGGCCAACCCCGTCGGCGTGGGCTGTCAGTGAGACAAAGTAGTCTTGAGCCCATGCCTGAACGCCGTACCGTCGCACTCGTCACTCTCGGCTGCGCCCGTAACGAGGTGGACTCGGAGGAGCTCGCAGGCCGTTTGGAGGCGGACGGCTGGCAGCTCGTCGAGGACGCCGCGGACGCGGACGTCGCCGTGGTCAACACCTGTGGTTTCGTCGAGGCAGCGAAGAAGGACTCCGTCGACGCCCTGCTCGAGGCCAACGACCTCAAGGATCATGGCAGAACCCAGGCCGTCGTGGCGGTGGGCTGCATGGCCGAGCGGTACGGCAAGGAGCTGGCCGAGGCGCTGCCCGAGGCCGACGGCGTGCTCGGTTTCGACGACTACGCGAACATCTCCGACCGCCTGCAGACCATCCTGTCCGGCGGAATCCACGCCTCCCACGCCCCGCGCGACCGCCGCAAGCTGCTGCCGATCAGCCCGGCCGAGCGGCAGGAATCGGCCGCGTCCGTGGCTCTGCCGGGACACGGCCCGGCCGACCTCCCGCAGGGCGTGGCGCCCGCCTCCGGCCCGCGCGCGCCCCTGCGCCGGCGCCTGGACGGCTCCCCGGTCGCCTCCGTCAAGCTGGCCTCCGGCTGCGACCGCCGCTGCTCCTTCTGCGCCATCCCGTCCTTCCGTGGCTCCTTCATCTCCCGCCGCCCGAGCGACGTGCTGAACGAGACCCGCTGGCTGGCCGAGCAGGGTGTCAAGGAGATCATGCTGGTCTCCGAGAACAACACCTCCTACGGCAAGGACCTCGGCGACATCCGCCTGCTGGAGTCCCTGCTGCCCGAGCTGGCCGAGGTCGACGGCATCGAGCGGGTGCGGGTGAGCTACCTGCAGCCGGCCGAGATGCGCCCGGGCCTGATCGACGTGCTGACCTCCACGCCGAAGGTCGTCCCGTACTTCGACCTGTCCTTCCAGCACTCCGCGCCGAACGTGCTGCGTGCCATGCGCCGCTTCGGCGACACCGACCGCTTCCTGGAGTTGCTCGACACCATCCGTTCCAAGGCGCCCGAGGCCGGTGTGCGCTCCAACTTCATCGTCGGCTTCCCCGGCGAGAGCGAGGCGGACCTGGCCGAGCTGGAGCGCTTCCTGAACGGCGCCCGCCTGGACGCCATCGGCGTCTTCGGCTACTCCGACGAGGAGGGCACGGAGGCGGCGACGTACGACGACAAGCTCGACGAGGACGTCGTCGCCGAGCGCCTGGCGCGGGTCTCCCGGCTGGCCGAGGAGCTGGTCTCGCAGCGCGCGGAGGACCGTGTCGGCGAAACGGTGCACGTCCTGGTCGAGTCCGTCGACGAGGAAGAGGGTGTGTACGGCCGCGCCGCGCACCAGGCGCCCGAGACCGACGGCCAGGTTCTGCTCACGAGCGGCGCGGGCTTGAGCACCGGACGTATGGTCGAGGCGAAGGTGGTCGGGACGGAAGGTGTCGACCTGGTGGCCGAGCCGCTGGCCGGCTCGCCCGCGTGTAGTGAGGAGGCGGGCAGATGACCGGAGTCCCGGCATCCGCCGCGGGCGGCTCCTCCGGCGCGCACGGCGCCACGGGTGCGGCTGCCGCTGCCGACGGCGCTCGGTCCGAGGTCTCCGGTTCTGCTCCAGGTCCCGGCAACGGCGGCAAGTCCGCGCGCGGCGGCAAGATCGCGGCCGTGGCCGTCAACCAGGCGAGCGTCTGGAACGTGGCCAATCTGCTGACCATGCTCCGGCTGGTCCTGGTGCCCGGCTTCGTCGTGCTGATGCTGGCGAACGGCGGCTACGACCCGGCCTGGCGCTCACTGGCCTGGGCGGCCTTCGCCGTCGCCATGATCACCGACCTGTTCGACGGGCATCTGGCGCGCACCTACAACCTGGTCACCGACTTCGGGAAGATCGCCGACCCCATCGCCGACAAGGCGATCATGGGGGCGGCGCTCATCTGTCTGTCGGCCCTGGGTGATCTGCCGTGGTGGGTGACCGCCGTGATCCTCGGCCGGGAACTCGGCATCACGCTGCTGCGTTTTCTGGTCATTCGCTATGGAGTGATCCCGGCCAGCCGCGGGGGCAAGCTCAAGACTCTCGTCCAGGGAGTGGCGGTCGGGATGTACGTCCTGGCGCTGACGGGATGGCTCGCCACTCTGCGGTTCTGGGTGATGGCCGCGGCGGTCGTCCTCACCGTCGTCACCGGCCTCGACTATGTGAGACAGGCCATTGTGCTGCGCAGGCAGGGAATCGCCGAGCGTGCGGCGGCGTTGGAGGAGAAGGAAGCGTGAGCTCACAGGCCACCGAACTGGTGCGACTACTGACCGTGAGGGGCGAGACCCTCGCCGTCGCCGAGTCGCTCACCGGTGGTCTGGTGGCGGCGGAGATCACCTCCGTCCCCGGGGCGTCCAAGGTGTTCCGGGGCTCGGTCACCGCCTACGCCACCGAGCTGAAGCACGAGCTGCTGGGCGTCGACGCCAACCTGCTGACGCAGCGGGGAGCGGTGGATCCGCAGGTCGCGGGTCAGATGGCGGCCGGCGTGCGGAAGGCTCTGGGAGCCGACTGGGGCGTCGCGACCACCGGGGTCGCAGGCCCCGAACCCCAGGACGGCAAGCCCGTCGGGACGGTGTTCGTGGCCGTCGACGGGCCGCTCACCGACCGTCCCGGTTCTGCCGGTGGCGGAAAAGTGGAAGCCCTGCGGTTGAACGGCAGCCGTGCGGAAATTCGTATGGAGAGTGTACGGAGCGTACTCGCAGTGCTCCTCGAGCAGCTTGCGGGCGAACAGACCGGTAATGGGCGGGCACAGGATACGGAACGGAACGGGGGGTTTTGATGTTTGCAGCCCTGAGTGAACACGACATCGCTCCCCGCACGGCCGCGGCGCGAGGCGGTACGGTGGGGCGAGAAGGATGCGGTTACGCGGTCCGAGGAGGGAGCCACCGATGATTCTGCTCCGTCGCCTGCTGGGTGACGTGCTGCGTCGGCAGCGCCAACGCCAGGGCCGTACTCTGCGCGAAGTCTCCTCGTCCGCCCGAGTCTCACTCGGCTATCTCTCCGAGGTGGAGCGGGGGCAGAAGGAGGCTTCCTCCGAGCTGCTCGCCGCCATCTGCGACGCGCTGGACGTACGGATGTCGGAACTCATGCGAGAGGTGAGCGACGAGCTGGCGCTCGCCGAGCTGGCCCAGTCCGCCACGGCCACCGAGCCCGTGCGCACGCCGGTCCGTCCGATGCTGGGGTCGGTGTCGGTGACCGGTGTGCCACCGGAACGGGTGACCATCAAGGCGCCCGCGGAGGCCGTGGGAGTGGCCGCCGCGTGAGTCTGGGCGCAGCCTGACGATCCGAGACGAGTGAAGCCCCGTCGGCTGTTCCAGGGAGACCTGGAGAGCCGGCCGGGGCTTCTTCCGTCGCAGGGGCCGGTATGCGTCCGTTTGCCGGGCTTGGGCGCTGCGGTCATGGTTGGGAGGGACATGAAGGCGCCGAGGCACCGGAGGAAGCGGATGTACGTCGTGAAGAGCCCGTTGGCCGACGCGGACCTGAGGACCGTGACCGAGGCGCTGCAGGGTGCCCTCGTCGACCTGGTGGACCTCTCGCTGGTCGCCAAGCAGATCCACTGGAACCTGGTCGGGCCCCGCTTCCGCTCCATCCACCTCCAGCTGGACGAGGTCGTCGCCTCCGCGCGCACCCACTCCGACACCGTGGCGGAACGGGCCTCGGCACTGGGCGTCCCGCCGGACGGACGTGCCGCCACGGTGGCCTCCGGCAGCGCCGTCAAGCCCACTCCGGCGGGCTGGATCAAGGACACCGACGCCGTCGGCACGATGGTGGAGGCGCTCGGTGCGGTGATCACCGGGATGCGGGAGCGGGTGGACGCCACCGGGGAGCCGGATCCGGTGTCCCAGGACCTCTTCATCGGGATCACGGCGGACCTGGAGAAGCATCACTGGATGTTCCAGGCGGAGAACGCGTAGGCGTGTTCGCCGGCGCCGGTGCCCTGGGCCGGGTGGTTGCCCTGTTGGACCGGGCGGTTGCCCTGTGAGCTGGTTCTCGTGCACCGGTGAGCCCACCGTGCGCCTCCCGCGGCGGGCGGGCGGCGGTCTAGCGTCCGGCAGGTGGTGGTGGCGGGCATGGTGGGGCGAATAGTGCGCTGGGCGTTCGGGCTGGGGCTCGGAGCCGTGTGGTGGTGGGCCGTGCTGCGGATCGCCCTCGGCCAGGGCGCGGGCGTGCTGGAGGCCGCCGTCGCGGCCGGCGGATGGGGGCTGAGCCTGCTGCCGGTGCACTGTGTGCCCCAGGGACGGGCGGCCGGGGCGGTGCGGACGGGGAGCTGGGTGATCGCATGGCGGGCTGGGGACGTCACCAGGGCATCGCCACACCCCCGTTCGGGCGGAGAATCTGACCCGTCGTGAACGCCGATGCGTCCGACGCCAGGTACAGCACCGCGTGCGCCACGTCGTCCGGCTCGCCGACCCGGCCCAGCGGCGCCATGCGGGCCATCACGCCCTCGGTGTGCGCCTGTGCCTCGCCGTCGTGGCGGTCGGTCATCGGAGTGCGGATCCAGCCCGGTGCGATCGCGTTGACCCGGATGCCGTGCCGCCCGACTTCCGTGGCCAGCGTCTTGGTCAGCTGGACCACAGCCGCCTTCGCGGCGCCGTAGCAGAGCAGCCCGGGACCGCCGGTGTCGACCGCGCCCGAGGCCATCGTGACGATGCTGCCCCGTGTGTCATGGGCCAGCATCCACCGGGCCGCCTCCTGGCAGGCGTGGAGCACCCCCTTGAAGTTGACGTTCAGCACCCGGTCGAGATCCTCCTCGCGGGTCTCCAGCACGGGGCTGCTGTGCATGATCCCGGCGATCGCCGCCATCACGTCCAGGCGTTCGCACGAGTGGACGGCCTCGGCGAGCCGGGCTCGGTCGGTGACGTCCAGGACGTGGGTACGGGCCGTGCCACCGCGTTTCTCGATCAGCTCGGCCGTGCCCTGCAGACCATCCGCGTCCCGGTCGGCACAGTGCACCGTCGCACCCGCCGCGGCGAGCAGGACGGCGGAGGCCCGGCCGATGCCGCCGGCGGCTCCGGTGACGAACGCGGTGCGCCCGGTGAGGTCGTACGCCGTGAGGGGCATGAAGCGACGGTACGAGCGTATCTGACGGCCCGTCAATTGGTTGGCGGCGCTGCTCCTTGCCGGGCGCCGTCGCGCCGCGTCAGGCGGTGCGGCGCGGATAGCGGTCCCGCCAGCGCTGCGGTGAGCCGGGCGCGGGGGCAGGGCCCGTCTGGCAGGTGGGGCACCAGTAGGTGGGGCGTTCCTGGGATCCGTCGCCCTGGTCGGCCACCCGGACCGGGGTGTGACAGCGCAGGCACGGGCGGGGCGCGCGACCGTACACGAACAGGTCGTGGCGGTGCAGGCCCGTGGTCTGGCGGACCGGGCGGTCGCGGTTCGCCTCCAGCAGTCTCTTGGCGAGCGCGGGCAGCTGCGCGGCGCGGTCCGCGGGCAGCGCGCCGACCGGCAGCCAGGGGGTCACACCCAGCAGGAAGCACATCTCGCTCTTGTAGATGTTGCCGATACCAGCGAGATTGCGCTGGTCGAGCAGGGCCTCGCCGAGCGGGCGAGCGGGGTCGGCGAGGACGTTGGCGAGGGCGCGCGCGGGGTCCCAGTCCGGGCCGAGCAGGTCGGGGCCGAGATGGCCGACGACCCGCTCCTCCTCGTGCGTGCGCAGCAGTTCCAGGACCTGAAGGCGGTAGCCCACGGCCGTGCGGTCGGCGGTGGCGAGGACGGCGCGGATCTGGTGTGCCGGGCCACCGCGCCAGCGCTCGCCGGTGCCGTACACCTTCCACGCGCCCTCCATCCGCAGATGGGTGTGGAGGGTCAGTCCGCCCTCGAAGCGGGTGAGCAGGTGTTTGCCCCGCGGGATCGTACCGAGCACCGTACGGCCCGCGAGGTCGACCGTCGCGTACTTCGGCACCCGGAAGTCGCTGCGGATCAGCGCCTTGCCCGCGAGGGCCTCGTGCAGCCGTCTCGCGGCCTGCCAGACCGTGTCACCTTCGGGCATGCGTCAAGAGTGCCATGGGGGGCGCGACGGGCGGAGGACAGCGGTTGCGGGGTGCAGCGGGGCGCGGAGGGTGGTGGCGGCGGGGTGCACGCGCTCAGGCTCTCAGACGCAGGCCACGGGGTGTGGCCACGAATCCCGCCGCCTCCAGCAGGGCGCCCATCGGCGAGGTCAGGGCCTGGGCGCCGTTGATCCGCTCGACCGTGACCGTGCCGAGGGAGCCCGCGCGGGCCGCCGCGGCCAGGGCCTCGGCGGCCGTGCGGAGGCGGGGATCGTCCGGGGCCGGGGTGTCCGGGGCGGCGGGCCAGGCCAGCAGCGTCTTGCCGCCGCGCTCCATGTACAGCGTCAGCTCACCCTCCACCAGGACGACCAGCGAGCCCGCCTTGCGGCCCGGCTTGTGCCCCGCCCCGGTCGGGGGCTCGGGCCAGGAGAGCGCCGCACCGTAGGCATTGGCGGGGTCGGCCGCGGCGAGGACCACGGCACGGGGGTCGGGTGAGGACGTGCCCGTACGACCGCTGCCGTACCTGCGGCTCGCCGGTGCGCCATAGGTGCCTGCCCCGCCTCCTCGCGGACCGCCGTAGCCGGGGGAGGCGAAGGGGTCGGCGAGGTCGCGGGGCGAGACGTAGTCGCCGGGGGAGGGCGCGGGGTCTGCCGGGGGCCAGGTGAAGTCGCCGTCGAGGCCGGGGTGTGCGAAACCGCCGTCCGACCCGTCGAAGGCACCGGGCAGCGGGTGTCCGTGGGGTGCACCGTCGCCTCCTGCGAAGTCGCTCGCGAAGTCGTTCGGGAACGCCGGCGCGGTGAAGTCGTCCGAGGGGCCCGGGAAGCCGCTCCGGGTGGCCGGCGCGGTCAGGGCCTCACCGCGCTCGCGGGCGTTGGACACCGCGCGGAGGCGGTCCACCGCCCCGTCCATGGCGAACTGGGCCGCGCCCAGGCCCTCGACCACATAGCCGCGCCGCGCCTGGCCGCTCTCCTCGAACGCGGACAGCACGCGGTACACCGCCGAGAAACCACCCTCGATGCCCTCCGCGGCGACCGCCCCGCGGGTGACCACGCCGTGCCGGTCCAGGAGGGTGCGCGCCAGCGCGTGGGCACGCACGGTGGCGTCCGCTTCGGCCGCGGGGAGCAGCGACCAGCGGCCGGCCACGGTCGGCGGGCCCGTGCGGGACGCGGTGCGCGCGGCGGCCGTCAGGGAACCGTAGCGCCCGCGTGGGACGGCACGCTTGGCTCGGTGGGCGGTCGAACCCGCCGTACGGCCCGAGCCCAGAAGGGAGCGCATCGGCGCGAGGGTGTCGTTGGTGAGCCGGCCCGACCAGGCCAAATCCCAGAGCGCGTCGGCCAGATGAGGGTCGGTGACGTCCGGGTGGGTGGTGGCACGGACCTGGTCGGCGATCTGGCGGAAGAACAGGCCGTAGCCGCCGGAGAGCGCGTCCAGGACGGACTGGTGGAGCGCGGTCAGCTCCAGGGGATGCGGCGGCGGGAGCAGCAGGGGTGCGGCGTCCGCCAGATAGAGCGAGACCCAGCCGTCCTTGCCGGGCAGGGCACCCGCGCCGGCCCACACCACTTCTCCGGCGGCGGTCAGCTCGTCGAGCATCGAGGGCGTGTAGTTCGCCACCCGGGAGGGCAGGACCAGTTTCTCCAGTGCGGAGGCGGGGACGGAGGCGCCCTGCAACTGCTCGACGGCGCGCACCAGCCCGTCGATGCCACGCAGCCCGTGCCCCTTTCCGATGTGCTGCCACTGCGGCAGGAACTGGGCGAGCGCAGCGGGAGCCACCGGCTCCAGCTCGTGCCGCAGGGCCGCCAGGGAACGACGGCGCAGACGGCGCAGTACGGCCGCGTCGCACCACTCCTGGCCGATGCCCGCAGGGTGGAACTCGCCCTGGACGACCCGGCCGTTCGCGGAAAGCCGTTGCAGGGCGCCCTCGGTGACCGCGACGCCCAGGCCGAAGCGGGCCGCCGCGGTGGCCGACGTGAACGGACCGTGCGTACGGGCCCAACGGGCCAGGAGATCGCCCAGCGGGTCCTTGACCGGCTCGGTGAAGGCCTCGGGGACGCCGACCGGCAGGGCCGTGCCGAGCGCGTCGCGCAGCCGGCCCGCGTCCTCGACCGCCGCCCAGTGGTCGGTGCCGGCGATCCGGACCTTGATGGCCCGGCGCGCGCCGGCCAGCTCGCGCGCCCACTGCGCATCCGCGCCCCGCGCGACCAGTTCGGCATCGGTGAGCGGGCCGAGCAGCCGGAGCACATCGGCCACGCCCTCCACGTCCTTGACCCGTCGGTCGTCGGTGAGCCACTGCAGCTCGCGCTCCAGCTCGGTGAGCACCTCGGCGTCGAGCAGTTCGCGCAGCTCCGCCTGGCCCAGCAGCTCCGCCAGCAGTCGGGAGTCCAGGGACAGCGCGGCGGCGCGGCGCTCGGCCAGCGGGGAGTCGCCCTCGTACAGGAACTGCGCGACGTACCCGAACAGGAGCGAGCGGGCGAACGGGGACGGCTCCGGGGTGGTGACCTCGACCAGGCGGACCTTGCGGGACTCGATGTCGCCCATCAGCTCGACGAGCCCCGGGACGTCGAAGACGTCCTGGAGGCACTCGCGGACCGCCTCAAGGACGATCGGGAACGAGCCGAACTCGCTCGCCACCTGCAGCAGTTGGGCCGCACGCTGGCGCTGCTGCCACAGCGGGGTGCGCTTGCCGGGATTGCGGCGCGGCAGCAGCAGCGCGCGGGCGGCGCACTCGCGGAACCGGGAGGCGAACAGGGCGGAGCCGCCGACCTGGTCGGTGACCATCTGGTCGACCTCGCCCTTGTCGAAGGCGACGTCGGCCGCGCCGACGGGTGCCTGGTCGCTGTCGTACTCCGTGCCGGTCTTCACAGGTTCCTGGTCGAGCAGGTCCAGGCCCATCAGGTCGGCGTCGGGAAGGCGCAGCACGATGCCGTCGTCGGCATGCATGACCTGGGCGTCCATGCCGTACCGCTCGGACAGGCGGGCGCCGAGCGCGAGGGCCCAGGGGGCGTGGACCTGGGCGCCGAAGGGGGAGTGGACGACGACCCGCCAGTCGCCCAGCTCGTCACGGAAGCGCTCCACGACGATCGTGCGGTCGTCCGGGACGTGGCCGCAGGCCTCGCGCTGCTCGTCCAGGTACGACAGGACGTTGTCCGCCGCCCAGGCGTCGAGCCCCGCCGCCAGCAGGCGCAACCGGGCGTCGTCCTTGGTCAGGGAGCCGACCTCGCGCAGGAACGCGCCCACCGCGCGGCCCAGTTCCAGTGGGCGTCCCAGCTGGTCGCCCTTCCAGAAGGGGAGCCGGCCCGGCACCCCGGGCGCGGGGGAGACCAGGACCCGGTCGCGCGTGATGTCCTCGATGCGCCAGGAACTCGTGCCCAGGGTGAAGACGTCGCCGACACGCGACTCGTACACCATCTCCTCGTCCAGCTCGCCGACCCGGCCGCCGCCCTTCTTCGGGTCGGAACCGGCGAGGAAGACCCCGAACAGGCCGCGGTCGGGGATCGTGCCGCCGGAGGTGACGGCAAGGCGCTGGGCCCCCGGACGGCCGGTGATCGTGCCGGCCACGCGGTCCCACACCACGCGCGGGCGCAGCTCGGCGAACGCGTCGGACGGGTAACGGCCCGCGAGCATGTCCAGGACCGCCGTGAACGCCGACTCCGGGAGCGAGGCGAAGGGGGCCGCACGGCGGACCATGGCGAGGAGGTCGTCGAACTGCCAGGTGTCCAGGGCCGTCATCGCCACCAGCTGCTGTGCGAGGACGTCCAGCGGATTCGCGGGCACCTTCAGTGACTCGATCGAGCCCGACCGCATCCGCTCGGTGACCACGGCCGCCTGCACCAGATCGCCCCGGTACTTGGGGAAGACCACACCCGTGGAGACGGCGCCCACCTGGTGCCCCGCGCGGCCGACGCGCTGGAGTCCGGAGGCGACCGAGGGCGGGGACTCCACCTGGACGACGAGGTCGACGGCGCCCATGTCGATGCCGAGTTCGAGGCTGGACGTGGCGACCACGGCCGGCAGCCGGCCCGCCTTCAGGTCCTCCTCGACCAGGGCGCGCTGTTCCTTGGAGACCGAGCCGTGGTGCGCGCGGGCGATCACCGGTGGTGCGCCCTGCGCCGCGCCCGAGCCGCCCATCAGCTGCGCCGGGGAGTGGTGCTCCTCCAGGGTCTCGCCGGTCGCCCGCTCGTAGGCGATCTCGTTGAGCCGGTTGCACAGCCGCTCGGCGAGGCGGCGGGAGTTGGCGAACACGATCGTGGAGCGGTGGGACTGGACCAGGTCGGCGATCCGCTCCTCCACATGCGGCCAGATCGACGGCCGCTCCCCGCCTTCGGCCGCGTCCGCCGCCGGGGAGCCGCCCAGCTCGCCCATGTCCTCGACCGGTACGACCACGGACAGGTCGAACTCCTTGCCGGACTCCGGCTGGACGATCTCCGCCTTGCGGCGCGGGGAGAGATACCGGGCCACCTCGTCCACCGGACGGACGGTCGCCGACAGGCCGATCCGGCGGGCCGGCTTCGGCAGCAGCTCGTCGAGCCGCTCCAGGGAGAGCGCCAGATGGGCGCCGCGCTTGGTGCCCGCGACCGCGTGCACCTCGTCCAGGATCACGGTCTCCACGCCCGTCAGCGCGTCCCGCGTGGCCGAGGTCAGCATGAGGAACAGCGACTCGGGTGTGGTGATCAGGATGTCCGGCGGGCGGGTCGACAGGGCGCGCCGCTCGGCCGCCGGGGTGTCACCGGAGCGGATGCCGACCCGCACCTCGGGCTCGGGCAGGCCCAGGCGCACGGACTCCTGGCGGATGCCGGTCAGCGGGCTGCGGAGGTTGCGCTCGACGTCGACCGCGAGGGCCTTCAGCGGGGACACGTAGAGCACCCGGCAGCGCTTCTTCGGGTCGGCCGGCGGCGGGACCGAGGCCAACTGGTCCAGGGCGGCGAGGAAGGCGGCCAGCGTCTTGCCCGAGCCGGTCGGGGCCACCACCAGCACGTCCGAGCCCGCGCCGATGGCCTGCCACGCGCCGGCCTGGGCCGCGGTGGGCGCGGAGAACGCCCCCGTGAACCAGCCGCGGGTCGCGGGTGAGAAGCCGTCGAGGGCTCGGTGTGCGGAGCTGACCATGCGTCCATCCTGCACCCGGCCACTGACAATCGAGCTGACCTGGGCAAACGTCGTCCGGGGCGGGATGGGAGGGAGCCGGTGGCGGGCGGCGGGGCTGAGAATGGACGTATGGCGGGTGGAGCTCGGCGGGGTGAGGAGCGGACGGATGCGGGAGCGCGTCGTCCGGTGGAACGTGCGCGTCACTGGCGGTACCCGGACCTGCCGGGCGTGGACCTGCTGCGGGCCAGGTACGTCCACAAGACCTTCGTCCGGCACACCCACGAGCACTTCGTGATCGCTGCCATAGACGACGGTGTCGAGGTCTTCCACCACCGCGGCTCCGACGTGTACGTACCCGCCGGGGCCCTCGCCCTGGTCAACCCGGACACCGCGCACACCGGCCGGGCCGGCGTCCCCGAGGGCTGGCGCTACGGCGCGGTCTACCCCTCGCCCGAGGTGGTCGCCGCGATCGCGGCCGAGACCACCACCATCCGCGGCACGCCTGGTTTCGTCAGCCCCGTCCTCGACGACCCCTACACCGTCCGCCTGGTCCACCAGGTGCTCCGCGCCGCCGACGAGGGCAACGCGCTGGCCGCCGACACCCTGCTGCGGGTCGCCGTGACCCGGTTGCTGCGGCTGAACGGCGGCCCGCTGCCCCAGCGGCCGGTCCGCACCGCCGGAGCCGGCATCGCGGCACGCGCGCGTACCGTGCTGGACGATCGGATGGCCGAGCCGCCCAGCCTGGAACGGCTGGCCACGGACCTCGGCACCAGCCCGTTCGCGCTGTTGCGGGCGTTCCGTGACGCCTACGGCATGCCGCCGCACGCCTGGCTGACCGACGCCCGCGTGCGCCGCGCGCGACAGCTGCTGGACGGGGGCTCGCCTCCCGCCGAGGCGGCCGTGGCCGTCGGCTTCACCGACCAGCCCCACCTCAACCGGCACTTCACCCGCATCGTCGGCGTGACCCCGGGGGCCTACCAGCGCGAACGCAGGAACCCAGCCGGAACGTGACCGAGGCGAGGCGGTACGCAGGCGCGGGCGCAAGAACGTACAAGACCCGGGCCGAGCGGCGCCCGTACCGTCCGCGGTGTGGCACAACAGACAGCACTCGCGGACATGACCGCCGACGGCGCGGACAAACCCGATCGGGCCGTCGTACGGGACGCCCTCGGAGTCGGCGTCGCCGTGGGCCTGTCCGGATTCGCCTTCGGGGTGACCTCGGCCGGCAGCGGGCTCGGACTGCTGCAGACCTGCGCGCTCAGCCTCCTGGTCTTCACCGGCGCCTCCCAGTTCGCCCTCGTCGGAGCGCTCGCCGCCGGGGGCAATCCGTTCACGGCGGCCGCCGGCGCCTTCTTCCTCGGCGTGCGCAACGCCTTCTACGGGCTGCGGCTGTCGCAGCTGCTCGCCCTCCCGCGCGCGGTACGGCCGTTCGCCGCCCAGTGGGTGATCGACGAGACCACGGCGGTCACCCTGGCACAGCCGACCCGGCGCGCCCGGCGCATCGGCTTCACCGTCACCGGCCTCACCCTCTACGCGCTCTGGAACCTCACCACGCTGCTCGGCGCGCTCGGTGCCAAGGCCCTCGGCGACACGCGCGCGTGGGGCCTCGACGCGGCCGGGCCCGCCGTGTTCCTGGCGCTGCTCGCCCCGATGCTGAGAACGAGCACCGAGCGAGCGGTCGCGGGCCTGGCGGTCCTGCTGGGGCTCGGTCTGCTGCCCGTTCTGCCGGCCGGCGCTCCGGTCCTGGTGGCGGCCCTGGCGGCGCCGATGGCCCTGGTGGCCGAGGGGCGACTCGGGCGACAGAGCCGATCCGACGTGCCACCGGGACCGGTCCGGACGGGGGGACCGGCTCGGCGAAGGGGATCGGAGGGACCGAAAGCGTCGGATGGATCGGATGGATCGGAAGCAGTGGACCGGGTTGACCGGGTTGACCGAGTCGACCCGGTCAATGGATGGGACGGCGGCGCCGTGACGGAGGAGGGGCGATGAACACCTGGATCGCGATCGGCTTGACCGCCGTCGGCTGCTACGCCGTCAAGCTGGCCGGACTGCTGGTGCCCGCGGGTGTCGTGGAGCGCCCGTTCGTACGGCGGCTCGCCGCCCTGCTGCCGGTCGCCCTCCTCGCCGCGCTCACGGCTGAGCAGACGTTCGCCGACGGGCACGCGCTCGTGCTGGACGCACGGGTCGCCGGACTCGGCGCGGCCGCCGTGGCGCTCGTGCTGCGCGCGCCGTTCCTGGTGGTGGTCGCGGCGGCCGTAGGGGTGACGGCGGGCGTACGGGCTCTCGGGGGGTGACGCGGAACCTGCGGGCCGACACGGCTCACGCGGGCGGGACCGCGCGCTAACCGGTCGGCCCGGTCGCCGGGCGGGGCCTGATCGGCCGCCGCACCGCACCGGCTCAGCCGACGAAGCGGCCGTACGCCCGCAGGGTGCGCAGCGCGTCGATCGTCACCAGGGGGCGTGACTCCAGTGCGGCCGCCGGCGCCCACTGGCGCCACCGGATCGGCCAGCCGCCGTCCTCCTGCTGCTCGGCGGCCAGGTGGTCCAGGGAGCGTGCCATCTCGTCGTCCGTGAACCACGCGCGCGCCAGTGACTCCGGGCTCCTGGCGAAGTCGTGCGGGAAGTGGTGCTCGCCCGGGGCATAGCCGGACGCGACCGGAAACGAGTCGAGCCGCTGCGGGTCCAGGGCGGCGAGCCGCTGCTCGCGCACCAGGCGGCCGAGCCGGTCCGCGGCGGCCTCCGCCCGTGAGCGGTCGGGAGCGGCGTCCAGGAAGGCCACGGCGGCCTCCACCTCGTAGGGGTGGGACTTCTCCAGCGACTCCACGGCCTGCCAGCAGAAGTCGGTGGCCCGGAACAGCCAGGCGTGCCACACCTCGTTGCGGTGCAGCAGCCCGACGATTGGTCCGGTGGCGAGCAGATCGCTGGGAGGGTCGTCGACGACCGGGACGAAGGGCGCCACCGGATATCCCCGCTGGCTGGGATGGATCGCCGGGAGGGCGCCGTCCGCGGTCGAGATCGAGGTCAGATAGCGGCACACGCGCTCGACCCGCTGTCCGCCGCAGCGCCCTAGGGCGTCCAGGACGCGCAGCGCGTGCGCGGTGTGCAGAGGCTGGCTCACGGGGCCACGGAGATCGGGCTCCAGCGCGTGCCCGTACCCACCGTCCTCGTTGCGGTAGGCGTCCAGTGCCGCTTCCACCGCGTCCGGGGCGCCGTGCAGGAAGTGGTACGCGAAGAGTCGCTGCTCCAGTACGCGCGCGGTGAGCCACACGAACTGCTCGGCGCGGAAGAGCGGGGAGCGCGCCGACGGCGGGGAGGGGAGTGAGGAAGCTCCTGTTTCGGCCATGCGTCAGACCGTAGGACGGAAAGCGGTCTCGGCAAGCGCTCACGGCCGGGACCCACCCCCGGGCGCGGGATACTGGAGTCATGCGGTTGACGGTCTTCTGGCAGCGGATGGCGGAACACTTCGGTCCGGGGTACGCCGACACCTTCGCGCGCGATCACGTCATGTCGGATCTGGGCGGACGTACGGTGAACGAGGCGCTGGACGCCGGCTGGGCCGCGAAGGACGTGTGGCGTGTGGTCTGCACGGTCATGGACGTGCCGGGCGAGCGGCGCTGAGACGCCGAGCCACCGAGCTGCTCGGTGAAATGCCCGGATTGTCCGTGAAGGGCTCGACCGCACGGCACCGATCGGTCACGAAGACCGCAGGTGGGCGCCGGTTGTCGGCGGCGTGGGCGAGACTTGGCCCGTGGCACGCACTGACGAGGACAACGAGCCGCTGACCCGCGATGCGGCACCGACCGGCACGACACCGCCCGAGCGACCTCCGGCCCCCGGCGTCGTCGCGGCGGCCGGCCGCATGCCGCGCTGGCTGCCGCGCGCGATGGTGCTCGCGCTCGCCCTGATCGCCGCGTTCCAGCTCGGCAGCTGGGCCTTCCACCAGCTCACCGGGCTGTTGATCAACATATTGATCGCGTTCTTCCTGGCCCTTGCGATCGAGCCCGCGGTGAGCCGGATGGCCGCCCGCGGCATGCGCCGGGGGCTCGCCACCTTCCTGGTCTTCCTGGGTTTGACGATCGTCGTCGCGGGATTCGTGACCCTGCTCGGATCCATGCTGGCCGGCCAGATCATCAAGATGGTCGAGGGGTTCCCGAACTACCTTGACTCGCTCATCAACTGGATCAATGAGACCTTCCACACGGAGCTGCGGCGCGTGGACGTCCAGGAGGGCCTGCTCCACTCCGACTGGCTGCGCAAGTACGCGCAGAACAGCGCCGCCGGCGTCCTCGACGTGTCCGCGCAGGTGCTGGGCGGGCTGTTCCAGCTGCTGACGGTGGGACTGTTCTCGTTCTACTTCGCCGCCGACGGCCCCCGGCTGCGCCGCGCCCTGTGTTCCGTCCTGCCGCCGGCACGCCAGGCCGAGGTGCTGCGGGCCTGGGAGATCGCCGTCGACAAGACGGGCGGCTACCTGTACTCGCGCGGCCTGATGGCACTCATCTCCGGCATCGCCCACTACATCCTGCTCCAGGCCCTCGGCGTGCCGTACGCGCCCGTGCTCGGTGTCTGGGTGGGCCTGGTCTCGCAGTTCATCCCCACCATCGGCACGTACCTCGCGGGAGCGCTGCCGATGCTGATCGCGTTCACCGTCAATCCCTGGTACGCGGTGTGGGTGCTGGTCTTCGTCGTGGTCTACCAGCAGTTCGAGAACTACATGCTCCAGCCCAAGCTGACCGCCAGGACGGTCGACATCCACCCGGCGGTCGCCTTCGGCTCGGTCATCGCGGGCACCGCGCTGCTGGGCGCCGTCGGCGCGCTGATCGCCATCCCGGCGGTGGCCACCCTGCAGGCCTTCCTGGGGGCGTACGTGAAGCGCTACGCGGTCACGGACGATCCCAGGGTGCACGGGCACCGGAGCCGGGGCCCGGGTGGTCCCGGGGTGCTGGCGCGCATACGGCGGCCGCGCGCCGGCCGGCCCGAGCCGGAGCAGTCGTCCTAGCGCGCCGAAGAAGGAGTCACGGGCGGCGTGTGGTGCGCTTGACACCAAAATCGAACATCCATTCTCATGGAGGCTCAGGCAAGGCTCCAGGGAGAAGATTTCGTCCCGTTTTGAGGGAGGAAGTCCCTCGGTTATCCACAGGCTGGGCCTGCGTCGGGGCGCATTGTCAGTGGCAGGCGTTAGCGTCTTTGACGTGAAGCGATCGACTCAAGCAAACCGGGTGGAACCCATGGCAGGAACCGACCGCGAGAAGGCGCTCGACGCCGCGCTCGCACAGATTGAACGGCAATTCGGCAAGGGCGCGGTCATGCGCATGGGCGAGCGGTCGAAGGAGCCCATCGAGGTCATCCCGACCGGGTCGACCGCACTCGACGTCGCCCTCGGCGTCGGCGGCCTGCCGCGCGGCCGTGTCGTCGAGATCTACGGCCCGGAGTCCTCCGGTAAGACGACCCTGACCCTGCACGCCGTGGCCAACGCCCAGAAGGCCGGCGGCCAGGTCGCCTTCGTGGACGCGGAGCACGCCCTCGACCCCGAGTACGCGCGCAAGCTCGGCGTCGACATCGACAACCTGATCCTGTCCCAGCCCGACAACGGCGAGCAGGCCCTGGAGATCGTGGACATGCTCGTCCGCTCCGGCGCCCTCGACCTCATCGTCATCGACTCCGTCGCCGCGCTCGTCCCGCGCGCGGAGATCGAGGGCGAGATGGGCGACAGCCACGTCGGTCTCCAGGCCCGGCTGATGAGCCAGGCCCTGCGGAAGATCACCAGCGCGCTCAACCAGTCCAAGACCACCGCGATCTTCATCAACCAGCTCCGCGAGAAGATCGGCGTGATGTTCGGCTCCCCGGAGACCACGACCGGTGGCCGCGCCCTGAAGTTCTACGCCTCGGTGCGCATCGACATCCGCCGCATCGAGACCCTGAAGGACGGCACGGAGGCGGTCGGCAACCGCACCCGCTGCAAGGTCGTCAAGAACAAGGTCGCCCCGCCCTTCAAGCAGGCCGAGTTCGACATCCTCTACGGCCAGGGCATCAGCCGCGAGGGCGGCCTGATCGACATGGGCGTGGAGCACGGCTTCGTCCGCAAGGCCGGCGCCTGGTACACGTACGAGGGCGACCAGCTCGGCCAGGGCAAGGAGAACGCGCGCAACTTCCTCAAGGACAACCCCGACCTGGCCAACGAGATCGAGAAGAAGATCAAGGAGAAGCTGGGCGTCGGTGTCCGGCCGGAGGAGCCCGTCGCCGAGCCGGGCGCGGACGCGGCGGTCAGCACCACGGCCGCCGACGACGCCAAGACGGTGTCCGCCCCGGCAGCCGCCAAGGCCACCAAGCCCAAGGCCGCCGCAGCCAAGAGCTGACCCGTGACAAGGCGAACCGACTGGGCCGAGTACGAGTACGCCACCCGCGGTGCGCGGCGGGGGAGGGGCACCGGGGGGCACCCGGACCCCGCCCAGGGCGGCGACGACGGATACCCGCACGACGGTGACGACGGGTCCGCCGAGTACCGCGGAACCGGGGGCTACGCGGACGACGGCGGCATCCACCCGGACGACGTGGGCGACGAACCGTACAGAGGTGGCTCGCCCGGCCGGGGCTCCCGCAGCGGTGTCGCCGCTCGGGGCGGCCGAGGGCGTGGCCGGCGGCGGCGCGGCTTCGGAGACGCGCCCGGTGAGGACGAAGGCGCCCCTTCCTCGTCGAGGGCCGAGCGGGGGGAGTCTTCAGGGGACCCGGCTGAGCGGGCACGGGCGATCTGTCTGCGCCTGCTCACCGGGACCCCGCGCACTCGCAAGCAGCTCGCGGACGCCCTGCGCAAGCGGGAGATCCCGGAGGACGTGGTCGAGGAGGTGCTGTCGCGGTTCGAAGAGGTCGGCCTCATCGACGACAGCGCGTTCGCGGACGCCTGGGTGGAGTCCCGGCACCACGGCCGGGGACTCGCGCGCCGGGCACTCGCCCAGGAGCTGCGCACCAAAGGGGTCGACCCGTCGCTGATCGACGAGGCCGTCTCCCAGCTCGACTCCGAGCAGGAGGAGGCGACCGCCCGCGAACTCGTGGCCCGCAAACTGCGCGCCACCCGTGGCCTCGACCGTGACAAACGGCTCCGCCGCCTCGCCGGGATGCTCGCCCGCAAGGGCTACCCCGAGGGCATGGCCCTCCGCGTCGTCCGCCGGGCCCTGGAGGAAGAGGGGGAGGACACGGAGTTCCTCGAAGAAGGGGACTTCTGAGTCTTCGGAGCGGGGAAGGACGCCGGGAGCCCCCGGACGGGCTACGGCCGCTGGGGGGTTAACCCCCGTCGAAGACGCCGGGCCGCCGCAGTGCTCTGCCGGCCACACGCGGGCGAGTCTGTACGCACGCTCCGGGACATGGCACGCCCCACGCCGAGTCCGAGCGCTACGACTCAGCCGACGCGTACACCAGGGGAGAGCCTGCCCGATGATGCTGCGATACGCCCTCAAGACGGTCCGCGCCCGGAAGGTGGGTTTCCTCGGCGCCTTCCTCGCGCTGATGTGCGCGGCCGCTCTGATCACCGCCTGCGGCACGCTCCTCGACACCGGCCTGCGCGGCACCATCCGCACCGAGCGCTATGCCGCAGCTCCCGTCGTGGTCTCCGGCGACCAGTACGTCCACCAGACCACCATCAGACACAAAAAGGGCAAGACCAAGGTCAAGCACAAGGCGAAACCCATCGCCGAACGAGCCTGGCTCTCCGCGGGGCTGGGTTCCAGGCTCACCCACGTCCCCGGCGTGGCCCGGGTCGTGCCCGAACTCACCTTCCTCGCCCAGCCGTCGAGCCCGGCCGGCACCGGCGGTCGCACCGCCTACGGACACGCCTGGGACTCCGCTGCGCTGACGCCGTACCGGCTCACCGCCGGGACCGCCCCGAGGTCCGACGGCGACCTGGTCATCGACAACGACCTCGCCGCTCGCGCCCGGCTGCGACCCGGTGACCGGCTCGCCGTGCAGTCCACCCAGGCACCGCGCACCTATCGCATCACCGGTATCGCCGCACCGGCCACCGCCGTACGCCACCAGACGTCCCTCTTCTTCTCCGCCGCCGAGGCCCGCCGGCTGGCCGCGCACCCGGGGCAGGTCAGCGCGTACGGCGTGCTGCCGGCCAAGGGCACGGACCCAGAGCAGGTGCGGAACGCCGTGAAGCAGGCGCTGCACGGGACCACCGCCCAGGTCAGCACGGGAGCCGCCCGCGGGCCCGTCGAGTTCCTGGACGCGGCCGCCGCCCGCACCCGGCTGATCAGCATGGGCGGTGCCATGGGTGGAACCTCGCTGCTGGTGGCGGTCCTGGTCGTCGTCGGCACGTTCGCGCTCACCGTGCAGCAGCGCCAACGCGAGCTGGCCCTGCTCCGTGCCATCGCCGCCGAGCCCGGGCAGATCCGCAAGCTGCTCGGCCGGGAGGCGCTGATCGTCGGCGCTGCGGCGGGCAGCGTGGGCGCGTTGCTCGGACTGCCGTTGGGCGGCTGGCTGTACTCGAGGTTCGTCGCCCTGGGCGCCGTACCCGCCACGCTCGAGCGCACCGTCGGTGTCTTCCCGCCGCTCGCTGCCCTCGCCGCCACCCTGCTCGGCGCCTGGGCGGCGGCCCGGATCGCCTCCCGCAGGGTCGCCCGGATCCGTCCGACGGAGGCCCTGGCCGAGGCCAGGGCAGAGCGGACCCGTCCGGCCTGGGGACGGCTGGTCGCCGGACTGCTGGTGCTCGCCGGTGGAGTCGTCCTGGTCGTCGTCCTGGCCTCCCTGCGAACCGAGCCCGCCTCGACTCCCGTGACCTTCCTCGCCGTCGTCGTCCTGTCCACCTCCGTCGCCCTGCTCGGTCCCCTGCTGGTCAAGGCGGCCGCGCTGCTGCTCGCCGGCCCGCTGCGGCTCACCGGTCACGGCGGCCGCCTCGCCACCGCGAACCTGCGTGGCAACGCCGCCCGTATGGCCTCTGTGGTCACCCCGCTCACCCTGCTCATCGGCATGACGTGCACCGTCCTGTTCGTCCAGTCGACCCTCGGCGACGCCGCCCGCAGCCAGATGCGGGACGGTGTCCGGGCCGACTGGGTCGTCGCCGCGCAGGGGCCCGGCGTGCCCGCACAGGCAGCACAGCGGCTGCGTGCACGGCACGACACCGTCACCGAAGTGGTCCGTACGACCGTCCGTGTCGGCCTCGACAAGTACCCCGCGCAGGGTGTCACCCCGGCAGGCCTGACCCGCACCTGGGACCCGCAGGTCACCGCCGGCTCCCTCGACCGGCTCGGTCCCCGTGCGGTCGCCGTCAGCCGACTGGCTGCGGACGAGCATCACTTGAAGCCCGGCAGCACCTTGAAGCTCACCCTTGGCGACGGCACGCCCGCCACGCTCACCGTCGCCGCCGTCTACGCCCGCGGTCTCGGCTTCGGTGACTTCACCTTCGCCCACGACCTCGTCGCCCGCCACGTCGACAACCCGCTCGCCTCCTCCGTCCTCGTCAGCACGAGCCGTACACAGACACAACTCGCGACTACCCTCCGTGAGTTCCCGTGGCTACGGGTTCTTTCGCCGGCCGATGCCGACGCCCTGCAGGCCGACCGGCAGCAGACGAACGCCGAGGTCAACTACCTCGCCATGGGCTTGGTGCTGGCCTTCACCGCCATCGCCGTGGTCAACACGCTCGCAATGTCGGTCGCGGAGCGTGTCCGTGAGTTCGCCCTGCTCCGCCTCGCCGGCGCGACCCGCCGTCAGGTGCTGCGCATGCTGCGCACAGAGGTGCTGTCCGTGCTGTTCCTCGCCACCTCGCTCGGCAGCGGCATCACGCTCGCGGTACTCACCGCGTTCAGCGTCGGGATGACGGGCCGGGCGGCGCCCTCGGTCACACCGTTGCTCTACGGGACCGTCGTCGGGGTCGCGGGCCTCCTCGCGCTCGCGGCCAGTGCGCTTCCCGGACGGATGGCGCTTCGGGTCCGGGCGGTGACCGTGGCCACCGCGAGGGAGTAGCCAAGAGGCGGAGGCCAAGAGGCGGAGGCCAAGAGGCGGAGAAGCCAAGCAGAGAAGCCAAGCAGAGAAGCCAAGAAAGCAGGGGCCAGGAGGCAGAGGCCACGAGGGAGGAGCCGCGAGGTGGTGGAGCGGATGAACCCCCGTGCGGGATGCGGGGGTTCGTCACGGCTTATCGCGCCGGGCCCTTCGGCACGTCTGCCGGCTCACGGTGCGACCGGAAGGCCTTCCGCCCGCCACGCCTGGAAGCCGCCCACGAGGTCGGTCGCCCGGTGCAGCCCCAGTCGGTGGAGGGAGGCGGCGGCGAGGCTGGACGCGTAGCCCTCGTTGCAGATCACCACGACCCGCAGGTCGTGGCCGGTGGCCTCGGGGACCCGGTGGCTTCCCTGCGGATCGAGGCGCCACTCCAGTTCGTTGCGCTCGACGACGAGCGCACCGGGGATCAGGCCGTCCCGCTCACGCAGGGCCGCGTACCGGATGTCGACCAGCAGCGCCTCGCCGGTCTGCGCCGCCCGGTGCGCCTCCGGTGCCTCGATGCGCTGGTAGCCGGCGCGCACCTGTTCCAACAACTCGTCGATACCAACCGGACGTTCACCCACGCCTGTCACCACTCCCGTGCCGCTCGCCGTCTCTCGCCCGCGCCGTCCCTCACTCTCACCCGGACGCGAACCGCGGGCTCCGTCCGCACTGCTGTTCACCGCCGTCACGTTACTGCCCGCCGGTATCCCGGCCGGAGCGCGGCTCGCCGTTTGCAGGGCAGCGCCCGTCGGCCTGTCGCCCGGAGCGCCACCGGCCGTCCCCGCGGCAACAGCCGACGGCCTCTCGGCCCGGCCCCCGTGCGCCGTCACCACCTCACCACCACCGCCAGCTCCTCCGCCGTGCCGCACACGGCCAATCTCGGCGCCGCTCGACCTCCCGCCAGTCCTCGGTACCGTTTCACGCCCCGCCAGTCCCCGTGCCGCTCTGTTCACTGCCAGGCCCCGTGCCGTTCCGTTCACTGCCAGGCCCCGTGCCGTTCCGTTCACTGCCAGGCCCTGTGCCGCTCCGTTCACTGCCAGTCCTCCGGGCGTTCGACCTGCTCGAGGCGGAGTACCTGGCCTGTGCGGCTGTAGCGGCGGATGCGGGGCAGGGGCGGGTAGTAGGCGTGCACGGAGACCGCGTGCTGCTGGTGCGAGTCGTTGAGCACCTCGTGGACGTGGTGACGGCCGAAGGAGCGGCCCTCGCCGGCGGGCAGCCGGCGTTCGCGGTCCACGCCCTCGGCGAGTTCCAGGGTCTTCCAGCCGTCGGTCGGCAGCCGGGCGATGAGCGAGTTCTCCTTGAGTTCGCCGGAGACCGTGAGGAACGCGCCGACCGAGTCGGCGTGGTCGTGCCAGCCGGTACCGGTTCCGGGCGGCCAGCCGATCAGCCACGCTTCACTGCCGCGTGGCCCTTTCAGCCGCACCCAGGTGCGGCCCTCCGGGTCGAGCGGAAGGGAGGCGATCAGTTCGGCGTCGGCGGCGGTGCGCCGCACGAATTCGAGGAGGTCCGCCTGGCTGGGCGCCGAGCCGAGGGCAGGGGACACGGAAGCGGGGGAGACAGACACGAGCACCGTCCTGAAGAGCGTTCGCGGAAACGGGCGCACTGCGGCGCCCGGAAGAAAGGGGGGTGCGAATTCAGCAGGACGGACGACACACGCAGCCCGCGTAGCGGACGAGGTCCATGTGGACCCTCCGCCACAGGCGCACGCAGGTGTCGGTCATGGTCCGGAGTACAGCATGCCGGTGTACCCCGGTCAACTCACTGTCACGATGCGGACAGAAGGTGACGGATCCCTCGTCCACGAGGCCGTCCCTCGGGTCAGCGGGCGCCGGAGGCCGCCTGTGCCTCCTCCCTGGCCGCGCCGCCGCCCACCGCCGCCTCGGCCGCCGTGTACAGGTCGGCCGGCCGCACCCCGCTCAGTGCGGTGACCAGATGGCCGTCGGGGCGCACGAGCAGCACACTGTGCGCCGGCGCACCCGGGTAGCTCTCGGCGACCAGCAGTTCGGCCCGGTACGGCAGCGCGGTCACGGCCGCCGCCAGCCGGGGCATGACCCCGGCGGACATCCAGTGCCTGCGGTCCCACACCCCCGTGCCCGGCGCGATCAGCAGGACGAGCAGAGCGCCGCGGCCGAGCCGGTCGCGCAGTTGCACGAAGGAACCATCCTCCGCGGTGACCCGCACGTCGGTGACCGGTGCGCCGGGTGGCGTACCGATCGCGATCCCGCCCTCCAGATCCCCGGGTGCGAGCGGGGATCCGGCGTACGACCCCGGCGCACCCAGCGGTCCGCGCCCCAGGTGGCCGTCCGTGACGAGTGCGTCATGGCCCCGCGTCGCGCGCGGGACGATGTGGCGCAGGCCGCCTGCCCCACGCAGCACCGGCAGTACCTGGTCCGCGGCGCGCAGCCGGGCGGCGACCACCGCCCGCCGCTCGGACTGGTAGCTGTCCAGCAGCGCCTCGTGCGGGCCGTGGTGCCAGACCGCGGCCAGCTTCCAGGCGAGGTTGTCGGCGTCCCTGAGGCCCTCGTCCAGCCCCTGGGTGCCGAGCACGCCGAGCAGATGGGCCGCGTCCCCGGCGAGGAAGACCCGCCCGGCGCGCCACCTGCGGGCCAGCCGGTGGTGCACCGTGTGGACACCGGTGTCGAGGAGGTCGTAGGCCGGTGTGGAGCCGTCGGTCCAGCCCGCGAGCGTCTCGCGGATGCGAGCCACCAGGATCTCGGGTGTGACCAGGTCCTTCCCCGGGGGCAGCAGCCAGTCCAGGCGCCACACGCCGTCCGGGAGGGGGCGGGCGGTCACCTCCCCGGCCGAGGGCCCGGACTGCCGCCACGGCGGCATCCGATGGAGCAACGCCCGACCCGACCACGGAAGTTCCGTGCGCAGCGCGGCGACCGCGTGCCGCTCCACCGCCGTGCGGCCCGGGAAGCGGATGTCCTGCAGCTTGCGCACGGTGGAGCGCGGTCCGTCGCAGCCGACCAGATAACTGCCGCGCCACCAGGTGCCGTTCGGGCCGCGGGTGTGCGCGGTGACGCCGGAACGCTCCTGCTCGATCGCGTCCAGGCGGCTGTCCACGGCCACCTTCACCAACGGCTCGTCGGCGAGGGCCGCGCGCAGGGCGCCCGTGACCACGTGCTGGGCGATGTGCAGCGGAGCGGCGGGATCCGCCTCGTCGAAGGTGACCTCGCTCATCACCTGCCTGCGCCTGAGAGACCGCCATCCGGCCCAGCGCACGCCCTGTTCACCGAGTACCGCTCCGGTCAGCCGCTCCAGCAGGGCGGCCGTGTCCTCGCGCAGGACGACGGTGCGCGCGGGGCGCGGCTCGTCCTTGCCGGGGCCCTCGTCCAGGACGACGGACGGCACCTCCTGGCGGGCCAGGGCCAAGGCGAGCGACAGCCCGACCGGCCCCGCTCCGACGATGATCACCGGGTCCATGACGCGGCGCCCCCTGCCCGTGACGATGCCCTGACGGAGACAAGTGAACAGGAAGGGGGAGCGGGGTGCACGATCACACAACGTATGCAACCCATTGGCAGAGTTTGCGTCAAGCGACCGGAGGCAGTGGCGATCATGCCACTGCCTCCAGGAGCCGTATGGGTGACGGCCGAGGTGTCAGGCGGCGGTTCCGGCCCCGAAGCCGCCGTTCACCGCGGCCGGGTTGAGCTCCTCCGTGTCCTCCGCGGCAAGTACGGCACCGGTGCTGCGCTTGCTGCGCCTGAGCCGGCCCTCCAGCCAGCTCGCGAAGGACGTCAGGGCGAAGTTGAGCACGATGTAGATCGCCGCCACGACGATGAAGCTGGCGATGACGTCGGCGTAGTTGGCCGCGAGCGTGCCGCGTTCGCTGAGCAGTTCGGCGTAGCCGATCATCACACCGCCGAGCGCCGTGTCCTTCACGATGACCACCAGCTGGCTGACGATGGCCGGCAGCATCGCGGTGACCGCCTGCGGGAGCAGGATGCCGGTCATCGTCTGGCCCTTGCGCAGTCCGATCGCGTACGCCGCCTCCGTCTGGCCCTTGGGCAGGGCCAGGATGCCGGCCCGGACGACCTCCGCGAGCACCGATGCGTTGTAGAGCACCAGACCCGTGACCACCGCGTACAGGGGCCGGTCGTCGCTGGTGACCTGCGTGTAGCGGTTGTAGAACTCGTTGGCGAACAGCATCAGCAGCAGCACCGGGATGGCCCGGAAGAACTCGACCACCACACCCGCCACGACGCGTACCCAGCGGTGGTCCGAGAGGCGGGCGATGCCGAAGACGGCACCGAGCGGAAGGGCGATGACCATGGCCAGCGCCGCCGCCTTCAGGGTGTTCACCAGGCCCGGCAGCAGGTATGTGGTCCAGGCCTCGGACGTGGTGAACGGCTGCCACAGCGCCCACTTCAGCTGCTGCTTGTCGTCCATCGTCCGCCAGACCCACCAGACGAGCGCGGCCAGCAGGACGAGGAAGACGACGGAGAGGAGCGCGTTGCGCCGCTTGGCGCGGGGGCCGGGAGTGTCGTAGAGGACGGAGCTCACCGCTTCACCGCCAGTCGCTTGCCGAGCCGGCCCAGGAGCAGGCCGACGGGCAGGGTCAGGATCACGAACCCGAGGGCGAAGACGGCACCGATGGCCAGGGTCTGTGCCTCGTTCTCGATCATGGTCTTCATCAGGGTCGCGGCCTCGGCCACACCGATGGCGGCCGCGACGGTGGTGTTCTTCGTCAGGGCGATCATGACGTTGGCCAGCGGATTGATGACCGAGCGGAACGCCTGGGGGAGCACGATCAGACGCAGGGTCTGACTGAAGTTCAGTCCGATCGCCCGGGCGGCCTCGGCCTGGCCGAGCGGGACGGTGTTGATGCCGGAGCGGATCGCCTCGCAGACGAACGCGGCCGTGTAGGCGGTGAGACCGAGGACGGCGAGACGGAAGCCCTGGACCTTGAAGTCGGAGGCGCCCATCGTCACGCGGAAGATGTCGGCGAGACCGAGCGAGGAGAACAGGATGATGATCGTCAGCGGGATGTTGCGGACGATGTTCACGTAGAGGGTGCCGAACCCGCGCATGAGCGGGACCGGGCTGACCCGCATCGCGGCCAGCAGGGTGCCCCAGACCAGGGAGCCGACCGCGGAGAGGACGGTGAGTTTCACCGTCATCCAGAACGCCCCTAGGACGTCGTAGTCATGAAGAAAGTCGAACACGATCTCCCGCGCTTCCGGGTGTGTGGCGTACGTGGAGGGCGGGGCGCGCCGCCGGAAAAGCGGCGGCGGCGCGCCTCGGGGACCCTGCGTCACCCGCCGGAGTCAGCGCCGGCGGAGTTCCGCGTTACTTGACGATCTGGCCGATCTTCGGCGCGGGCTCGTTCTTGTAGTCGGCCGGACCGAAGTTCTTCTTCACGGCGGCCTCCCAGGAGCCGTCGCCGACCATCTTCTCGAGCGCCTTGTTGATCTTGTCGAGGGTCGCGGAGTCGCCCTTCTTGACGCCGATGCCGTAGTTCTCGTTGCTCAGCTTCAGACCGGCGAGCTTGAACTGGCCCTTGTACTTGTCCTGCGCGGCGTAGCCCGCGAGGATCGAGTCGTCGGTGGTCACCGCGTCCACGGCACCGCTCTGCAGGCTCGCGATGCACTCCGAGTAGGAGCTGAGCTCCTTCAGGTTGGCCTTCGGGGCGATCGTCTTCTGGATGTTCTGCGCCGACGTGGAGCCGGTCACGGAGCAGAGGCTCTTGCCGTTGAGGTCCTTGGCCTGGAGGATCTTCGAGTCTTTCCTGAGCAGCAGGTCCTGGTGGGCCAGCAGGTACGGACCGGCGAAGTCGACCTTCTGCTTGCGCTCGTCGGTGATCGAGTAGGTGGCGGCGATGAACTTCACGTCGCCGCGCTGCAGCGCGTTCTCACGGTCGGCGCTCTTGGTCTCGACCCACTGGATCTCGTCCGGCTTGTAGCCGAGCTGCTTGGCGACATACGTGGCCACGTCCACGTCGAAGCCCGAGTAGGAGCCGTCGGGCGTCTTCAGGCCCAGACCCGGCTGGTCGAACTTGATACCGATCTTGATCTTCTTGCCGCCGCCGCCCGAGCCGCTGTCCGAGTTGTTGCCGCCGCACGCCGTGGCACCCACCGTCAGAGCGAGTACGGCGGCCGAGGCGGCGGTGACCTTGCGGAGCTTCATGGTGAACATCCTTTGGGTGGTGAGAAAAGAGGTCCGTTGGAAAAGGCGACCCAGGGCGCGGGGCGGGGCCGCACCGTCAGTGGTGCAGGATCTTGGACAGGAAGTCCTTGGCCCGGTCGCTGCGCGGATTGCTGAAGAACTGTTCGGGCGCAGCCTCTTCGACGATCCGGCCGTCGGCCATGAAGACCACTCGGTTTGCAGCCGATCGTGCGAAGCCCATCTCGTGGGTGACGACGACCATCGTCATGCCCTCACGGGCGAGCTGCTGCATGACCTCGAGGACCTCGTTGATCATCTCGGGGTCGAGGGCGGAGGTCGGCTCGTCGAAGAGCATGACCTTCGGGCCCATCGCCAGCGCCCGCGCGATGGCCACGCGCTGCTGCTGGCCGCCGGAGAGCTGGGCCGGGTACTTGTCGGCCTGGGTGCCCACGCCGACCCGGTCGAGCAGGGAGCGGGCCTTCTCCTCGGCCTGCTTCCGGTCCGCCTTGCGGACCTTGAGCTGACCCAGGGTCACGTTCTCGAGCACGGTCTTGTGCGCGAAGAGGTTGAAGGACTGGAAGACCATTCCGACGTCCGCCCGCAGCCGGGCCAGCTCCTTGCCCTCCTGGGGCAGGGGCTTTCCGTCGATCGTGATCGTGCCCGAGTCGATCGTCTCCAGGCGGTTGATCGTGCGGCACAGCGTCGACTTCCCGGACCCGGAGGGCCCGATGACCACGACGACCTCGCCGCGGGCGATCGTCAGGTCGATGTCCTGGAGCACATGCAACGCGCCGAAGTGCTTGTTGACGCTCTTCAGGACGACCAGTTCGTCGGACGTGACCATGTCTTCCTTGGCCACCGATACATTGGTCATCGCTCTCGGGCTCCGTCCTCCTCGGTTTCGCAGGACAGTAGTGAGCGGCTGTGACCTGCGTCATCACATCTGAGGGAGATCTGAGCATCACGATCCGATAGCGGACGGACACGTGTCGTAGCACGAGCCGCGCAGGAGCGTATCGGCCGGATAACGGAAGCGACGGGCAACCGGAACCCTCTTGACGCCGTCCTTATCAATCGGCGTCACTGCCATGGTGCACGCGCGCGTGAGCCGGCCGACGCACGAGAACCCAGACCGTACGACCGCTGAACCGGAGGGGGCCGGGATGAGACTGCTGCTCGTCGAGGACGACAACCATGTCGCCGCGGCCCTGTCCGCCGTGCTCGCGCGGCACGGCTTCGACGTCACCCACGCGCGCAGCGGCGAGGAGGCCCTGCAGGCCCTCGTCCCGGAGGGCAACGGTTTCGGCGTGGTCCTGCTCGACCTCGGCCTGCCCGACCAGGACGGCTACGAGGTCTGCGGCAAGATCCGCAAACGCACCAGCACGCCGGTGATCATGGTCACCGCGCGCTCCGACGTCCGCTCCCGCATCCACGGGCTCAACCTCGGTGCCGACGACTACGTGGTGAAGCCGTACGACACCGGGGAACTGCTCGCCCGCATCCACGCGGTCAGCCGGCGCACCGTCCACGAGGACCCGGGCCCCGGTGGTGACAGCTCCCTGCGCCTCGGTCCCGTCCGCATCGAACTGCCCACCCGGCGGGTCACCGTGGACGGTTCGGTTGTCCAACTGACCCGCAAGGAGTTCGATCTGCTCGCCCTTCTCGCCCAGCGCCCCGGCGTGGTCTTCCGCCGGGAGCAGATCATCAGCGAGGTCTGGCGCACCAGTTGGGAGGGCACCGGCCGCACGCTGGAGGTGCACGTCGCCTCCCTGCGCGCCAAGCTGCGCATGCCCGCGCTGATCGAGACCGTACGCGGCGTCGGCTACCGGCTCGTCGCCCCGGCCGTCTAGCGGGGACGGGTGCGCGCACGTCTGCTGCCGCTGCTCATCGTCCTGCTGGCGGCCGTCCTCCTCGCCCTCGGACTTCCGCTCGCCATCAGCGTGGCCGCCGCGCAGCAGCAGAAGGTCGTCGTCGACCGCATCGACGACACGGCACGCTTCGCGGCGCTCGCCCAGTTCGTCACGGAGGTCCCGGGCGGATCCCGCCGCACCGACACCGACGACCGCCTGGAGTCCCTGCGCAGCGAACTGGCCAGCTACTACGGTGTCTACGGCATCCGCGCGGGCGTCTTCTACCGCAACGGCTCGGCCATGGCCAACGCCCCGGACGACTGGTTCGTACCGCGGACGGGGGAGGTGCGCGACGCCTTCGACGAGGCACTGCTCAGCCGGCGCAGCCACGACCCCAAGCAGGTCTGGCCCTGGCAGCACAGCCGGCTGGTCGTCGCCTCGCCGGTGATCCGGGACGGGGACGTCGTGGCGGTCGTGGTCACCGACTCTCCCACCGGGCAGATGCGTTCGCGGACCCTGCGCGGCTGGCTGCTCATAGGGGCTGGTGAGAGTGCGGCGATGCTGCTCGCCGTCGGCGCGGCGCTGCGGCTGACCGGCTGGGTGCTCAAGCCGGTACGGATCCTGGACGCCACCACCCACGACATCGCCACCGGGCGGCTGAAGTCGCGGGTCGCGGTCGCCGGCGGGCCGCCGGAACTCAGACGGCTGGCCCGTTCGTTCAATGAAATGGCGGACAACGTCGAAGATGTGCTGGAGCAGCAGCGCGCCTTCGTCGCGGACGCCTCGCACCAGCTGCGCAACCCGCTCTCCGCGCTGCTGCTGCGCATCGAACTGCTCGCCCTCGAACTCCCCGAGGGCAACGAGGAGATCGCCTCGGTCCGCACCGAGGGCAAGCGCCTCGCCCAGGTCCTGGACGACCTGCTCGACCTGGCGCTGGCCGAGCACGCCGACGCGGACCTGCGGCTGACCGACGTCGGCGCGCTCGCCGAGGAGCGGGTCGCCGCCTGGGCTGCGGCCGCCGGCACCAAGGGTGTCCGGCTGACGGGGGACTGTCCGCCCACGACCGCCTGGGCGGACCCGATCACCCTGTCCAGCGCCCTGGACGCGGTGATCGACAACGCGGTCAAGTTCAGCCCCGAGGGCGGCACGGTGGAGGTCGTCGTCACGGCCGACGGCGACACCTGCACGGTCGTCGTCACCGACACCGGGCCCGGCCTCACCGAGGAGGAACTCACGCGCGTGGGCGACCGGTTCTGGCGCAGCGGCCGCCACCAGAACATCAAGGGCTCCGGCCTCGGCCTCTCCATCGTGCACGCGTTGCTCACGGCGGGGGGCGGCTCGATCGACTACGCCCACCACGAGCCGCGGGGCCTGCGGGTGACGGTGTCGGTGCCCAGACACGCGGAGCGCTGACGAGGAGCCGGGCCGGGTCAGTACACGGGGCTCGGGGACCGTTCGGTGGCGAGAGCGGTGGCGAGAGCGGGAGCGGGCTGGACCGGGCCGGCCGCCAGGGTGGGCTCGGCGCGGGGGCCGCTGCCGCCCGCGCTACGGCTTCACCGAGCGGTAATAGCGGCGGGCGCCCTCCTGCAGGGGCAGGGGGTCGGTGTAGACGGCGGTACGCAGGTCGACCAGTTGGGCGGAGTGGACGTGGGCGCCGATGCCGTCGCGGCTCTTGATGACCGTGCGGGTGACCCACTCGGCGAGCCGGGGGTCGATGTCCGTGCGGGTCATCAGGAGGTTGGAGACGGCGATCGTGGGGACCTCGTTGCCCTGTTGTACGGCCGGATAGGCCGACTCGGGGATGTTGGTGGCCCGGTAGTAGCGCGCCGCCTCGCCCTCGCTGTGCAGCTTGGCGACGAGCGCGCCCTCGATCGGCAGGAACTTGAAGGCCGACTTCCCCGCCAGCGCGGCCAGTCCCTTGGTGGGCAGACCACCGGACCAGAAGAAGGCGTCGATCTTCCGCTGCTCCAGCTGGCCGGGCCCGGTGTCGATGCCGTCCGCGACCGGCGTGATGTCCTTGCGCGGGTCGATGCCGGCGGCCTTGAGCACCCGGTCGGCTATGAGCCGCACACCGGAGTCGGGCAGCCCGGTCGCCACCCGCTTGTGCCGCAGATCCGCGATGCTCCTGATGTCCGAGTCGGTGCGCACGATGAGATGCACATAGTCGTCGTAGAGCCGGGCCACCCCGCGCAGCCGTCCGGCACCCCTGCCGTGGTCCAGCTCGTACGCCTCCACCGCGTCGGCCGCCGCGATGGTGAAGTCGGCCTTGCCGGTCGCCACCCGCTGCACGTTCTCCTGCGAACCAGCGCTGTTGAGCAACGTCACCTTCAGGTCGGGCATGTCCTTGGCGAATTCGGCGCGCAGCCGCTCGCCGTACTCCTGGTACACACCCCGGGGCGTGCCCGTACTGAAGACGATCGTCCCGCTCGGCGGCCTCTCACCCAGCGGCAGCAGCCACCACAGCAGCAGTCCGAGCACCACGGCACCGGCGGCCGTGGCCGGCAGCGCCCGGCGCCTGCCGATCAGGGGGAACGTCTTGGACATGCGGCGATCCTGCCAGGCCGGGTGCGGCACTGGCCAGGCCGAGACCACTCGGGCACCGACTGTGTGGGCGGGACGGGGCGGAAACACGAGAGGAAGGCGACCGGCACGCGTGGCAGACGGCGTGTGCGGACGAGGCCGGGCGTGTGCGCGGCGCGGTGTACGGGGCACAAGGGGGCTTGTGCGAGGAGCGGTGTGCGAGACGAGCCGGGGCGTGCGAGCGCGATGTGCGGGTCGCAGAGGACCTATGTGAGTGGCGGTGTGCGGATCGCTGGGGGCGTGTGCGCGACGCGGTGTGGGGGACGAGGCCGGGGCGAGTGCGAGTGCGAGCGCGGTGTGCGGATCGCTGGGGACGTGTCTGAGTCGCGGTGTGGGCGACGCAGAGGGCCTGCGCGTGGCCGGACGTGAGCGGGATTGCGGACCGCGGCGCTGTCGGTGCCGGCCGTTAGAGTCGTCGCATGAGCACTTCGCCCGCCGACCTCGTCCGAGAGTTCCACCGCGCCTTCGGCCTCGACGCCCGCAGTACGCCGACCGAGGTGGACCCCGAACTGGCGGCGCATCGCGGGGAGTTGCTCGCCGAGGAAGCCGCGGAGGTGACCGAGGTCGCGGTCCACGGCCCGCTGGACAGGCTCGCGCACGAACTGGCGGACGTGGTCTACGTGGCGTACGGCACGGCGCTCGTGCACGGCATCGATCTCGACCAGGTGATCGCCGAGATCCACCGCGCCAACATGAGCAAGCTCGGCCCGGACGGGCAGGTCGCCCGCCGGGCCGACGGCAAGGTCCTCAAGGGCGAGCACTACCGTGCCCCGGACGTGTCGTCCGTACTGCGCCGCCAGGGCTGGATACCCGCGGCGCAGTACGGTGTCACGGATCCGACCGCCTAGAGCGTGCCGCTCGTCAGCTTCCACTCGCGGTTCAGGGCGCCCAGCGGAATGCTCCGCTGGATGACCGGGGTACCGAAGACGGACAGCTGCAGCCGCAGGGCCCCGGAGAGGTCGACCCCGCCGTACACGGCCCAGGCGCCCTCGGCCTTCGCCCCGCCGCCGTGGGACGAGGCGGTGACGGCTCCGGAGGCCTCGCCGCGCAGATACGGGGCCAGGTCGGCGGTGACGCCGACGGTGCCGTAGAGGCCGACGGAGGCCTCGGCGCCGAGCGCCGTCTTCAGCTCGCCCGCGGTGGTGACCGAGGCGCGCACAGGTGTGCTCGTCATGTCCGAGGAGCTGACCGGGGTCCAGCCGGCCGGGCCGAAGGTGCCGCCCGCCTTGAAGTCGCCCTTGAGGTTCTGCTCCACGTCGACGGTGACCTGTCCGTCGCCGCTGATCTGGACGTAGGCGGTCAGGTCGAGGTCGACGACGACCGGGACGGGGCCGACCTGGAGGACGGGGTCGGCGTGCAGCTTGGCGAACGGGATGCGCAGCGGGGTGCCGGTGGCCGCGGCGGCCCGGCCCTTGACCGCCCAGCCGGACGTCCAGTCGCCGGACAGGCCGAGGTAGGCGGAGCCGGGCGGCGCGTCGGTACCGGCGCCGCCGTAGGCGAAGTCCACCTGGGGGGCGACCTGGACGAAGCCCGTCACGGACGCGGTGGCCGACGCCGGGGCGCCCTGGGGCGTCGGTATGCCGGCGCTCACGTCGAGCCGGAGACTGCCGAGCGGCACCCTCGCGCCCTCCGGGCCGGCGTGCGTGCCTCCGGTCTTGGCCCAGGAGACCTTCACACCGGGCAGCAGCTTGTCGACGACGAAGGACGAGGGGTCGACCGGCACCGCGCCCTTCGCCGTCTCGTCGCCGAGCAGCGCGTTGAGGGTGGCCGGTTCCGTCTGTACCTCGGTGCCGCCGTCGGTCTCGCCGATCACCTTGGTGATCTTTGCGAGCAGCCCGTCCGGTGCCCCGGGCGCGGGCGCGCTGGCGAGCACGTCGCCGACGGCGGCCTGGTGCGGGGCGCCGGAGGCGGAGGGGGACGACGAGGGGGAGAGGGACGGGGGCGACGAGGGGGAGGCCGTCGGTGCACCGGACGAACTCCCGTGGCGGGCGGGCCTGTCGGAGAGGACGGCCCGCCGGGTGTGGCGGTCGTACGAGCTGAGGGCGAGTGCCGTGCGGTGCGCCCGTCGGCCGGAACCAGTCGGCCCCGCCGTGGCGGTCGTGGTGGTCGCGGGAGCGGCGGCGACGGCGAGAGAGTGCTCCGTGCGGTCGACGGCGCCGTCGGCCTGCCGGCCGTGTCCGGAGGCCGCCGACGGCGTGGCAGGCGAGGCGTGGGCGGTGGGCGCGGTGGACGAGGAGCAGGCCGCGGTCAGGAGGAGCGTGGTAACGGCGAAGGCGGGCAGCAGGGCACGTCTGTGCCGCATGCGTCTGCGCATGGTCGGTCCTGTGTGGAGTGGGGGGTGGCGGAGAGGTACCGGACGAGCGTGCTACTTGGCAGTAGAACCGGTCGGTAACTCGAGACGGGCATGATCATGCCACGCTCCGCGCATGCTTTCCCCGCAATCCGGCCACATCTCAACGTGTCCTGGACCACGAGGAGTTCGCCTCACTCGAGGGTGAGGTCCGGCGGCCGGGGCGCGAGTCGGGCTCCGGGTCGGGCCCGGGGCCGGCCGCAGCCCGGAGGAGGGTGACGGCCGGTTCGTGCGGCGGGGGTGACGGCCGGACACGTGACGAGGGCGACGGCGAACGTGGCGGTGCGGCGAGGTGCGACCCGCCGGGGGCGGTGGTGGGAGCTCCTTCAGGGCTCAGCGGCCGGCCAGGCCGGTGCCGCCGAGGCGGGTCAGCAGGGACGACAGCAGTGCGATGTCGTCGCCGCTCCACCCGGGCGCGGCGAAGATCTCGCCGGCGGTCTCCTCCGCCGTGGCGAGCATGTCCCGCAGTCGCCGCCGGCCCGTCGCGGTCAGTGCCGCGTGGGCCACGCGCGCGTCCCGGGCATCCGCCTCCCGCGTCACCAGCCCGATCCGCTCCAGCGGAGCCAGCCCGCGGGTGACCCCGGAGGCCGTCAGGCCCAGTGCCTCGGCCAGGTCGACCCGGCGCATGCGGCCGCCGGGCGCCTGTTCCAGCCGTAGCAGCAGGGTGAAGTCGGCGAGGCTGGCGCCGTGCAGCCCGCTGAGCCGGGAGTCCAGGCGCCGCACGAGCGCGGCCTGGGCCCGGACCAGCCGCAGGACCGCGTCGAGGGGCTCACTCATCGCCGCGGCCCACCGCCCGCCCCGGTCTCCTTCGGCACGGCCTGGTCCTCACCAGCTTCATTGCCACCTCCTTGCTTCATTGCCACCTCCTTGAGTGCTCAAGTTTATGCGCCGTTCGAACGTGCGGCGCGTCGCTGCCGCTTGCCCATCGGCGCCTGGGAAAGATCCTCGGCCGAAGAACGCAGGTTCTTGAAGCCGTAGCCGCGCTCGGTCAGCCAGGCCTTCGCCGCGTCCTCGGCCCGCTCGGCCGCCTCCAGGACGTCCTCCTCTTCCTCCCCGGTGTCGCTGAAGCGGAAGACGAAGGCCGGCCGGGCGGCGATGTCGTAGGTGAGGCTGCCCTCGGGCGTGAACGCGGCGCGCAGCACGTCGTGTTCGGCGGCGTCCGCCAGCAGCGCGCTCCGCTGCTCGGCGGTGAGGCCGTCGAAGGCGCCGCGCACGGTGATACGGAAGGTTCGAGTGGTCATTCGCCGACCTTAGGCACGGCAGGCCCGCCGCCTCCACCGGGTTTTCCGGGACCCGTGGGCTCCCCGCTCGGTGCCGCTCGGTGCCGCTCCGGGCGCAACGGTGCTGCCGGGGCGGCGGGCTCGCGTCCGGGTCGCGCCCGGTCGGGCTGTCGCGGACCGTGCCCGCTCCCGTACAGTCCGTGCTGCCGGTGCTCCGTACCGGCCGAGTCCGGCGGTCGACCAGGAGAAGACACATGGACCTCGAAGCCGGTCCCGGCTCACTCCCCCGCGTTCCCGGTACCGGCCGGCCGGTACCCGAGGCCGAGTCCGCACTCGTCGAGCGGTGGCGTTCGGCGGGAGGCGAACTGGTCGAGCTGCTGTCCCAGGTGCGCCGGCGGTGCGGCGGCGTCGCCGCGTTCCGGCTCGGGCCGGTGCCCACCGTCCTCGTCACCGACCCCCAGGCGGTCCAGCACGTACTCGCCCGGCATCCGGAGCGGTACGTCAAGCGCTCCCACCGCGCCCGTCTGCTCATCGGCGACGGCGTCCTCGCCGCCACGGGCGCCGCGTGGAAGCGGCAACGCCGCCTGCTGCAGTCCCAGTTCACCGGCACCGGGATGCGCCGCTACGAACAGCGGATCAGCGAGGCCGCCCGGACCACCGCCAGACGCTGGGAAGAGTACGCCGGTACCGGGCAGACCTTCGACGTCGCCGAGGAGATGCGCCGTTTCGCCCTGGACGCCATCTGGCGCTCCCTCACCGGATACGCCATCGACGACGTGACCGAGCGCGAACTGGCCGCCGTGACCGCCGTGGCGGCCGTACTGCCGTCCCTGCCCGCGGACGTCACCGTCGCCGAGAAGGCCGTCGCCGCCGACCTCGCCCGGATCGACGCGGTCGCCCGGCACGCCATCGACGCCGCACGCGGCGGTGCCGCCGGCCCCGACGGTCCGGGCCTGCTGCACGTCCTGATCGATGCCGCCACCGAGCACCCGGAGTACACCGACCGACTGATCCGGGACGAGCTGGTCACGCTGCTCGCGGCCGGGCACGAGACCACCGCCACCACCCTGACCTGGCTCCACCTGCTCCTCGACCAGCACCCCGCCGCCCGCGAACAGGCCCTCGCCGCGGGTGCCGAAGGCTCGGCGCAGCGCCGACAGGCCATCCAGGCCCTGGTCCACGAGACGCTGCGGCTCTACCCGTCCGCCTGGATCCTGCCCCGCCACGCCACCGAGGAGGACACCCTCGGCGGCTACACCGTGGAAGCGGGCACCGACATCCTGATCTGCCCGTATCTCACGCATCGCGATCCCGGACTGTGGCGGGACCCGGAGCACTTCGACCCCCGGCGCTTCACCGTCCCGGACGGCCGGCCCGCCCACCCGGGCGGCTACCTCCCCTTCGGCATCGGTCCCCGCGCCTGCCTCGGCGTGCAGTTCGCGCTTCGCGAATCGACCGTCCTGCTCGAACACCTGCTTCCCGTGCACAGGCCGTCCTTCCGCTCCACCCCCACCAAGGCGCGGTACGGCATCACCGTCCGTCCCGACGGCCCCACGCCCGCAACCCTGGAGCCGTCACTGACCTGACGCGGATCCCGCAGCGGCGGTGGCACACGATGCGCGCCTAGGCTGGAGCCGTGCGGTACGTGGCGGTGAGTGCGCTGAGTCATCCGGGGCTGCTCCGCGAACGGAACGAGGACAGCCTCGTGATCGGGCCGTGGACCCTGTGCGCCACGGTGACGGAAAGTCCGCAGACCCTCGTCTTCCCGCTCGGGACGCCCCTGGTCGTCGCCGTCGCCGACGGGCTCGGCGGACACCCTGGCGGCGATGTGGCCAGCGCCCTGGCCGTGCGCCGGATCGCATCCGTCGGCCCCGCCCTGAGCAGCGACGACGCGGTCCGCGACGCCTTGAACGCCTGTAACCGGGCCGTGTACGAGGCCGCGGGCGGCGACACCGGAGGCGAGCTCGCCGCCATGGGCACGACGGTCGCCGGTGCCGTCCTGCGGCCCGACTCGCTCCTGGTGTTCAACGTGGGCGACAGCCGGGTCCTCGCGGCGACCCGTGACGGGCTGCACCAGGTGAGCGTCGACGACAGTCCCCCACTCGAACCCGGGCGTCGCACCACGTCCATCGTCACCCAGTGCCTGGGCGGCAGCGCCTCGTACCGCGCCATCCGCCCCCATGTGAGGGCCGAGCCCCTGTCCTCCGGCGACCGCTACCTCGTCTGCACCGACGGCCTCACCGATCCCGTGCCCCCGGAGGTGCTCGACGAGGTGATGCGGGAGCACGACGACGGCCGGGTGGCCTTCGAACTGTGGAAGGCCGCCATCGAGGCGGGCGGCCCCGACAACATCACGCTCGCGGTCGTACGCGTGCTGGATGCCTGAGGGGACGGAATCGACCTACGGTGGAGCCATGAGCGAGATCGTCGTCTACGAACTCGACAAGCCGGTGGCCACCCGTTCCTCCGCGGGGTCGGTGAGCGGTGGGGAACGGCGTGTCCGCAGGGTGCACGCGGCGCCGGCCGCCCCGGGCTCGCGCACCGTCGCGGGACCACGGACCCTTTGCGGCAAGGACACCTTCGCCATGGAGACGGCGCGCTGGGAACCCTCCGAACAGCCGGGAGCCCCCTGGTACCCGGCGGAGCACGCGTCCGTGGTCTGCCCGGAGTGCGCTGCCGTCATCGAGACATGACCGGGGACAGGGCTCTCCCGACACCGCCTACCCTTGACGCATGACCAGCAGCAGCGACCGGAGCCCCGCAGTGGACGTTCACGCCACCAAGAGTTACGAGATCCGCACCTACGGGTGCCAGATGAACGTCCACGATTCCGAGCGGTTGGCCGGACTGCTCGAAGAGGCCGGGTACGTGCGCGCCCCCGAGGGCTCGGACGGGGACGCCGACGTGGTCGTGTTCAACACCTGCGCCGTACGCGAGAACGCCGACAACCGGCTGTACGGCAACCTGGGCCGGCTCGCGCCGAAGAAGGCCTCGCGGCCCGGCATGCAGATCGCGGTCGGCGGCTGTCTCGCGCAGAAGGACCGCGACACCATCGTGAAGAAGGCGCCCTGGGTGGACGTCGTCTTCGGTACGCACAACATCGGCAAGCTGCCGGTCCTGCTGGAGCGCGCCCGCGTGCAGGAGGAGGCGCAGGTCGAGATCGCCGAGTCGCTGGAGGCCTTCCCGTCCACCCTGCCGACCCGGCGTGAGAGCGCCTACGCGGCCTGGGTGTCGATCTCCGTCGGCTGCAACAACACCTGCACCTTCTGCATCGTCCCCGCCCTGCGCGGCAAGGAGAAGGACCGCCGGCCCGGCGACGTCCTCGCCGAGGTCGAGGCGCTGGTGGCCGAGGGCGTCTCCGAGATCACGCTGCTCGGGCAGAACGTCAACGCCTACGGCTCCGACATCGGCGACCGCGAGGCCTTCAGCAAGCTGCTGCGCGCCTGCGGGAACGTCGAGGGCCTGGAGCGGGTCCGCTTCACCTCCCCGCACCCCCGTGACTTCACCGACGACGTCATCGCCGCCATGGCCGAGACCCCGAACGTGATGCCGCAGTTGCACATGCCGCTGCAGTCCGGCTCGGACACCGTGCTGAAGGCCATGCGCCGCTCCTACCGGCAGGAGCGTTACCTCGGGATCATCGAGAAGGTGCGGGCCGCCATCCCGCACGCGGCGATCACCACCGACATCATCGTGGGCTTCCCCGGCGAGACCGAGGAGGACTTCGAGCAGACGCTCCACGCCGTCCGCGAGGCGCGCTTCGCGCAGGCCTTCACCTTCCAGTACTCCAAGCGCCCGGGCACCCCGGCCGCGACCATGGAGAACCAGATCCCCAAGGAGGTCGTCCAGGCGCGCTACGAGCGGCTCGTGGCCCTCCAGGAGGACATCTCCTGGGAGGAGAACAAGAAGCAGGTCGGCCGCACGCTCGAGCTGATGGTCGCCGAGGGCGAGGGCCGCAAGGACGGCGCCACCCACCGGCTCTCCGGCCGCGCCCCGGACAACCGGCTGGTCCACTTCACCAAGCCGGAGCAGGAGGTCCGCCCGGGTGACGTGGTCACCGTGGAGGTGACGTACGCCGCCCCGCACCACCTCCTCGCCGAGGGCCCCGTCCTCGCCGTGCGCCGCACGCGCGCGGGCGACGCCTGGGAGAAGCGCAACGCCGCGGAGGCCGCCAAGCCGGTGGGCGTGATGCTGGGCCTGCCCAGGATCGGGGTGCCCGAGCCCCTGCCGGTCGCCACGGGAAGCGGCTGCGGCTGCGACTGACGGCCTTCCCCACAGGCCGGGCGCTGTCGTCCGCGTCCTGGGGGTGAACGGTCCGGCCGACGTGCTCAGCGACGGCCGGGCCGGCCGTCGTACGGCGTACCCTGCCGATCATGCTTGTCGCCGCCGCAGTCTGTCCCTGCCCTCCGCTGCTCGTGCCCGAGGTCGCCGCGGGTGCCGCTCCCGAGATGGATGCCGCGCGCTCGGCCTGCGCCGACGCGCTCGGTGTGCTCGCCGCCGCCCGCCCGGACCTCCTGGTCGTCGTCGGTCCCGCGGAGCAGAGCGGGCGCGGTTCGTTCCCGCAGGGCGCCCCGGGATCCTTCCGGGGGTTCGGGGTCGACCGCGACGTACGCCTCGGGACCGCGACGGACACCGTCGGCGGGCGGGAACTGCCGCCCTCGCTGGCGGTCGGTGCCTGGCTGCTGGAGCGGACCGGCTGGGCGGACGCCCCCATCGAGGGACTCGGTGTCGGGGAACCGCTGCCGCCCGAGCGGTGCATCGAGATCGGCCGGCAGATCGGCGCCCGGGCCGGGCGGGTGGCGCTGCTGGTGATGGGAGACGCCAGCGCGTGCCGCACGGTCAAGGCGCCGGGTTACCTGGACGAGCGGGCGGCACCCTTCGACGCGGAGGTCGCCAGGGCGCTGGGCGCGGCGGACGTGGCAGCCGTCCGGGCGCTCGACGCCGAGCTGGCGCAGGAACTGAAGGCCTCCGGCCGGGCGCCCTGGCAGGTCCTGGCCGGCGCCGCCGAGGGCGCGGACCTCAGCGGCGCACTGCTGTACGAGGACGCGCCGTACGGCGTGGGGTATCTGGTGGCCACCTGGTCCTAGTGCCCGGTCCGTCCTGGTGCCCGGTCCCCCGGTCCCGGTGCCACTGGGTGCGCGAAACGGCGGACGGCCGGGAGCCGCTGGCTCCGCGACCGTCCGCCGATCCGCATGCCGTCCAGGAACTCAGGAAGCCGGTGGCGGGCCCTTTGGCCGGGTGGGCGCCGCCGGATCGCCGGTGGCCGTGCCCGGGCCGGGACCCTCCTTGTGGGCGAGACGGTCGACCGCGTGCTTGGCCTTGCCGGTGCCGGCCTGGATCCGGTCGCTGTACTTGCCCTTGGTGCGCTCGTCCACAGCCTTCGCGGCCTTGTCGAGACCGTGCTGGACCTTGCCCCCGTGCTGTCGCGCGAGGTCCGACACCTTGTCCCTGGCCGGGCCGAGCTTGGCCTTCATGTTGTCCAACACACCCATGGTCCACCTTCCCTCTCGGGGCCGTTACCTGCGGGCGCCCTCGCCGGCCTCGTTGTCGGCGGCCTCCTCGGCCGACTGCTGCTCGGGGATGCCGGAGGCCTCGGACGCGTCGTCCGCGGAGGTGTCCGACGGGGCCCCGTCCTCGCTTCCGTCGTCGGCCGGTCCCTGCGTCCCGGCCGACCCGGCCGTCTTCGCCGACCCGCCGGTCTTCGCCTCCGCCGACTCCGTCTCCGCCGCCTCGGCCCCTCCCGGCTCGCTGCCGGCCTGCGCCTCGGCGTCCGACGCCTCCGGAGTCGCCTTCGACCTGCCAAGGAGTCGTGCAAAAACGCCCATATCCACTCCATACGGTACTCGTGCGGGCGAATTCCCGCGTTACCCGGTGCGTACAGTTGCGCCGCCCGGGTCACCGCCCTCCGTTGGTCCGGACGGCGGTATCTCGCCACGGGCAACGACCCGGAACCCCCTGTGTCACGTAACTCGTTCGAGGCACCACCGGGAGGTTTGCGAGACTGGTGCGGTGAGCAGTGCATCCTCGACCCCCCGCGTCATCGCCGTCGTCGGACCCACCGCGGCCGGAAAGTCTGATCTCGGCGTCTTCCTGGCCCAGCAGCTCGGCGGGGAGGTCGTCAACGCCGACTCCATGCAGCTGTACGAGGGGATGGACATCGGCACCGCCAAGCTGACGCCCGAGGAGCGCGGCGGCATCCCGCACCACCTGCTGGACATCTGGGACGTGACCGTCACCGCCTCCGTCGCCGAGTACCAGAAACTGGCCCGCGCCCGGATCGACGCACTGCTCGCCGAGGGCCGCTGGCCGATCCTGGTCGGCGGCTCCGGTCTGTACGTCCGCGGGGCCGTCGACAACCTCGAGTTCCCCGGCACCGACCCCGATGTCCGGGCCCGCCTGGAGGAGGAGCTCGCGCTGCGCGGCTCGGGTGCGCTGCACGCCCGCCTGGCCGCCGCCGATCCGGAGGCCGCCCGTGCGATCCTGCCGAGCAACGGGCGCCGTATCGTCCGGGCGCTGGAGGTGATCGAGATCACCGGCCGGCCCTTCACCGCCAACCTGCCCGGCCACGACTCCGTCTACGACACCGTCCAGATCGGAGTAGACGTGGCCCGTCCGGAGCTGGACGAGCGCATCGCACGCCGCGTCGACCGGATGTGGGAGGCGGGCCTCGTGGACGAGGTGCGCGCGCTGGAGGCGCAGGGGTTGCGCGAGGGGCGCACTGCGTCGCGTGCGCTGGGTTACCAGCAGGTGCTCGCGGCGCTCGCCGGAGAGTGCACCGAAGCGGAAGCGCGGGCCGAGACCGTACGCGCGACGAAGCGCTTCGCGCGCCGTCAGGATTCGTGGTTCAGGCGCGATCCCCGGGTGCACTGGTTGAGTGGGGCGGTGACGAATCGTGGGGAACTTCCGCGGTTGGCCCTGGCGTTGGTCGAACGACCGGTTACAGCCTGATCACGTCATGGCATCGGGATGCGCCGCCGGTCATCGCGGCCTTCGGTGCCGTGCCATCATCGAGCTTCGATCGACCAAGTGGAGCCTAGTTGGGAGGGCGCGTGGCGATGGAGGCCGGCCCTCGCGACACCGCACAAAGTGCCGAGCACGTCACCACCGACGGTGACGAACCGGAGCCGTGCGGGGACCGCCCGACCGACGACTGCCTCGTCGAGGACCGTCTCACCGAGGAACGTCCGACCGGAGAGCATCGGAACGGCAGCCTCCCGGGTGAGGACCGGCTGCCTGAGAGCCGTCGCGCGGACGAGCGGCCGGGGGAGGAACGCCGCACGGCGGGCCGCCTCACCGGGGGCCGGCTCATCGAGGAGCGGCCGGCCGGACGCCGTCCCGGGTGGCGACGGCCGACCGAGGAGCGCCTCACCGAGGAGCCTCTCTCCGAAGCCCGGCTGACCGACGACGGCCCCGAGGAGACGCCGGACGGCGTGACCGCCGACGGGCCGGAGCCCGAGGAGATGTACCCGGGCGGTGAGGAGGTCGAGGTCGAGCTGCGCCCGCAGCGCAGGCTGCGTCTCTGGCAACTAGCGCCCATCGTCGGACTGTCCGCCGTCGGCTCCCTGATGTTCGCCTTCCCGCTCGCCTTCGACTTCGGCGACAGCGGCGCGGTGATCGCCATGCTGGGCCTGCTGATCTGCTTCTGCGCCGCCGGCTGGGGCATGATGGCCGCCCGCCGGGTGGGCCACACCTGGCCCGGGCTCCCGGCACGCGGCTCGGGCCGCCGCCCCGACTGGCGGGTCGTGCTCGCCTACGTCCTGCTGGTGGCGGTCGTCGTGGTCCTCGCCGTATGGCGAGTGGCACGGCTGCGCTGAAGCGCCCCGCGGGGGCGCGCGGAACAGCGCGATCAACCCCCACGTGCCCGCACCGTCCCACCGCTCAGCACCGCCCCGTCCCTTCGGCCGGCCCGGCGGAGCGCTCCCGTACGATCGAGGAATGAGCACACGGATCGCCTTCCTCAAGGGTCACGGCACCGAGAACGACTTCGTGATCCTCCCGGACCCGGAGAACGCCCTCGACCCGAGCCCGGCCGCCGTCGCGGCGCTGTGCGACCGCCGGGCCGGTATCGGCGGTGACGGTGTGCTGCACGTGGTGCGCTCCGCGGCGCATCCGGAGGCGCGGGCCATGGCGGCCGAGGCCGAATGGTTCATGGACTACCGCAACGGCGACGGCTCGGTCGCCGAGATGTGCGGCAACGGAGTCCGGGTCTTCGCCCGCTACCTCCAGCACGCCGGACACGTGGGCGAAGGCGACCTCGCGATCGCCACGCGCGCGGGCGTGAAGACGGTCCACATCGCGAAGGACGGTGACATCACCGTCGGTATGGGCCGCGCCCGCCTGCCGGAGGGCGAGGTCACGGTGAGCGTCGGCGAGCACATCTGGCCCGCGCGCAACGTGAACATGGGCAACCCGCACGCGGTCGCGTTCGTCGACGACCTCGCGCAGGCCGGCAACCTCTACGACCCGCCGCCGTTCAGCCCGGCCGCCGCCTATCCCGACGGGGTCAACGTCGAGTTCGTGGTCGACCGCGGCCCCCACCACGTCGCCATGCGCGTGCACGAGCGCGGCTCCGGCGAGACCCGCTCGTGCGGCACCGGCGCGTGCGCCGTCGCCGTGGCCACCGCCCGGCGTGACGGCGCCGACCCGGCCGTCACCGGAACCCCGGCCACGTACACCGTCGACCTGCCCGGCGGGCGCCTGGTCATCACCGAACACCCCGACGGCGAGATCGAGATGACCGGACCCGCCGTGATCGTCGCGGAGGGCGAGATCGACGGCGAATGGCTGGAAAACGCGGTCCGCTGACCCGGCGAGAGTACGAGGAAAACGCCCCGCGGCTCCTGGATCAGGGGTTTCCGGTGATCGGCGGCTCTCGAAACCGCAGGCGACACCGGGGCATGTGGCGCAAACCCTAAACCTCTTTTTCGTCGCTCGAATGGGTGATCCGTTTCACGCTCGGCGAGAGGCGGTCGGTCGGGCGTGGTGGGCTCGGTAGCATCAAGCACCGGCACGGACGGGGGAACGTCGCCATCCCTGAGCCGCGTACGCCCTGGGGCCCCCGTCCGCCGGTCCACGAGCCGGAGGTGCCCATGAGTGCGGAGGCCACGAACCCTGCGACCCCTGGCCCGGTAGCGCCCACGGCGTCCGCGGCGGCCACCGCTCCCGCGGTGCCCAGGGCGGACCGCAGGAAGTCCCGGCCCCGGATCGACCTGCGCAGGCTCGGCCGGGCGGCTCTGCTCGGGCCCGCCGTCCGCGACAAGCTGCCCGACGCGATCGGCCACGTCGTGGAGGCGCACCGCGCCCACCACCCCGACGCGGACCTCGACCCGCTGCGCCGCGCCTACGTCCTCGCGGAGTCCTCGCACCGCGGCCAGATGCGCAAGAGCGGTGAACCGTACATCACCCACCCGCTCGCCGTGACGCTCATCCTCGCCGAACTCGGCGCCGAGACCACGACCTTGACCGCCTCCCTGCTCCACGACACCGTCGAGGACACCGACGTGACGCTGGATCAGGTGCGGGAACAGTTCGGCGAGGAGGTTCGTTATCTCGTCGACGGTGTGACGAAACTGGAGAAGGTCGACTACGGGGCCGCCGCCGAGCCGGAGACCTTCCGCAAGATGCTCGTCGCCACCGGCAGTGACGTGCGCGTGATGTCGATCAAACTCGCCGACCGCCTGCACAACATGCGCACGCTCGGCGTCATGCGCCCCGAGAAACAGGCGCGGATCGCCAAGGTCACCCGGGACGTCCTCATCCCGCTCGCCGAACGCCTCGGCGTGCAGGCCCTGAAGACCGAGATGGAGGACCTGGTCTTCGCCATCCTCCACCCCGAGGAGTACGAGCACACACGGGACCTGATCGCGCGCAACGCCGCCCGCCCGGACGACCCGCTCGCCGAGGTCGCCGACGAGATGCGCGGCGTGCTGCGCGAGGCCGACATCCAGGCCGAAGTCCTCATCAGGCCCCGGCACTTCGTCTCCGTCCACCGCGTGGCCCGCAAGCGCGGCCGGCTGCGTGGCACCGACTTCGGCCGCCTGCTCGTGCTGGTCGCCGAGGACGCGGACTGTTACGGCGTCCTAGGCGAACTGCACACCTGCATGACGCCGGTCGTCTCGGAGTTCAAGGACTTCATCGCCGTACCGAAGTTCAACCTCTACCAGTCGCTGCACACCGCCGTCGCCCGCCCCGACGGCCAGGTCGTCGAGGTCCTCATCCGCACCCACCAGATGCACAAGGTCGCCGAGGCCGGCGTCGTCGCCCTCGGCAACCCGTACGCCCCGGCGTCCGACGCCCCCGCCTCCGACACCCCCGCCGACGGCGAGCGCGCCGACCCCACCCGCCCCGGCTGGCTCTCCCGCCTCCTCGACTGGCAGCAGGCCGCGCCCGACCCCGACACCTTCTGGTCCACGCTGCGAGAGGACCTCGCCCAGGACCGCGAGATCGCCGTCTTCCGCCCCGACGGCGGCACCCTCGGCCTGCCCGAGGGCGCCACCTGCGTGGACGCCGCGTACGCGCAGTACGGCGAGGACGCGCACGCCTGCATCGGTGCCCGCGTCAACGGTCGCCTGGCCACGCTCAGCACCGTCCTGAAGGACGGCGACACCGTGCAGCTCCTCATGGGCCAGGACCCTGCCTCCGAGCCGTCCCGTGAATGGCTGGAACACGCCCACACCCCGGCCGCCCGCATCGCCATCCAGCGCTGGCTTGCGACGCACCCCGGCGGCGGTACCGGCACGGAGGAGATGGCCGGCACGCGCCCCGAACCCACCGACGGCACCGCCCCCGCGCGGCGCAGCGAGGCCGAGCGGAGCACCGCCGCGCCCCGCCGCGCGGGCCCGGCCCCCGCCGGGGGCGCCCCCGCGGAGCGCCCCCGTGGCGCCGACGTCCTCGTGGACCGGCCGGGGGTCTCCGTACGGCTCGCCGGGTGCTGTACGCCCGTGCCGCCGGACGAGATCACCGGCTTCGTGGTGCGCGGGGGAGCGGTGACCGTGCACCGGGTGGAGTGCGCCGCGGTCGCGCACATGAACAGCCGGGGGCGCACGGAGGTCGCCGTGCGCTGGGGAGACACCTCCGAGTGCCGGGTCACGCTGGTCGCTGAATCGTTCGGCCGTCCGCATCTGCTCGCCGACCTCACCGAGGCGATCTCCTCGGCGGGCGCCGACATCGTCTCGGCGACCGTGGAGCCGCCCGCCCAGCAGCGGGTACGGCACACGTACACCCTCCTGCTCCCCGACGCGGCGCGCCTCCCGGCCCTGATGCGCGCCATGCGGGACGTCCCGGGCGTGTACGACGTGGCCCGCGCCCAGCCCCAGGCCCCGGCCTCCGCGGGGCGCCAGGTGTGACCGACGGGCGCGGTCTCCCGGCGGTCCGGTCCTCCCGCCCGGCCGCCGGCCGGTGGGCCGGCGTTGCGGGGCGGCGCCGACCGCTCGGTCGGGCTCCGTTCTGTCGGAGCCCCGTTCTGTCGCAGCCCCGTTCGGTCGGACCCTGTTCGGTCAGAGCCGGCTGCATCGATCGGAAGAGTGCCGCACGGGCATCAGCAGCCTCCGGACCGTACCCGTTCGGGTGGGCCGGGCGCGCGTCGCCGTCGTCAGGCGGGAGCGCACTGGTAGCGGTGGTGCATGCTGCTCACCCCCCGCGCCCGCTCCCAGGCCCGGACCGCGCAGTCCGGGACCACGCAGTCCCGGACCCGGCCCAGGATCCCCCGGCACCGGAAGGCGGCCCTGCTCGCCTCCGCAGTCGCCGTCTGCCTCCTCGCCGCCGCGGCCCCGCCCGAGCCCCTCGGCATCGGCGACCGGCTCTACCCGTACCTGGGCAACCCGGGCTATGACGTGGCGTCGTACGACCTGTCCTTCACCTATCCCGGCAGCAACGACAAACCCCTTCAGGCCGTCACCACCATCGACGCCTGGACCACCGCCGACCTGGACCGGATCAACCTGGACTTCGCGCACGGCACCGTGCAGTCCGTCCAGGTCGACGGGCGTCCCGCCGACTTCGCCAGCGCCGGCGAGGACCTGGTCGTGACCCCGGAACACGCCCTCGCGAAGGGCGACTGGACCCGGATCACCGTGAGGCACACCAGCGATCCCGAAGGCGCCAAGGACCAGGACGGCGGCTGGGTGCGCACCTCCGACGGACTCGCCATGGCCAACCAGGCCGACGCCGCCCACCTGGTCTTCCCGTGCAACGACCACCCGTCCGACAAGGCGCGCTTCACCTTCCACATCACCGCCCCGAACGGCTACACCGTCGTCGCCAACGGTCTGCCCGCCGGAGTCCGGCGTGTCGGCACCACCACCACCTGGACCTACCGCAGCCGGCACCCCATGGCCACCGAACTCGCCCAGGTGTCCATCGGCCGCTCCACCGTGCTGCACCGCGAGGGACCGCACGGCCTGCCCGTCCGCGACGTCGTGCCCAGCGCCGACGCCAAGGCCCTCGAACCGTGGCTCGCCAAGACCCCGGACCAGATCGCCTGGATGGAGAGCAAGGTCGGGACGTTCCCCTTCGAGACCTACGGCGTGCTCATGGCACAGGCCTCCACCGGCTTCGAACTGGAGACGCAGACCCTCTCGCTCTTCGAGAAGAACCTGTTCACCGAGCCCGCCTACCCCAAGTGGTACGTCGAGTCGATCCTGGTGCACGAGCTGTCCCACCAGTGGTTCGGCGACAGCGTCAGCCCCCGCACCTGGTCCGACGTCTGGCTGAACGAGGGGCACGCCACCTGGTACGAGGCGCTGTACGCCGAGGAGACCGCACACCGGCCCATGGTGAACCGGATGAAGAGCGCGTACGCCGCCTCCGACGGCTGGCGTGCGGCCGGCGGCCCGCCCGGCCTGCCCAAGGCGCCCGCGCCCGGCCAGAAGGTCAGCCTCTTCCGGCCCAACATCTACGACGGCGCGGCGCTGGTGCTCTACGCCCTGAGGCAGGAGATCGGCCGCTCGGCCTTCGAGCGGCTGGAGCGGACGTGGGTCCGGGAACACCGGGATTCCACGGCAGGCACCGCCGACTTCGTCCGGCTGGCCTCGACGGTCTCCGGCCGCGACCTGAGCGGCTTCTTCAAGGCCTGGCTGTACGGCGAGAAGACCCCGCCGATGCCCGGTCACCCGGACTGGAAGGCGTCGAAATCCACGAAGTCGGGGAAGCCGGGCCGGAAGCCGTCGGGCCCGGCCCCATCGGCGAAGCCGGCCAGGCAGCGGACCCGATAAGGCGGTGACGAGACGTGCCGCCTCGTGCGACCATCTTCGGGTCGGCGCGAGACGGGACACGGGAATCTCCCGGGGTATTCGTACGTTGACCAAGACGTGCGGTCCCCCCGGACCGCCGTACCGGCGCCGTAACGGCATCCCATCGACGTAAGGATCCAATGACCTCCTCTTCTTCCGCTTCCCAGGACGCCAAGCGCCTCGCGCACGCCTATCCCGAGGGTCTTCGGGCCGATGCCCTGATGGAAGAGGACGTCGCCTGGAGCCACGAGATCGACGGCGAGCGGGACGGCGAACAGTTCGACCGCTCCGAGCGCGCGGCCCTGCGCCGCGTGGTGGGGCTGTCCACCGAGCTGGAGGACGTCACCGAGGTCGAGTACCGGCAGCTCCGCCTGGAGCGGGTCGTGCTCGTCGGGGTGTGGACCACCGGCACCGCCCAGGACGCCGACAACTCCCTGGCGGAGCTCGCCGCCCTCGCGGAGACCGCGGGCGCCCTCGTGCTCGACGGCGTGATCCAGCGCCGCGACAAGCCCGACGCGGCCACCTACATCGGCTCCGGCAAGGCTGCCGAGCTGCGTGACATCGTCCTCGAGACCGGCGCGGACACCGTCATCTGCGACGGTGAGCTGAGCCCGGGCCAGCTGATCCAGCTGGAGGACGTCGTCAAGGTCAAGGTCATCGACCGTACGGCCCTGATCCTGGACATCTTCGCCCAGCACGCCAAGTCCCGGGAGGGCAAGGCACAGGTCGCGCTCGCCCAGATGCAGTACATGCTGCCCAGGCTCCGCGGCTGGGGTCAGTCGCTGTCCCGGCAGATGGGTGGCGGTCGCGGCGGCCTCGCCACACGTGGCCCCGGTGAGACCAAGATCGAGACCGACCGGCGACGGATCCGCGAGAAGATGGCGAAGATGCGCCGGGAGATCGCGGAGATGAAGACCGGCCGCGAGGTCAAGCGCCAGGAGCGCCGCCGCAACAAGGTGCCGTCCGTCGCCATCGCGGGCTACACCAACGCCGGCAAGTCCTCCCTGCTCAACCGCCTCACCGGCGCCGGCGTCCTGGTCGAGAACGCCCTGTTCGCGACCCTGGACCCGACCGTCCGCCGGGCGGAGACGCCGAGCGGCCGGCTGTACACGCTGGCGGACACCGTCGGCTTCGTACGCCACCTGCCGCACCACCTGGTCGAGGCCTTCCGTTCCACGATGGAGGAGGTCGGCGACTCCGACCTCATCCTGCACGTGGTGGACGGCTCGCACCCGAACCCGGAGGAGCAGCTCGCCGCCGTGCGCGAGGTGATCCGGGACGTCGGCGCCACCGACGTGCCCGAGATCGTCGTGATCAACAAGGCGGACGCGGCCGACCCGCTGGTCCTCCAGCGGCTGCTCCGGATCGAGAAGCGCTCCATCGCGGTCTCGGCCCGCACCGGCCGGGGCATCCAGGAGCTGCTCGGCCTCATCGACAACGAGCTGCCGCGCCCGTCGGTCGAGATCGAGGCGCTCGTGCCCTACACGCACGGCAAGCTCGTCGCCCGCGCCCACACCGAGGGCGAGGTGATCTCCGAGGAGCACACCGCGGAGGGCACCCTGCTCAAGGTCCGGGTGCACGAGGAACTCGCGGCGGACCTGGCGCCGTACGTACCGGTGTCCGCGCTCTGACCCCCGCTCGTGCGCAAGGCCCGCTCCCCGAGCTTCCGTTCTAGTGGTCGTCGCAACACCCCAGTTCAGGGGATGCGATGGACTTCGAGATTCGGAAGGTGCGGAGCCCTCAGGGCCGCAAGAAGC
>NZ_JBEYYJ010000042.1:41708-68614 GCF_040645475.1 Streptomyces sp. NPDC046759 | reverse complement strand
AGATCCGCGATGACATCCACGAGGCGTTCCTCAAGCTCGCCTGCTCGCTGATCTGCTGGCGGCGCCTGCGAACCGCATTCCGTTAGGAGCTCTTAGTGGGTGGCGCCTGTGCCGCGGTCTCGCCGCCCGCCGCCGGACCGTCCTCGTGGAGCGCGGTCGTGCCCTGCCGGGCCCCTTCAGGGTTCATCCGGGGCTCCGGCCTTACTGGGGCGGTCCCGGAGGCTCCTGCAGGACGCTCCAGGCCACCGGCCCCAGCAGGTCGGCGAACCGCCGCAACAGGTCGAGGAAGAGGTCGTCGATCGTCAGCACCCCCACCACCCGGTCCGCGTCCAGGACCGGAAGCCGGCGGACCCCCGTGCGACGGAACGCGCGATAGGCAGCCCCTAGATCCTCGACGGCCTCGACCGTGACGACGCGGGTCGACATCACCGCGTCCACCCGGGCCCTCGCGTCCAGGCCGCCCCCCATGCCACGAACGGCGAGGTCGCGATCGGTGACGATGCCGTGCAGTGCTCCGCCCTCGACCACCAGCACAGACCCGACGGCGCTCTCGGCCATCTGCCGGGCCACCTCGGCCAGGGTGGCGTTCGGCGCCACGCACACCGGAGGAGCCGTCATCACCTCGGAAACCTTCATGCGCTGCTCCTCGCTGTCCCACGGTCCACAAGGTCCGACTCAGAGAACGTCGAGCACTTCGGCCACCGCCCGCCGTGGGCTCGCGGGGCCTTCGGGGCCGTGACCGAGCCGGATGACCATCTGGACATGAGCCATCGCGGAGACGGGGTCGCGGACGGCCCACCGGATCTCGGGCCACTCCAGGGGCTGGGAAGTGACCGAGGCGACCAGCCCGTCCGTCGTCGCCTGGAGCAGGACCCGTTCCAGTGCCTGACCGGCCGACAACCAGTCCGCGGGCCCGTCGTGGGCCGTGCCCAGCAGGGCGATGTTCGGTTCGCTCTCGAAGGGCGCCCAGCCGCGTTCGGGCAGTGGACGACCGGCGGCGAAGTCACGCACGGGGACCGAGGTGTGGCGCTGCCGAGGACCGAAAGCCTCGGCCGCGATGCCGTCAACGGCCCTGGCGCTGCCGGAAGAGCCGGTGTGCGCCCAGCGCGCCGTCTCCTCACGCACGTCCGGCGCGAGCGCCTCCCTGCCCTCGGCGTCCCGCACCAGCTCCAGGATCGACTGCACGTGCCATGCGCCGGGGAACAGCAGCTGTGCGCCCTCGGCGCGCGCAGCTTCCTGCAACGTCTCCTGCACGGCGAGGGGGAGCGTCTCCTCGCGGAAGGGGAAGCGGCTGGAGTGACGGCGAGGGATCGCAGGACGCAGCCGGGCGAGCGCCCCCTCGGGGGTTCCCGTGCCGCACAGATGCGCCTCGGCGAGGAACTCCGGGCAGGCCGCGTCCGGTAGCAACCGGACGACCGGCGCGAGCCCGGCTGCCGCAGCGGCCACGCGCAGATTGAGCAGCGCGGCACCGCACCCCAGGTGCAGGCCGCGGTTGTCGGGGTCGGTTCGCGGGAGTGCCCGCTCCAGGTCCGCGTACAGCCGCAGGACACCGATGTCCCGCAGGTAGCGGAAGGCCCAGGGCTGGGCGTTGTGCAGCGAGGGCGCCGCCGCGGCGTCCGCCACGAGCCTGGCGACGGTGTCCACGTCGAGAGGTTGTGCAGTCACGGCGGCTTCCCTTCCTGCTGGTCTGCCGGTTCACTCGCGGGTGGGTACGGCGATGACAGGGCAGCGGGCGTGGTGCAGCACGCCTTGGCTGACCGAGCCCAGCAGCATGCCGGCGAAGCCTCCGCGGCCCCGGGTCCCCACCACCAGGCCCAGCGCATGCGCCGAGGCGTCGGTGAGCACCTGGACGGGGTGCCCGACGAGCACTTCGTGGTGCAGGTCCACCTCGGGATAGCGGGCGTGGCGTCCTGCCACGATCTCGGAGAGGAGCCGTCGGCACTCCTGCTGCGGCTGGTGCTCGTCGAAGACCCTCAGCGGTCCGGGCTCCCAGACGAGCAGGGCCCGCAGCCGGGCGCCGCGCAGGGCCGCCTCCTCGAACGCCACGTCGACCGCGGCACCGGAGTGCTCGCTGCCGTCGACGCCGACGACGAAGTACGCCGGCTCCTCGGTGACATGTTCCGGCTCGGGGACGACCACCAGGGGACAGTGCGTGCGGGCCATGACCGGCAGGGCGACCGACGCGGAGCCGAACACCTCCTGCTTCCGGCTCAGGTGCCGCGACCCCAGCACGACGGCGGTGGCGTCGCGGCTCTGCTCGCGCAGCACCCACACCGGGTCGCCCTCCGCGAGCAGCGCGTCGACCTGGAGCTGCGGGTACCGGGCCGAGACGAAGTCCACGGCCTGCCCCAGCACCTGCTGGCCTGCCTTGTGCAGAGCCTCGTTCCATTCCTCCCAGGACGGCGGGACTTCCTGCCTCCGGTAGCCCCGAGTGGGCACGCCCTCCGCATGGACCGCGCGCAACGGCAGCCGTCTGCGGACGGCTTCGTCGGCCGCCCAGGCCAGTGCCATCCGGTGGACGGGATCGGGATCGACACCCACCACGACAGGTCGGCGGTCACCGGGCCCGGACATGCTCGCCTCCGCTCACCAAGTGCCGGACGTACGCATCAGGACCCGGGAAGTACAGGGTCACTCCTCCGTCCTCGGCCCACCGCACGTCGTAGGGCGGGCTGCCGTCCTGATGGTGGAGGCCGACGATCTCACCGTCTCGCGCGACGACCCCGGCCGTGGTCCCACGTACCACGATCTCGTCGCCCACACGGGCGCGCATGGAGGCGCCGGTTGCCTCTGGGCCGTGCGTGACGGCCTGCGCGTTCTTCGCTGGTGCGGGAGCGGACATCGCCCTCGCCTCCTTCTGTGCGGTGGCGCGGACGGATGCCGCCGCCACTTCCATGGAAGGCGTTGGCAGCGCCTGCCTGCCAGGGGCCATTGGTCCCCACCGGAGGCCTGCCGACCCCTCCGCCGCCACGTGGCAGGTCAGTGTCCGGAGACCGAGAGCGCGGCGGAATGGGGGCCGGCCATGTCCGACGGCGTGGTGCGGTGTTCCGGGCTACGGCGGACTTCGATGTCGGCTCGTACCGAGGCCGTCAGATGGTCGAGCGCCTCGGACCGCGCCGGCCGGACCGGCTCGGGATTGACGATCCGGCGCGCCGAGTCGGGCAGCCCGGCCAGGTCCTCGCGGAACCGCTTGCGTGCGTCCAGCCAGTGGTCCAGCGCCCCCGTTCGCCGCCCACCCCGCATGACCGTGCGCACCAGCGCCTGTGCGGAGTCCGGTGGTCCCTCGGCCGCCAGGGCGATGACGTCCGGCCTTCCGGGTCGACGGAAGACCTGCTTGCGGCCCGGGGCCGTGACCTTCGCCGAGGACAGCTTCATCACGGGACAGCCGTCGTACTCGACGAGCTTGTAAGCGGCGTCGAGGTACGGGGCGTCCGCGGCGACGCCCACCTTGGTGGCCACGGCGTACACATCAATGGGGGCTCCGGCGCGTACGAGCCGGTCCACCCCGTACTCGTCGAGTCCGCCGCTGGCAACGATCTGTACGTCGGTCAGCCCGGCGGCGTCGAGCAGGGCGCGCGACCGCCGCGAGAGTGCGTCGAGGTCGCCGCTGTCCAGGCGGATCGCATAGCCGGGCCCGAGCCCCAGCGCGGTCAGGACCCGGGCGGCGACACGCACGCCCTCCTCCGTGTCGTAGGTGTCGACGAGAAAGGTGACCGGGCCGGGGTGGCAGCGCGCGAACGCGCGGAACGCCTCCTCCTCACCCGGGAACGCCTCGATGTAGGAGTGGGCCATGGTGCCCGAGGCCGGAATGCCCAGGGAGGTTGCGGCGGCGACGTTGCTGGTGCCGGCGAAGCCCACCATGGCCCCCAGTCGGGCGGCCTGCAGCCCCGCCCAGGGGCCGTGCGTGCGGCGCAGTGAGAAGTCCACGACCGCCCTGCCGGCCGCGGCCAGGACGCAGCGTGCCGCCTTGGACGCCACCGCCGTCTGGTGGCAGAGCTGGTTCAGGAGGTACGTCTCGACGAGCTGGGCCTGGGGGAGTGGTGCGGTCACTTCCAGCAAGGGCTCACCGGCGAAGACCACATGGCCCTCCGGGATCGCGCGCACTTCGCCCTCGAAAGAGAGCCCGAGGAGCGGTTCGAGGTCCGGGACAGGCCGGTGCAGGGCGTCAGCGAACCTCTCGACATCGTCCCTCTCCACGCGGAAGCGGGCCAGAAAGTCCAGGGCGGACTCCAGACCAGCGGCCACGAGAAAGCCCCGGCCGAGCGGGAGGTCGCGGACGAAGAGGCTGAAGGTGGCCGGCGCCCGCATGTCCTCCCGGAGGTAGGACATGGCCATGGTCACCTCGTAGAGGTCGGTGGTGGTGACGTCGGACATGGTGATCGCCGCCGAGTGTCGAGGTTCCTTGATCCCAGTCTCGTCGCGACTGCGCGGGAGGAAAGGGACTTCAGGGCCCCGCGCATGGGCTCTTCGGCCCAGGCGTCAAGGGACCGGACGCGGTGCGATGGGCGCCGGCTTGATCCCGCGCGAACCGGTCCACGCCACCAGAGACGATCCATCATCGGTCCGTGCGGGTGGCGGCCCAGCGGCGCCGTACCGCTTCTTCGTGTTCCGCCTCTTCCAACGCCAGCTCCACAGCGTTCAGTTCGGCCTGCAGTCGCGGGATCCAGTGTCTGCGGAGGGCACGGACTCGCTGCCGTGTCCGTTCCGCCTCGGCGGCCAGCAGCTCGGCGGCTGTCTGATGGGCGGCGAGTTCCGCCGCCGCGCGGACCGCGGCGCGGTAAGCCGTTTCGGCGTGGGCGAGCGCCGTGTTGGAGGGGGTCGGCTCCGCCGGGGAGCGTACGGGCGCCGCCCACTCCACGGCCGCCGGGTGGCGTACGCCCATCAGCGCGGCCCACCGGATGCCGACGCGGGCCCGGTCAGCGGGCGCCGCCTCGGCCAGCGCGCTTTCGCCTGCGAGCAGCACCCCGCGCAGCAGCCAGGACTCCGCGTCGGCCAGCTTCTCCTCCCACACCCGGCGCGCGTCCTCAGCAGCCCGGCGTGCCGTGTGCTCGCGGTCCAGCAGGATCCGGAGCTTGCGTTCGAGAAGGTCCGCTCCGCGCAGCGCCGTGGCGAGGCCGCGGCGCAGCCGTAGGCGTCCGGCCCGCCCCGCCGCGACTCGGCGTCCCCGCGGATTCATCACCGTTCCTCGTGCTGCGGTGGAGCGTGGGTGTCGATCAGGTCGGCCGGGAGCATGCCGAGTTGGCTGCGCGGCAGGGTCAGCAGCACCTCCCAGGCCCGGTCGAGGGAATCGTCCAACGGCCTGTCCTCGTCGGTGCCCTGGGCGAGAAGGCGATCCCGGAAGGCGTCCTGGAGGTCCAGGTGGCGCAGATCGGTCGGACTGAGCGCGGCACGGCCGATCAGGTCGGCGAGTTCCGCGACCTGCCGGGACCGGGCCAGCGCTGCGATCAGCTGAGCGGCGACGGCCGGATGATCGGCACGGGTGCGTCCCGCCCCGGATCCCTTGCGCATCAGACGCGACAGCGAGGCAAGCGGATCGACAGGCGGATACGTGCCGGCCGCCTGGACATCGGCGGACAGCACGATCTGTCCTTCGGTGATGTAGCCGGTGAGGTCGGGGACGGGGTGGGTGATGTCGCCCGCGGGCATGGTGAGCACCGGCAGGATGGTGACCGATCCCGGGCGGCCCCTGATTCTGCCGCAGCGTTCGTAGAGGGAGGCCAGGTCGCTGTAGAGGTAGCCGGGATAGGCCCGCCGCGCCGGTATCTCGCCACGTGCGGCGGACACCTCGCGCAGTGCCTCCGCATAGGCCGTCATGTCCGTCATCACCACCAGAACGTGGCGGCCCTGCCTGAACGCCAGGTGTTCGGCGACGGTGAGGGCGAGTCGCGGAGTGAGCAGCCGCTCGATCACCGGGTCGTCGGCGGTGTTGAGGAACAGGACGAGTTCCCGTGCCGCGGAACGCGCGGCCAGCCCGTCGCGGACGAACGCCGTGTCGGCATGGGTGAGCCCCATCCCGGCGAACACCACGGCGAACGGCTCGCCGCCACAGGTCGCCTGGGCCGCGACCTGCACGGCCAGGTCCAGGTGCGGCAGCCCGGCGGCCGAGAACACCGGCAGCTTCTGTCCCCGCACCAGCGTGGTCAGCACGTCCACCGCGCCCACCCCGGTGAGCACCGGTTCGTTCGGCGGTTCCCGGCGTACCGGGTTGATCGGCGCGCCGCCGACCGCCTCGTACGACCCGCCCAGCACCGGCGGTCCACCGTCGGCCGGTTCGCCGCGCCCGTTGCACACCCGCCCCAGCCACCCGGCACCGACCGGGATCCGCATCGGCGATCCCGAGAAGGCGACACGGGTGCCGGTGCGGTTCATGCCGGCCGTGTCCTCCAGAACCTGGACCACCGCGAGGTCGCGGTCCACCTCCAGGACCAGCCCGTGCCGCCGTTCACCGGAGTCGAGCACGATCGTGGCGAACTCGTCCCAGCCCACCCCGCTCACCCCTTCGACGACCACGAGCGGACCGCGCAGTTCGCGCACGCCCGTGTACTCGACCTCCACCGGGCCGCTCACGCTGTCTCCTCGAGCCGGGCCAGCACGGTGTCGCGGGCCGCTGTGACCGGGGCTGTCTCCGCGGGGCCCGCCGCCTCGCGTGCCCGCAGCAACGGTCTGAAGTCGACCGCCTCGACGACCTCGGCCTGAGTACCGGCGTCCACCACCTCCAGACAACGGTCGATCACGGCCAGCACGGCCTCCACCAGAGCCGCCGTCTTGGCCGGGGCGCTGTAGGCGTCTGCCGGGGAGAGCGCGCTCTGCTGGATCGCGGCCTCGCGTAGGAGCCGCCCGGCAAGCACACTGATCCGTTCCCGGGGCGGCAGGGCGGTGATGCCGACCAGCTCGACGAGGTCGGCCAGCCGGTCCGCTTCCGCCAATTGCCGCGCGACGCGCCCGCGTCGCTCGGCCCACCCGGGGTCACCGGCACGCGCGTGTGCGACCGACAGCGCGGCGGCGTCCCGGGAGAACGACTCCGACCACGACACGGCCGGATAGTGCCGTGCGTAGGCGAGGTCGCGGTCCAGGCTCCACAGACACCGTACGAACCGTTCGGTGTGCGCGGTGACGGGCTCGGTGCGGTCGCCGCCCGGTGGAGACACGGCACCGATCACCGTGACGGATCCCGTCGTGCCGCCCAGCGTGCGAACGGCCGCCGCCCGTTCGTAGAACGCGGCCAGTTGGGAGGCGAGCGAAGCCGGGTAGCCCTCCTCGGCGGGCAGTTCCCCCATGCGGGAGGCGAACTCGCGCAGCGCCTCCGCCCACCGGGAGGTCGAGTCGGCGATGAGGACGACGTCAAAGCCCATGTCGCGGAAGTACTCCGCCACGGTCGCGCCCGTGTGCACACTCGCTTCCCGTGCCATCATCGGCATGTTCGAGGTGTTCGCGATCGTCACGGTCCGCTCCGCCAGCCGGCCACCGGTCCGAGGGTCGGTCAGCTCCGCCAACTCCTCGATGACGTCCGCCATTTCGTTTCCGCGCTCGCCGCAGCCGACGTAGACGATCACGTCCGCGTCGCACCACTTGGCGATCTGCTGCAGGAGCATGGTCTTGCCCGTGCCGAAACCGCCTGGGACGGCGACCGTGCTGCCGCGCGCCACGGGGAAGAGCAGGTCGACGGCGCGCTGCCCGGTGTTCAGCGGTGTGTCCGCCGGCAGGCGCCGTCCGACCGGCCGCGGCTTGCGCACCGGCCACGACTGAGCCATGCGCACTTCGTCTCCGCCTACGACGGCGAGCGGAGCGTCCGAGGCGTACGCGCCCGCCGACGCGATCCGCGTCACCTCGCCCGACAGGTCCGGGGGCACCAGAAGCCGCAGTGGGACACGCGCGCCGATGTCCCCGAGGACGTCACCGGGCCCAACCCTTTCCCCTCGGACGACCCGGGGCGTGAACGACCACGCAGCCGCCTCAGTGATCGCCGGCCCGCTCGTCGTCAGAAGATCGCCGGCGCCCGCCAGGGGGCGCAGGAGGCCGTCGAACACGCCACCGAGCAGATCCGGGCCCAGCCGCACCGTCAGCGGCCGCCCTTGGGGCTCCGCCGGGTGTCCGGGTGCCAACCCGCCGGTGTACTCGTACGCCTGGACGGAGGCGGTGTCCCCGTGGATGGCGACGACCTCGCCCGGCAGGCCGGCGCTGCCCAGCAGGACGAGATCGTGCATGGCGACCGTGGGAGGGCTGGCGATCTCCACGAGGGAGCCGGCCACCCGGAGGATGTGGAGGCGATCAGCCCGGCCGGCGACCGGGGCACCACCCGCGACGTGTGCAGGCGCGCCCGCGCCGCACCGGTCAGGCCCCGGGTCGCCCGGAGTGATCACGGCGGTTCCCAGAGCGTCTCGGCCCGGACCCCCAACCGTTCCAGAGCGCCGTCGGCAAGGGCGTCCGCCGACAGATCGACTCGGCGGCCAGGCGTTTCGGCCGTCACCCCGCCCTGCTCAGCGGCGCTGACCTCAGCCTCCGCACCCAGTGCGGCCCGTGCCACGTCAGCAAGGTGTGACCGTGTAACCGCACCCTCCCGGGCCAGCGCCCGTCGCACGCCCGCGCGGACCCCGGCTCTGAGTGCCGCGTAGGCCTCGGCGCGGACCGCGAGTTCCGTCTCCCAGGCCTCCTGTGCGGCCCGCACCCTTTCCCGGTCGGCCTCTTTGGCGCCGTCGGCCTCGCCAAGCCGGCGGGCCTGCGCGAGCACTGTTTCAGCCGCGGTGCGGGCTGCGAGCAGGGTGTCGGCCGCGTCGGCGCGTGCTCGGTCCAGGGTGGCGTCGGCAGCGGCTCGTGCCGCGCGCAGCAGCTCGGCGCGGACGGGGTCCAGCTCGTCAACCGGCGCGGTCATGAGGGCATCACCACCGTCAACGGCCGGGTCGGTGCCGGCGCCGTCGCCGCGTCCCCCAGCACATCGGCGGCCTCGGCCGTGAGGATCACCAGGCCGACCGTTCCGGGCAGCGTCCGCCAGGCCCTGCGAACGGCATCCTGGTCCTCCGCCACGAGGACGTCGACCCCGGCAAGCGCGAGTCCGCACACGCTGGTCCGTGCGCCGATGGCGGCCACCGTACCCATCGTCAGGCCTTTCCGATCAGTAGTATCGCGACGACGAGCCCGTACACGGCGATGCCTTCCGCCAGTCCCACGATCACCATGGCCCGGCCGAACATCTCCGGTCGTTCGCTCAGCGCAGCCAGTGCCGCAGCTCCCGTGTAGGCGACGGCTATCGCGGCTCCTATCGACGCTCCGGCCACCGCGATGGCCGCACCGATCAAGGCGGATCCGTTGACCCCACCGGATGCGGCAGCCCGCGCCGAAGCCTGCGCGGGCCCCGTCAGCGCCGTGGCGAGGACGACCAAGGCGCCGCCCAGCAAAGCGAGGTTCGTGGCCAGGAGCCAGTGGAAGGCGTGCCTGGTCCGGCGCCGCCGCAGCAACCGGACGGCACCGAGCACCGAGACCAGGACCGGCAGGACGATCAGCCAGGTGAGCATGCGATCACCTTCGCAGCGGGGTCGTCGGCAGGTTCCGCCAGGGGAACGTGCCAGGGACGGAACGGGCGTCCCTCAATCTCGAAGAGCCGGGAGAAGAGTTCGTAGAACTCCAGCCGCAGGGCCTGCACGCCCGCCACCAGGGCCTCCAGACCGAAGGAGACGGCCGTGCCCACGACGAACAACAGGGCGGCGCCCGCGACACCGGCCGCGCCACGCCCTGACAGGGCCGTGGTGCCGCGCCACACCAGGTCGGCGAGCGCGGCATGGGTGAGACCGAAGGCGGCGAGCCGGGCGAACGACAGGGTGTTGGTCCCCGTACGCACGACGACGTCGAACAGCCGCACCACCGTCTCGGCGACTCCGGCGCCGCCGCCCGCCGTGACCCGGAACAAGCCGAACGCCACCAGCGCCAGCCCGGTCGCGGCGCACGCAGTTCCGGCCACTGCCAAGGCCTGCCAGTGCAGGAGCAGGCCGGCCGCGGCCAGCACGAGCCCCAGGTAGAACAGCAGCCCGGCACAGCCGGAAGCCGCGTACAGGCCCACGGCCCAGCCGTTCTCCCGCACGCGGTTCACCGCGCCCGCGGTATGCGCGAGCACCAGCAGACCGGCCCCGAAGACGACCGCGGCGGCCAGCAGACGAGCGGGCTCGTCCAGCGGGCTCAACCACAGCACCGGCAGCAGCCCGGTCGGCCCGAAGAACTCGCCGTAGGCGGCGCCCGCGACCATGGCGGCGACTCCCGCGCCCGCCAGGAACGGCCACAGCCGGGCGAAACGCGCCAAGGGGCGGGGCCACCCCAGGCGCAGAGCGAGCGCGCCGAGCACCAGCAGCGCGCCGTGTCCCACGTCACCGAACATGATCCCGAACATCACGACGTAGGCCAGGCCGGCAGGCCACGAGGGGTCGAGATCCGCGTAGGCCGGTGTGCCGTACGTCGACACCAGGGGAGTGAAGGAGACGGCCCGCCCCGAGCGCAGCAGCGTCGGCGGATCCGTGCCGCGCGGCAGGGGCAACGGCAACAGCGCGCCGCCCGCCGCGGCCAGCCGGTCCGCGACGCGCGGTACCTCGGCGGCCGGGCACCATCCGGCCAGCGCGGCCACCTCCCCCTGCCGTACGGCGCCCTGCGCACGCTCCTCCAGCTGGGCCTCACCGACCAGCAGGGCGACCTGGCGCCGATGGTCGAGCGTGTCGAGATCGGGCGCCGTGAGGGCCAGTGCAGCCGGAGCGGCGCTATCGGACTCGGATGTTGTCGTTCCCTGCCCGCGCCACTGCTGCAGCCGCACGGCCGCCGCCCCCGGAGCCGCCTCCTCGGCGCGGTCCAGTTCCACGCAGCCCTCCTCGGCGATCCGCACCAGCGCGTCTCGCAGGCCCGTCTGCGGTACGACCACCGCCACGCGGCGCATCCGGACCGGTGTCATCGCCTCAGGCCAGGGCATCGAACGCTTCTCCGGGCCGTCCACCCCGTGCCGCGGACTCCAGCGCGGCCCGCACGCGCCAGGCGTCCACGGACAACAACGCGACCGCGCCGACGACGACCGCGGGCCCGTACCGGCCCTGGCGCAGCATCGCCGCGCCCTCGGTCTGTACCGTCCGCCACCAGCGGGCTTCGGCCCGCCACAGCTCACCGGGCTCGTCGATGTCCGCGAGGACCCATCGGGCGGCCGAGGGAAGGCTGTCGCGGAACTCCCGGTAGGACGAGGCGGCCGACGCCCGTGCCCCGAGCAGTCGTGCCGCATCGCGACGCACGGACTCCGTGAGGGAGCGGTGGTGCACGAAGAGTTCTCGCGCGGTGAGCAGGACCGCACGCCCCTGAGCCCAGCGGCGTGCGGGCGCCACGGACACGGCGGTGCGCCGCGCCGCGGCCATCCGCATGCCTGTGACCAGGGCCCACGGAGTGTCGCCGCCTGGGTCACCCCAGGACGAGGCGGCGAGCGCCGCCCGCAGTTCCGCGAGCGTCCCGGCACGCTCCAGCCTGTGCCAGGCAGTCTCCAGGGCACCCAGCCGGTACGGCTCCGGTGCCTCGGTGCGCCGACCTTCCGGTGCCGGCAGCCGGGACACCACGTTGGCGATCTCGAATCCCGCCGCGAGCGGAACCAGCAGGCGAGCGCCGCCGGGCGGCAGCCATCCGGCCAGCACCCGCAGATGCCACAGGAGGCCGGCGGCCACCGCCCGCTGAGCGTCGGGAAGGCCCACGGTCGTCCGCGTGTACCGTGCGTATGGCGTCGTGGAGAGGCGCCGTAGGGCGTCGTCGAGCGTCGGACCGCGCGCGATGCCACGTGCCCCCTCGGCGCCCGGGTACCTCGCAACGAGGGCTTGCGCTCGCACCGCTCCGGCGACCCAGCCGGTACTCACGGCTCTTTCACCGTCCCGCTCGCCAGTCTCACGGCATCGGCCACGGCGAGGTCCACCAGGTGCGGCATGCGTTCCCTCGCCCGCTCGCGGATCGCCGAGGCCGTACGGTCTCCTGCTGCGCGCAGCGCGTCGGCCTCCTGCCGGGCTTCTCGGAGGAGGGGTTCCGCGGCCTGCCGGCGAACCTCTGTAGCCTGTTCCCGCGCGTCCGACAGGAGATGTTCCGCCTCCCGTACGGCGTTCTGCCGAAGGGTCTCGGCCGTCTCATCCGCGGCGGCCCGGATCCGTGCCACCTGCTGCTGAACGTCAGTCAGCCGAGCGAGAGCGGGCTCCAGTTCGGCTGCGCGCTCCGCCATGCGGTCGGCAGGCACGCCGGTTGCGGACGCCCCCGGCGTTCCAGCCGGACGGAACCGCTCCAGGAAGTCCCGCAGGCTCATCGGCAGCCTCCTGCCGGTCGGTGCTCCTCCAGTTTCACGGTTCCCGGCCCACCCCGCACCGGATAGGGCCCTTACGTCGTTCCACCAGGGCCGTTCGGCTCTTGGCACGGGCGGCGAGAACGGGAGACTGGGACAGTAGGCGACTCGACGGAGTCAGGAGGCCGCTGTGAACGCGCACGAGAACCTCCGCGCGGGGGCCGATGCCCGGCAGGGTGTGCCCGCACGTGCCTGGAGCCCGGGAGAAACGGCTCGACAGGACACGCTGCTCCGCTACCTGGGTGCGGTCGCCTCGGCTGCGGCCAAGCGCTCCGGCAGTGCGGCCGAGCACTCGGACACCGAGGAGCGGGCACCGTCGGCTGTGACGCCCACGCGGCGGCCAGGCCTCCCGCAGGAACCCGGTATGCCACTGGTGCGGGACGTGATGGACGTGCCCGCCGCTTCCCTCTGCGAGGACCAGGCGTACCGCGACATCGCCCGGCTGCTGGCCCGCGAGCAGGTGGGCGCGCTCCCGGTCGTGGACGCCGATGACCATGTCGTCGGCGTCGTCTCGGAGTCCGATCTGCTGGCCAAGGTCGCGTTCGAGGCCTCCGGCCACCGGCCGGGACGCATCGGCAGGCTGCGCGAACGCCGGATGCATGACAAGGCCCGGGGCGAGACGGCCGCCGACCTGATGACGAGCCCCGCGATCACGGTACTGCCGGGCATGACGGTGGCCGAGGCCGTCTGGCTCGCCGCGTTGTCCCGGGTGAAGCGCATGCCCGTCACCGATCGCAACGGCCGACTCGTGGGCGTCGTGCGTCGTGACGCGTTGTTGCAGGCGCTGATCAGGGATGATTCCGGTATCCGGGCGGAAGTTCAGGCCACGCTGGAGGCCTGCTGTCCACCGGCTGACCGGGAGAGTGTGGCCGTCACCGTGCACGACGGGATCGTGGAGCTGACGGGCCGGCTGCCGTCGGCGACGATGGCCCGGCTGGTGGCGGAGGTCGAGGGGATCGCCGACGTCATCGGGGTGAAGAACCTGCTCAGCGTCGACTGAGTTCGCCCGCTCTCATCCGATCACCGGGGGATCTGGCCTCCCGGCATGGTGGGACTCGGGCAGGTGGGGTTTGGCTGGTCGAGGTGGGAGGTGATCACGGCCGCCTGGACCCGGCGCTGCACTCCGAGCTTCGCCAGCAGCCATGAGATGTGGTTCTTGACGGTCTTCTCCGACAGGTACAGCCGCTTGCCGATCTCGCGGTTGGTCAGGCCGTCACCGATCAGCGACGATGTCCCTTTCCCGGGGAGAAAGGCCGGCCAGTTCCGCCCTCACGTCGCTGACGATTTGGCGGGTGCCGTACATGGTGACTCCGTAAGGGCCTCGATGAGGGTCCGCGCCTTCCAGGATGCCGGGGACAGCGGCAGTGCCAGGGGCCGCACGGCCCTCGGACGGGCCCGTGCGGCTTCCGGGCCGCAAGAGGGGCGCTTCCGGGCCGCAGAGGGTCGGTCGGGCCATGATGAGGACGTGTGGCCCCTGATCGCCTCGGCACCGCGACGCCACGCTGGTGTCGGAACCCTTGTCCCGGGAGGTGGAGACCATGTCCCGCACCGTCACCGTAGGTGTCGACGACTCGCCCGAGAGCCGGGCCGCGGCCGAGTGGGCGGCGCGAGAAGCGCTGCTGCGCGGCCTGCCCCTCAAGATCATGTACGTCTCCGAGCCGACTCCCAGGTTCGTGGCCCGGACTCCACTGCTGGATCCCGACACTTACCGGCACTGGGCAGAGCAGGTGACAAGCCAGTCCGCGGACGGCATCCGGCTTCGCCACCCGGGCATCGAGGTGATCACCGAGCAGCTGACCGGGACTCCGGCCGACGTCCTGTGCGAGGCAGCGGGCTTTACCGAGCTGCTGGTCCTGGGCTCGCGGGCCCTCGGTGGGCTGGCCGGGTTCATGGTGGGCTCGGTGAGTCTGGGCGTGGTCGCCCGCGCCGAGCGGCCGGTGGTGCTGGTGCGGGCGGTAGAGCAGGCCGCCGACGAGCACGAGATGGATCCGGCGGGCGTGCCGTCCGCTGCGGCACCCTTCCGGCCCGTCGTGCTGGGGCTCGACACCGACCAAGCGGACGACACCTTGCTGGAGTTCGCCTTCGACGCCGCCGCGCGGCGGAAGGCCACCCTGCGGGTGGTCCACGCCTGGCCCGAGCCGCCGACCTCCTTCTACCGCTTCGCCGGCGACGCCGAACTCTACGACTCGCTCGAACGCGGGCAGGCCACCCTCCTGAGCAAGGTGCTGCAGCCCTGGCGGCAGAGGTTCCCTGACGTCGAGGTGATTGAGGCGAGCCGGTGCGGAAGCGCCGCGCAGGTTCTAGCCAACGACTCCCGTGACGCCTCCCTGGTGGTCGTCGGCCGACGCATCCGCACCAGGTCGTTCGGTGCCCGTATCGGCCATGTCGCCCACTCCGCCCTACACCACATCGCCGCTCCCGTCGCGGTCGTCGCCCACAGCTGACCTCCGCTCCGGAGAAGGAGAAGCCATGAGTGCATCAGCCGCACATGCCGACGGGGAGCCGCTGGATCAGCCGGTGGTCGTCGGTGTCGACGGCTCCGAGCCGAGCCTGCGCGCCGTGGACTGGGCTGCCCACGAGGCCGCCCTGCGTGGGGCGTCGCTCCAGCTGGTGTACGCCTCGCTCTGGGAGCGCTACGAGGGCGCTTCCACGGCCACCGATCTCGGCAAGCCGTCCGAAGAGGTGATGGCCGAGGACATCGTCCGGACCGCCGAGCGGCGGGCTCGTCACCGGCAACCAGGCGTGAAGGTCACCACCGATGTGCTGCCCGAGGAACCGGAATACGGCCTGGTACGCGAGAGCCGCAGCGCCCTCGCGATAGTGCTGGGCTGCCGTGGTCGCAGCGGGATGACGGAGGCCCTCCTCGGCTCGGTCGGTGTCACCGTCGCGGGACACGCCCACTGCCCGGTGATCGTGCTCCGAGGAAGCCACGACAACCAGGCACGCAGTGGGACCCACGGCCGCATCGTTCTCGGAGTGGGAGAGAAACCGGCGGGTTCGGCCGCGCCACGATTCGCGATCGAGGAGGCCCTGCTGCGCCGGGTCCCGCTGGAAGCCGTACGCGCTTGGCGCCGGCCACTGCACGAGCCTCCCGCACATCCCTTGACCGTCGGCGGCCCCGCCCATCTGGAGGAGCAGCAGGCCGCGGACCTGGTGGAAGAAGCACTGCGGGACGCCCCGGCCGCCTTGCGGGTACGGCGGCGTACGGTCGAGGGCTACGCACGGGATGCCCTGATCGCGGTGTCCCGCGAGGCCGACCTGCTCGTCCTCGGTGCCCGACGACGCCAGGGCCACTTCGGGCTCCAACTCGGCCGAGTCGCCCACGGCGTGCTGCACCATGCGGCCTGCCCGGTGGCGGTCGTACCGGAGCCCGTCTGAGCCCCTTAGCCCCGTGGAGGCTTCGGTCGGCGCCCACGGCCGTCGCCAGGCCGAACGCGGCCTGTATCCACCAGTTGAAACAACTACGGACCCGGAACGAAATACTCGGCCTGCTCAACTGGCCGGTCAGGATCATCTGTTGAGACGAGGCCGGACACCCGACCGGTCTGGTTCAAGGTCCCCCTGGACAGGGCCCGACTGCTCTCCATCGACCTTGTTCCCGAGGACCCGGGTGTGCGGCTGCGCCTGGGTGGGCCCGCTCGGCCAGGACAGGGCACGGCTGATGTCGGCGACGGTGACGATGCCGACGAGGCGCCCTTCGTCGAGGACCACCGCGCGGCGTACAGGGCTGCCTCCAGTCGTGGCAGCAAGTCGAGCATCGGCTCCTGGGGCGCGGCCGTGATGATTTCGGCGAGCGGACGCATCACTTCCCGGACCGTCGTGCTCGCACGAGCCTGGGCCGGCGTCGCCTCGACGCGTCGCACGGTGAGCAGACCGGCCACCGAGCCGTCGGCCGTCAGCACCGGGAAGGCCGAGTGGCGGTAGGGGCCGAAGGGGCCCTCGGCCAGGAAGTCGGCGAGGGTCGCGGTGTCCGGCACGGTGACCGGGTTCGGAGTCATGACGCGATGCACTGGCACACTGCCCAGCACACTCCGCAGCTCGGCCTGGCGAGCCTCTGTGGTTGCCGCACCGATGAGGAACCAGCCGATCAGCGCGGGCCACAGGCCGGACAGGTTGTGCCCGAACCAAACGGCCGCGAACCCGGTCAGCACCATGAACCAGCCCAGCGCCCGGCCCGCAGCCGACGCCCCGCGAGTGGCCCGCAGCCGGTCGCCGGTGCGGTGCCACAGGTACGCCCGCAGCAGCCGTCCCCCGTCGAGCGGGGCGGCCGGCAGCGCGTTGAAGACGGCCAGCATGACGTTGATCGCGGACAGCCATACGACCGCCTCGACGACGAGCCCGGACGCGTGCAGCGCGTGCAGCCCGGCGGCGATGCCGGCGAAGACACCACCGGCGAGCAGGCTGGTGAGCGGACCCACGGCGGCGATGCGCAGCTCGGCGCCCGGAGTGGGTGCCTCGCTGTGCAGGCGGGCGGCGCCGCCCAGCATCCACAGGGTGATGCCGTCGACCTGCACGCCGTTGCGGCGGGCGACCACGGCGTGCGCCAGCTCGTGCGCCAGCAGCGAGGCGAGGAAGACGATCGCCGCCAGCAGTGCCAGAGCCCAGTACAGCAGGGCGGAATGGCCGGGGTGGGCGGACGGGAACTCACTGTGCGCAAGAGCGACGGTCACCAGGGCGACGATGACCAGGACACTCCAGTTCAGGCCGACCCGCACACCGGCGATCCGGCCGAGGGACAGCGTCTCGTCCATGAACCTCGCCTCATCCTCGATTGTGTGCCGAGGGGCCGCCGTGTCCGCTCAGCAGGGCCGACATGGGCTCTGGGCGCCGCGGATCAGCCCGTCCTGGGGCCCCACTGCGGTCCCACCAGATCCCACTCCTGGTCCCAATGGGCCATACGGCGCCGGTCGAGCCGTGCTCGCGCGACGGCGCCCGCGCCGAAGGCTGGGGCTGCGACGGCGAGGGCCGCCGCGGCGGCGAAGAGCGCGGCTTCGGCATGACCCTCGTCCCGGCCCGTCGGCTGCGACGGACTGAGCCGGCCCCGGTCGTCCTGCCACACCGTCACCCGAGCCCCGGCCTTCAAGCGGCCGTCCACCAGCGTGCGCCCGGTACGAGCGGAGCCGTCGGGGGCCTTCCAGCGCACCGGTCCCTGGACACGGCCGTCGTTCGACCAGTCCGCGGTGACGCCGTGCCGAGCGTCGGCGAGCAGGACAGCGCTGACGGGATGCCGGTGGGTGCGCTGCTCCGCGAACTCGTGCTCGGCGCTGCGGTCCGTGACGAGTGCGGCAACGCCGCCACAGATCACCACGACCAGCCAGACTGCCAGGACGATCCAGGCCTCGACGACGTCCTCGCGCCGCCGCAGTGGACTGCTCCGCCATCGCCACAGCCGCTTGCTGCTCATAACGGACACCTCCAGGCCGCGACGACTCCTTCGACGGTGACTCCGCAGGTGCGGCTTTCACAGAGGCCGAGGGGCCCTCCTGCCGGGCCACCCGGGCCCGGCCCCGAGCCACGGGGGCCCATTGGTCCCCATGGGCGACGTTCACAAGAGGGACGCGGGGAAGCGGACGCGACCCGGCGCGGCGCCGAAGCCCCACCGCCCCGGTGCCGAGCCGTTCGGAACCGCCCGGCCGGGGATGAGGGCCGGACGGCCCGAACGCAGGCTTCCGCGCACCGCCCGGGCCGAAGGGCGGCCGCGCGGTTGGTGAGAGACCCGTGAAGGCAGCGCTGGTAACGGACAGGGCCCACAGCGAGCCCTGGGCGGGAGGCGACCGCGCCGGTGCGCGTCGATCCCGGCACTGTGACAGGACGTCGGAACACTGGGTCCGCGATTGCTGCGACAGCCCGGCGACTCAGCCGGGTGCCGTCCTGGTCTCGCTCGACTCCGTCAGGCGGACACCCGCAACCAGTTCGGGGCGGATGCGCACCGCTTGGTCCATGCCTTCGATGGGTGCCCAGGGCTGCAACAACTCCCGGATGCGGTCCAGTTCGACCGGGTCGGTGACGAGTTGGGCGTAACCTGTGACGACGACGCTCCAGCCGAGGTGGGTGTCCGGGTCGATGACGTCTGCCTCGTAGGCGACGACCACGCCTGTGCCGTCGGCCTCCTCCGCGTGGGACGTCAGAGCCGCGCCTTCGTGGGTGCGGATGACGATGTCCCCACTGTCCAGGGCGTGGTTGACCGGGCGGACCGTGGGCAGGGCCTGCCGAGTGAAGACGATCCTCCCCAGCGATACGCTGCCCAGCAACCGCAGCGCCTCGGCAGGGTCCAGGTCGATGCGCCGGTTTGTGGGAGACTGGTTGCGGGTCATGGGCTGCTTCTTCTGCAGGTGAGTAACTGTTTCCCGGCCGAATCCGGTTGGCCCGTGCATGCTCGGGTGCGACGAGGGTGGAGCGACATCCCGAAGGACCGTCGCCACTCCTGCTCTCACCGTCGTCCATGACGCAGCTGCTCTCCAGTGCCATTCGGGTCGAGCAAGGGGCCGGACGTCCCCCTCACCTGCTGTCACTCGCGTTCATGCCGGTCAGCGCCGCCCGGCCGCCCTCCAGACGGGCCACCGGAACCCGGAATGGTGAGCAGGAGACGTAGTCCAGGCCTGTGGCGTGGAAGAAGTGGATCGACTCCGGGTCACCGCCGTGCTCGCCGCAGACACCTGTCTCCAGATCCGGGCGTGCCGCGCGTCCCTCCTCGACCGCGATCCGGACCAGTCGGCCCACACCCTCGCGGTCGAGCGTCTCGAACGGGGAGGTGGCGAAGACGCCCTTGTCGAGGTAGGCGGAGAAGAACGCGGCCTCCACGTCGTCGCGGGAGAAGCCCCAGGTGGTCTGGGTGAGGTCGTTGGTGCCGAAGGAGAAGAACTCCGCCTCCTCGGCGATACGGCCTGCCGTCAGTGCGGCCCGGGGCAACTCGATCATGGTGCCGACCGGACACCGGACAGGGACGCCGGTCTCCTCGCCGACCACTGCCAGGACTCGCATGACCTCTTCGCGGGCGAGCCGCAGCTCCTCGACGGCGCCGACCAGCGGGACCATGATCTCCGCCCGGGGGAGACCCGCCCGCGCGGGTGCGCTCGACGACCGCCTCGGCGATCGCCCGCACCTGCATGGTGACCAGTCCCGGAACCACCAGCCCCAGCCGCACGCCCCGCAGGCCGAGCATCGGGTTCTCCTCGTGCATCCGGTTCACTGCCTCGAGCAACTCCACGTCGTGCGCGTCCGGTTGTTCTCCGGCGGCCTCGGCCGCGGCGATGCGCACCGCAAGAGCGGTGCGGTCGGGCAGGAACTCGTGCAGCGGCGGGTCGAGAAGCCGGATGGTGACCGGCAGCCCGTCCATCGCCTGAAGGAGGCCTGTGAAGTCCTTCCGCTGCAGCGGCAGAAGAGCCGCCAGCGCCCGGTCGCGGCCCGTCTCCGTTCGGGCCAGGATCATGTCCTCGACCAGCTTGCGCCGTTCGCCGAGGAACATGTGCTCGGTACGGCACAGCCCGATGCCCTGGGCCCCGAAGCGCCGGGCGCGCGCCGCGTCCTCGGGGGTGTCGGCGTTGGCCCGAACCTCCAACCTCCGTACGGAGTCGGCGTGATCCAGGGCCCGGCCCACCGCGCAGACCACACTGTCGGCCTGCTCGCCGCTCTCCAAGTAGCGCATCGTCGCGGACGCGACCAAGGGGACCGGCCCCAAGTACACGACACCGGCGGAGCCGTCCACCGAAATGACGGTGCCCTCTTCAACGACGGTGCCGTCCTGACTGGTGAAGCGCCGCGCCTCGCCATTGACGGCGATGTCCTGGGCGCCGCACACGCACACCTTGCCCATACCGCGGGCGACGACGGCCGCATGGCTGGTCTTGCCGCCCCGGCCGGTCAGCACCGCCTGCGCGGCGACCATGCCGGACAGGTCGTCGGGAGTGGTCTCCTCACGGACGAGGACCACCTTCTCACCGGCGGCGGCACGCCGTACGGCCTCCGCCGAATCGAATACTGCGGCGCCCACTGCGGCCCCCGGCGAGGCCGGCACGCCGTGGGCGAGCGGCTCACTTCCATCATGCCGGGCATCGAGAAGCGGGCTCCTGAGCGGACGGAGACCAGCAAGGGGTCGTCCGGCTGTCCGAGCAGCCGCCCGGTGGTTGTCTCCAGCGTCGACAGGTGTCGGGAGATCTCCGTCGACAAGCCCGCAGGCTCCTCGCCGGTGGTCAGGAAAGTACGGCAGGCCTCGGTGGAGACGATGAACCCCGGCGGCACCGGCAGGCCCAGCCGACTCATCTCGGCCAGGTTCGCGCCCTTGCCGCCGAGCAGGCCGGCCATGTCGCGGCCGCTGCTCTGGAAGTCGTACCCATAGCGGACCATGACGCCACTCCTCGGCTCCGCGATCAACCGATGCCCTTTCAGCCTGGGACGGCAGCGGGGCACCCGGGGAGGTGCCCTCGGTCCCGTCAGGCGGGCCGATCGGCCCATACGCCGGGACGCCGCGACGGCGCAGCCTGGTGGTGTCGTGGTACGACATCAAGCCCTGGAGGACGCCATGACCGGCACTCCCCCCGTCGTGAACGACGTGATGACCCGCAGGGTCGTCGCCCTGCGCACCGGGGCGGCGTTCAAGGACATCGTGCGGACCATGCAGGAGTGGGGGGTCAGTGCCCTACCGGTCCTGGACGGCGGCGGACGTGTCGTCGGCGTGGTCTCCGAGGCCGACCTGCTGCCCAAGGAGGAGCTCAGCGAGCGCGATCTCAGCCGGTACGGGCAGGCGAGGCGTCCAGCCGATGTCCACAAAGCGGGCGCTGTCACCGCCGCGGAGCTGATGACCACTCCCGCCATCACCGTCGCGCCCGACTCCACCCTCGCCCACGCCGCGCGCGTGATGGCGCGCAGCAGGGTGAAGAGGCTCCCGGTGGTCGGCCGCAACGGAACACTGAAGGGCATCGTGAGCCGGTCCGACCTGTTGAAGATTTTTCTGCGGGACGACGCGGACATCGCCGAGGACGTCCGGCGCGAGGTCGTCATCCGGCTCTTCGGCACACACGCGCAAGGCGTCCGGGTCGAGGTGCAGGACGGTGTGGTCACGCTTGCCGGCCGGATCCACGAAACGGCTCTGACACCGCTCGCGACCCACCTCGCTCGGACCGTGGCCGGTGTGGTGGACGTGCACTGCGCGCTGAGCGGACCGCCCCGCCATCCGGATCTCGACCCGGATCTGCCGGATCCGCAACGGTCCGCCCCTGCCAGACGACCGTAGGAGTCGGGACGAGAGGTGGCGCGTACCGATGACCGGGACACCTCCCACGACCGTGACCGGGGTGCGGCTGTGGCGCTGGCGGCGGAACCCGGTCAGGCGCCACAGCGACGTCGTCGAGGCCTGGCTCGTGCTGCTCATCTGGGCCGTCGCCCTCCTCGGGGGAGTCCTCGCGGGCGTCGCGGCGGCGCAGGCGATGGACTCGGCGTTCGCCGCGCGGCGGGATCAGGCGCACTCGGTGTCCGCCGTGCTCACCGACGAGGCGGCGAAGACCCCGCCCGGGGGTTCCGGCAACGACGACAGCCAGGTCTGGGCCACCGTGCGCTGGACGGACACGGACGGCTCGGTGCACGCGGGGCTGGCGAAGATCTTTCCGGGCGCCCCTGCAGGCAGCAGGGTCACCGTATGGACGGACCGCACCGGCCGGATCGTCTCTCCGCCGCCCAGAGGCGCGGAGGCGACGCTGCAGGTGGTTCTGACCGGTGCACTCGTGGCACCGCTGGCCGGAGGCCGGCTGATCCGTGAACGGCTCCTGCGGCGCCGCCTGGCCGAATGGGATCAGGAATGGAAGCGCATCGGCCCCGAGTGGCGGAATCGGAGCGGGGGCAAGGGGTGACGTCGACGGCTTTCGCTGACTCCACATGCCACTGAGGGTGGGGTCATACCGCGTCGGCGGCGGTGAGACGGCAGTCCACCCCCACGACGCCTTCCACGCCCCGGACCAGGCGCGTGGCCAGGTCGGCCCGAACAGAATCCCCGACGCGCCCGGTCAGGGTCGCGACGCCGTCGGTGACCATCACGTGTATGGGCTCGATCGGCGCCGGGAAGAGGACGTCGACTATGTCACGGCGGATCTCGTCGGCGAGTTCGTTGTCCGGGCGAAGGAAGACCTTCAGCAGGTCACCGCGGCTGACCACGCCTTCGAGGACGCCCTCGGAGCTCACCACAGGGAGCCGTTTGACGTGCCGCAGAGCCATGATGCGAGCTGCCTCGGCGAGTGTCGCGTCCGCGTGGACGGTGACAGCCGGCGTGCTCATCAGCTCCTCCGCGCAGACCGCCCCGGCCTTGGCGAGGTCGGGCAGCCGGCGCAGCTGGGTGAACCGGTCCGGATCACTGTCCCGGAACTCCTCCTTGGGCAGCAGATCGGCCTCGGAGACCACCCCGATCACCCGGCCGTCGCCCTCCAGCACCGGCAGGGCGCTGACCTGCCACTGTTCCATGCGCTCGACGATGTCCTTGAACAGAGCCTTGCGGCCCACCGCGACGGCGGCGCGCGTCATCACGTCGCCCACCCGGTGCGGGCTGCTGTCCATGCTCTCCTCCTCGAATGCCTTGGCAGGGCTGGGCGCCCGGGCGGTCACGTCAGGCCTCCGCTGCCGTACGGGGCGTAGAGGTCGAGCAGTCGGACACGCGAGGCGTGCAGCCGTTGAGCGACCACGCGTCCCACCCACACCGCTATGGCCCGCCCGAACTCGGCGTCGGCGGCGCACATCGCGCGCACCGCCTCGGCATCGAACTCCCAGGCCCGTACCGGGCTCATCGCCTCGGCCCCGAGGTGCCAGATGTGCGGCGGGAAGTGCCAGGACCAGCCCACCAGCTCGTCGTGTCCGAGCGTCTCGATGACGGCGGGGCGCCGACCGGGCACGTGCAGGTCGAGGGCGACGGTGCCGGTGCGCACGATCCAGAACCGGTCGGCCCGGTGCCCCTCCTCGAACAGGCGGGTACCGGCCGGGAAGGAGACCTCACGGGCGAGGCCCATCAGCCGTTCGCGGTGCACAGACTCAAGAGCCGTGGTCATGGTGGTCGCGGAGGTCATCGCACCGGCTCCCTTCATGGGCTGCTGATCCCAGCGTGCGCGCCCTTGGGTACGCGCGCCACGGGTCGCCCGGACCGGGCGAGAAGCGGGTGGCCCTTCCCATCCGGCCTTGGCCTGGCCAGCGTGCGGGACCAGCCGGTCCAGCGCTGGACCGAAGAACCCCAGCTACCGCCGTGCCACCAGGGCCGATGGGCCTCAATACGACGCCGGACACGAGGAGCGCGAGAACATGACGACCGCGAGCGCCGCCCATGCGCACGCGCCGGACGTTGGGCGAGCGCCCTGGAACCCGCGGGCAAAGCCAAGAGGACGAAGCAACTGCTGCACCGCCGCGGGCTCAGTGACCGAGGAGTGCTTCACGAGCCGCCCGGGACCAGATCGCTTGTGGGCCGGGAGTGAATCCATCCGGCATGCAGTGGAAGATGATGTGCCTGGCCAGGCCGCTGCGGGGGTGGGCATCCCCTTGCCCGGCCATGTGTGCGCCGGGCCGGCGAATCCCAGCTCAGCGCACTCGTCCCCGCGCCTTCAGCGGCACCGGCGGCAGCTCCGGCGCAGGCAACGGATCCCCTTCGTACCCCTTCACTTCCCCAAATCTCGACCCGCTCATCCAGTCCTCCCGGGCCTGTTCGATATCGCCCCGGGTGCGTCCGACGAAGTTCCACCACATGATCAGCTCTTCCGCGAACGGCTCGCCGCCCAGCAGCATGATCCCGGCGTCCGACTCGGCGCGCAGCGGGAGTTCGGAGCGGCCGCAGCCGAGGTAGAGCAAAGAGCCGGGCAGGACCGGTACGCCGTCCACGTGGACCTCGCCGGACATGGCCAGGACGCCGTACTCGAAGTCGGGCTCCAGGGGCAGGCGTACGTCGGCGCCCCGGGTGAGCGCGAGGTCGGCGCCGACGATGGGGGTGTACGTCGTACCGGGCGAGAGCGAGCCGTCGAGGCCGCCGAGGATCACCGTGGCGGTCAGGCCGGGCGCGGTGACCGTGGGCAGGTCCGGGTGGTACTCGAACTTCGGCTCGGTGTCGCGGTGTTCCTCGGGCAGCGCGACCCACAGCTGGGCGCCGTGCAGGAAGCGGGCGTGCGGGCGGGGGCTCTCCTCGGAGTGGCTGATCGCGCGGCCCGAGGTCATCAGGCCCAGCTCCCTGGGCCGGATCGTCTGCAGGCTGCCCGTCGAGTCGCGGTGCAGCACCTCGCCCTCGTGCAGCCAGCTGACCGTCTGCAGCCCGATGTGCGGATGGGGCGGCACCTGCATGCCGGGCTCGTCGGCGATGTCGTCGGGGCCGTAGTGGTCGACGAAGGCCCACGCGCCGATCATGCGGCGGCCCAGGTTCGGCAGCAGCCTGCGCACCTCGGTCGACTCGCCCAGCTTCACACGACGGGGACTCAGCAGTTCGCGGACGGGCTCGGCCACGACGAACCCGCGGCCGCCGCAGACGCCGGGTACGGGCGCGCGGTCAAGATTGCTCATGGCGCCCAACCTAGCGGGCGGGGCGCCCTACCCGTGAGTGCGGAAACGCCGATTTTCTGTGGTCAAGTCGGTCAACTGACATACATTCGGGGCACCGCACGCAGCACGCGGACCGTGTTCTCCGAGGGAGGCCCGATCCAAAGTCCCCAGCGCATCCCCGGCCCGCCCGGGCGGGGGACCGCCGTACCGCGGACGAACCTCGTCGTCGTGGTGCCGGCCCTCGGGGGGCTCGTGGTCTCGCTGATGCAGACCCTGGTCATCCCGAGCGTGCCCGAACCGCCCGCTGTGCTGCACGCCTTTGCCTCCGCGCGGCCTGGGCGGTCACCGCGGCCCTCCTCGCGGCGGCCGTCGCCCATCGCCCACCCGAGGGCATGGCCGGTGTCGGAACGGTCTTTTCGGCCTGTCCCCGGTACGGGCCCCGACTCACGGGTGCCGCGCGCTCGGTGACGGCTCGGCCGTGGACGGGGTGACCGGGCGCGGGACCGGGGAGGGCGTGACGGCCGCCGGGTGCGCCGGGCGGGCCGGTGCGGTCGGGCGGGACTGGCCGCCGCGCACCGTGAAGAACACCAGCGCGGCCACGGCGGCCAGCGCCAGGGCGCCCACCGCGGCCCGGCGCAGCAGCACCCGGCGTGGCCGAGCCACCTCCGTCGGCGGGCGCAGGGGCCGCAGGTCGGCGGGGCCGACGCAATGGGCCCGCGCGGCCAGTGCGGCCCGCAGCCGTTCCTCGACCGGCGTCGGCGCGGTTCTGGTACCGGACTCGTTCATCGCAGCACCTCCAGGCGTCGGGCGAGGGCGTCCAGGGCTCTGCTGGCCGTGGACTTGACGGCGCCTCGTGACAGGCCGAGGGTCGCGGCGATCTCGGCCTCGCTCAGGTGCGACCAGTAGCGGAGCACCAGTACCTCCCGCTGACGCGGGGTCAGTGTGCGCAGTGCCGTCAGCACCTCCCGGTGGTCCTCGTGCAGCAACACGTCCTCCTCCGGGGCGGGAGCGTGCTGCTCGGGCGCGGGGGTGTGCGCCCGTACGGTTCTGCGTCTGCGCAGCACCGAGCGCGCCGCGTTGACGACGCTGGTCCTCAGGTACGCCTCCGGGTCGTCGAGGGAGGCGAGCCGGTGCCCGTGGCGCCGGAAGAGCGCGGTGAAGGCGTCCTGGACGACGTCCTCGGCCGTGGGCAGGTCGTCCACCAGGAGCACGGCCAGCCGGACGAGGGCGAGCCGACGGTGGTGGTACAACTCCTCGATGCCGGGCGGCTGTTCGCACGGGAACAGGAGAGCCGCGCCGGTGCCCGCGGGGGGTGGTACCGGGTCGGCGGGTGTGTCCGCCCGGGTACGGGCGCCGACGAGGAGGCGGGCGCCCAGCGCGCGGGCGAACCGCCGCCAGGACGTGGGGCGCTGCGGCATCGCCGGCGTCCGGTCCCAGGGCAGGACCGTCGCCGGTGGTGTGGCTGTCGTCATGGGTCTCCCGGAGCCGGATGCGGGACCGCCGCCGAGCGGCGGCCCCGCATCCGGCACATGCCGTGTCGGTGCCGGTCAGGATCGGTGGTGTTGCGCAACCGGCGCCGGGGCGGCGGGACCGTGGTGCCGCATGTGTGCCGGGCGGGCCGGCGCGGGGCTCGGGGTGGCCTGCGGCGCGGACGACGGTACGGGGCGCGGGAGGACGCGCGTCGGTGCCGGTACCGGCGCCGCGGTGACCGGCACGGGCTTCGGGCTCGCCGGAAGGGGCTCAGGGGTGGCCGGTACCGGGCTGGGGGTCGCTGTGCGGGCCGGGGAGGGGATGGGGGAGGGGGTCGCTGTGCGGGCCGGGGACGGCACGGGGGACGGCGTCGCGTGGCTGCCGTCCTGGGCCGCCCGGGCGGCCACGGTGCCGGCGACGGCCAGGGCCGCGCCCACGGCGGAGACCCCCAGTGCGGCACGTAGCCTGCGGACACGGCTGAGGCGGGATGCACGATGTGCGGACATGGGTTCCTTCGGTCGCTCGGGGTCGGACGTCTGTCGAAGTGGAGGCCTCCACCCCGACAGACGTCCGGCCCCGACCGAGGTTGCACCCCAAGACCGACGAATTTTCCGCGCCC
>NZ_JBEYYJ010000042.1:0-41608 GCF_040645475.1 Streptomyces sp. NPDC046759 | reverse complement strand
GCCGCCTTCCGCGCCTGCCGCGCCCGCCGCCTTCCGCGCCTGCCGCGCCCGCCGCCTTCCGCGCCTGCCGCGCCCGCCGCCTTCCGCGCCTGCCGCGCCCGCCGCCTTCCGCGCCTGCCGTGCCGTCCGCTCCGGCCCACCCGGCCAGGCGTCGTCCTCCGCCCGGCTTCCTCAGTTCCGCGCCTTCGGCTCGGCGTCGTCAGCCCAACTTCTTCAGCAGTTCATCGGCGACCGGGCCCGCCGAGGCGGGGTTCTGGCCGGTGATCAGGTTCCGGTCGGTCACGACGTGCGGCGCCCACGGCTCGCCCGCCCGGACGTCCACCCCGGCCTCGGCCAGCCGGTCCTGCAGCAGCCACGGGGCCCGCTCGGCGAAGCCGGCCTGTGTCTCCTCCTCGTTGGTGAAGGCCGTCGCCCGGTAGCCGGCGAAGGCGTTGGCGCCGTCGTCCCGGACCGCGGCGAGCAGCGCGGCCGGTCCATGGCAGACCACGCCCAGCGGCTTGCCCGAGTCGAGGGCCGCCACGAGCAGCCGGCCGGAGTCGGCGTCGACGGCCAGGTCCTCCATCGGGCCGTGCCCGCCCGGGTAGAAGACCGCGGCGAAGTCGTCGAGGTCCACCTTCGCGAGCTCGACCGGCGTGCGCAGCTCGGTCATCTCCTCCACGGCGCGCGCCACTTCCTCGGCCTTCTCCTGGCCGCCGTTGACCTCGGCGGCCAGGCTCGCCCGGTCGACCTGGGGCAGCACACCGCCCGGCGTGGCGACGACGATCTCGTGGCCGGCGGCCTTGAGGGCGCGGTAGGGGACGGTGGCCTCGTCGGCCCAGAAGCCGGTCGGGTGCGAGGTGCCGTCGGCGAGCGTCCAGCGGTCGGCGCCGGTCAGCACGAACAGGATCTTCGACATGGGTTCCTTCTCCCGGAGGGGGTTTCCGGTGTCGAACGTAGGCGACACAACCCATAGGCAGCCAATGAAACGACGAATGCCTGGTATCGGATCTCCTATGGATGCGAGGGAACGCCGCCCGGTGAATACTCGACGCGTGGAGACCGCTTCCCTCGATCTGAACGTGCTGCGCACCTTCCTCGCGGTGTACCGCTCCGGCTCCTTCACCGGCGCCTCCCGCCTGCTGGGTCTGTCCCAGCCGACGGTGACGACGCAGATGCGCGCGCTGGAACGGCAGACCGGCCGGGAGCTGTTCGAGCGCCTGCCGCGCGGCGTCGCGCCGACGCCGGTCGCCGACGAACTCGCGGCCCGGATCGCGGCGCCCCTGGACGAGCTGGCGGCCGTCGCCGGACCCACGGCGCCGTCCGGTGCGCGCCGCGAGCCCGTGCATCTGGCCGGACCGGCGGAGCTGCTGTGCACCACGGTGCTGCCGGCCCTGGCACCCCTGGTCGCCGCCGAGGGCGTACGGCTGCGGGTTTCGACCGGACTGACCGATCCGCTGCTGGAGGAGCTGCGTGCGGGACGTCACGACCTGGTGATCGCCACCACCCGCCCGCGCGGCCGTACGCTGCACGCGGTCCCGCTCGCCGACGAGGAGTTCGTGCTCGTCGCCGCGCCGGTGTGGGCCGAGCGGCTGGCGGACCGGCCCGCCGACGAGGGACCCGCCGCCCTGCAGGAGGTGCCTCTCGTGACCTACGCCGAGGACCTGCCGATCGCCCGCCGCTACTGGCGGCACGTCTTCGGCCGGCGGCTGTCCCGCACCGCCGCCGTGACCGTGCCCGACCTGCGCGGAGTGCTCGCGGCGGTGGCCGCCGGCGCGGGTTTCGGGGTGCTTCCCCGCTATCTCTGCCAGGGCCTGCTGGATTCGGGCGCGCTCGTGGCGCTGCTGGAACCGGAGGACCCGCCGATCAACACCGGCTTCCTGGTCCAGCGGCCCGGCGTCAGCGACAACCCCGACGTGGCCCGTGTGCGTACGCTCCTGCTGCGGGATGCGCACAGCTGGTAGCGGTACGGGCGCCGACCCCGGGCCGCCCGCTCAGCGGCTTTCGCGCAGCACCGCCTGGTGGGACATGCCCTGCCGCCGGGCGGCGGGTCGCCGGTGCCCGATCCGCCGGCAGGTGCCTGCCGCCGGGCCGCTCACCGTGGCGGCTGCTGAGCGGCGCCGGCCATGACCGCGGTCACGACCTTGCGGACGCCTCCGGCCGGTGGCGGGGCGCTTTGCCGGTCGGCGAACAGCATGTGCACCGCTCCGATGAGAGCGGGAGCGAGCGTGTCGACATCGGCGTCCGCGCCGATACGGCCGAGTTCGCGCTCGACGTCGAGGTAGGCGGCGATCGCGGTCGCGGCGTCGGTGAGGACCGGGACGCCGGTGGGTCTGACCTCGCGCAGCCGGGCGCGCAGGCAGTCCCGGGAGGTGACGAGGCTGACGACGGCCACCGCGACCGTGTCGAACAGTCCCATCAGCGCCTGGGTGAGGTTGTCGGCGACGGTGCCGGTTCCGGCGGAGTCGCGCAGGGCGGCGGCCCGGTCGTCGATCCGGGCGATGCGGTCCAGCACGAGGTCGGCGAGGAAGGCGTCGAAGTCGGTGAAGTGCCGGTGCAGGACGCCCTTGGCGCAGCCTGCCTCCGTGGTCACCGCCCGGCTGGTGAGGGCGCTCGGCCCGTCCCGGAGCAGGACGCGCTCGGCGGCGTCGAACAGTTGGTGGCGCACGTCGCGGAGGGCTACTCCCGTGGGCACCTCACTTCTCCTTCTCCGTCTTGACCGGCCCGGCCCGATTGACGAGTGGGCATGTGCCCACTCATAGTGGGCGCATGCCCACTTTACCGCCGGAGCGAGGTCCTCGCCCCGCGACCGCATCTCATCAACACCGGCAGGTGGCCGAGTCGTTCGGGTCGGACGCCGAGCGCTACGACCGGGCCCGGCCGCGCTACCCTCGAGCCCTGGTGGACCGGATCGTCGCCGCGAGCCCCGGGCCGGACGTCCTCGACGTCGGCTGCGGCACCGGCATCGTGGCCCGGCAGTTCCAAGAGGCCGGCTGCCGGGTGCTGGGCGTCGACGTCGACGCCCGGATGGCCGGCCTGGCGCGACAGCGCGGAACCGACGTGGAGGTGGCGTCGTTCGAGGCCTGGGATCCGGCAGGCCGGCGGTTCGACGCCGTCGTCTCCGGACAGACCTGGCACTGGGTCGACGCGGTCGCCGGAGCCGCCAAGGCGGCACAGGCGTTGCGTCCCGGCGGCCGGCTGGCCCTCTTCTGGAACGCGGGCCAGCCCGGGCCCGACGTGGCGCAGGCCTTTGCCGAGGTCTACCGCCGGGTGCTGCCCGACTCGCTCGCCGCCCGCCAAGGGACCGTGTCGGCCGTGGACGGGTACGCGGCGCTGTGCGCCACGGCGGCCGACGGCATACGGAAGGCGGCCGGGTTCACCGCCCCCGAGCAGTCGCGATTCGACTGGGAGCAGTCCTGCACACGGGACGAGTGGCTGGATCAGCTGCCCACCCAGGGTGCCTTCACCCGGCTCTCGCGAGACGAGCTCGCGAGCGTGCTGACAGGCGTCGGCGCCGCCATCGACGCGGCAGGGGGCGGCTTCACGATGCACTACGCCACCGTCGCCGTCACCGCGGCGCGCACCGGCACCGCCTGACCCGTCTGAAACTCATGTGCGAGGAACTGTTATCCGGGGCCCGTCGAGCGGTCTCCCAGGTATCGGACACAATCGTTCGGCCTCGATGACGGGAAGCACTGGTATGAGTACGCACGACGCGGTGGAGACGGCGGCGCTGGTCACGGCCGCCCGAGAGGGCGATACGCAAGCTCAGGACGCGCTTGTCAACGCCTACCTCCCGCTGGTCTACAACATTGTGGGCCGGGCCCTGAACGGGTCGGTGGACGTCGACGACGTCGTACAGGAGACCATGCTGCGCGCCCTCGACGGGCTCGGCGGACTCCGCTGCCCCGAGAGCTTTCGCTCCTGGCTGGTGGCGATCGCGATGAACCAGGTCCGGGCGCACGGGCAGAACCGGAACTCCGCCCCGGGCACGATGGACGAGGCCGAGGAACTGGCCGATCCGGGGGCCGACTTCGTCGACCTGACCGTGGTCCAGCTGCAGCTCGCCGGACAGCGCCAGGAGACGGCGCGGGCGACCCGCTGGCTGGAGCCCGATGACCGGGGACTGCTGTCACTGTGGTGGCTGGAGTGCGCGGGCGAGCTCACCCGGGCCGAGGTGGCGGAGGCCCTGGACCTGTCGCCCCAGCACACGGCGGTGCGGGTACAGCGGATGAAGGCACAGCTCGAAGCGGCCCGCGTGGTCGTGCGGGCGCTCGACTCACGGCCGCGCTGCGCGGACCTCCACACGATGCTGGCCTCCTGGGACGCCAGGCCCTCGGCCCTGTGGCGCAAGCGAATAGCCCGGCACGCGCGCGGCTGCAGCCGCTGCAGCGGACTGTGGAGCGGACTGATGCCCGCGGAGGGGCTGCTCGCCGGTCTCGCCCTGGTCGCCGTGTCTCCCGCCCTGCCGGCCAGAGTGTCCGCCCTCTCGGCAGGTCTTGCCCCCGCAGGTGCCGCCGTACCGCTCGGCGGCACCGGTGGCGGGACGGCGGCGGGCCCGCGTGCGGCACGACGTGGCACACCGGGCCGGACCGACTCGCGCCGCCAGTCGCGTCGGCGTCGGCGCACACGGCGAAGGGCCGCCGGTGGCGCCGTCGTTGCGGCCTGCGTCGTCGGAGGCGGGCTGTGGTACTTCGGCACGGACCCCGGAGCCGGCTCCGACAGCGCGGCCGCCGGACGAAGAGCGGCCGTCCCCGTCCTGGACCTCGCCACACCCGGTGCCGGTGACGCGTCGCCGTCGGCCTCCTCCTCCCCTTCCCCGTCGCCGTCGAAGCCGAAGAGGACGCGGGCCGCGAAGCCGGTGAAGCGCGGGAGCATCCCCACCGCACGGCAGTCCACCCGACCCGCTCCGGCCCCGGCGAGCACGACGAAGGCCTCGACGGATCCGACCGACGTCGCCGGCCAGGTGGTCACGCTGGTGAACAAGGAGCGGGCAGCCGCCGGCTGTGGCCCCCTCACCGAGGACCCGCAGCTGCAGAAGGCGGCCCAGGGCCACTCCGACGACATGGCCGCTCGCCACTTCTTCGACCATGTCAACCCGGACGGCGCCGACCCCGGACAGCGCATCACCGCCGCCGGCTACCGCTGGTCCACGTACGGCGAGAACATCGCCCAGGGCCAGCAGAGTGCCGCAGCCGTCATGCAGTCCTGGATGAACAGTCCCGGTCACCGGGCGAACATCCTCAACTGCTCGTTCAAAGACATCGGTGTGGGCGTGCACAAGGGGGCCGGCGGCCCCTGGTGGACGCAGGACTTCGGCGCCAAGCTGTGACGCCGTCGCGCAGGAGCCCCGGGGACCGAGCGGAACCACGCGGACGCCCCTGCTCGTTCATCGCCGTCCCGGGCGAGCGGCGGGCCGATCTTGTTAGGGTCTGGCGGTGTTCTCCCTCCGTGAGCCCCAGTTCTTCGCCCGCCTGCGTGAGGCGCGCCGGGTCCTGGTCGCCGGTGCCGGCGGCGGCTTCGACGTCTACGCCGGGCTGCCCCTGGCCCTCGCGCTGCGGTCGGCCGGCAGTGAGGTCCACCTTGCCAGCCTGTCCTTCTCCGACCTCTACGGCCTGGACCTGGACGCCTGGGCCGGGGAGGACGTCGCCGCGGTCCGCCCGGACACACCGCTGCGCGGCGACTACTTCCCCGAGCGCTCCCTCGCCCGCTGGCTTCACGCGCAGGAGCTGCCTGACACCGTGTACGCCTTCCCCCGCACCGGTGTACAGCCCCTGCGCGCCGCCTACCGGACACTGCTGGAACACCTGGGCGGGGTGGACGCGATCGTGCTGGTGGACGGCGGGACCGACATCCTGATGCGGGGCGACGAGCACGGGCTCGGCACTCCGGAGGAGGACATGGCCAGCCTGGCCGCCGTCGCCGGACTGGACGAGGTCCCGCACCGGCTCGTGGCCTGCGTGGGCTTCGGGGTGGACGCCTATCACGGTGTGAACCATTCCCTGGTGCTGGAGAACCTGGCGTCCCTCGACCGCGCCGGCGGCTATCTGGGTGCCTTCTCGCTCCCTCGGGAGAGCCCCGAGGGAGCCGCCTACCTCGACGCGGTGACCCATGCCCAGAGCTGCCACGCCAGTCATCCGAGCATCGTGCACGGGTCCGTCGCCGCAGCCGTGCAGGGGCAGTTCGGCGACGTGAGGTTCACCGAGCGCACCCGCGGCAGCGAGCTGTTCGTGAACCCGCTGATGGCGCTGTACTTCTGCCTCGACCTGCCGGTCCTGGCACGTGCGAACCTCTACCTCGACCGGCTCGAGGGCACGGTTCTGATGCGCCAGATCAGCTCGGCCATCTCCGGCTTCCGCGAGGAGCTCCCCCGGCAGCGACCGCCTCGGGCCTTCCCGCACTGAGCCGGCGGCCGTCACCGTGCCAGAGTAGTCGTCGGCGCTGCATCGGACGGTCGGTCGACGGGGGTATCCATGCACACGGCGTTCCTGCTCGGCACCGGGGTGTTCTGGACCGCGGCCTATGCGCTGCTGATACGCACGGGTCTGCGGGAGCACACCTTCGGCATGCCGGTCGTCGCCTTCGCCACCAACATCAGCTGGGAGTTCATGTTCGCGTTCGTGCGGCCCCCGTCCGGGGTCATGCACGTCGTCAACGTCGTCTGGTTCTGCTTCGACCTCGCCGTGGGCTACACGGTCGTACGCTTCGGACGGTCCGAATTCCCGTACCTGCCCGGCCGGTTGTTCCTGCCCGCACTCGCCGTGCTGCTCGCCTTCGCGTACCCGGGCATGAACTACGCCTCCGAGCAGTTCGACGCGGGCGGCGGCGCCATCACCGCGTTCGGCAGCAACCTGGCGATGTCCGGCATGTTCCTCGCGATGCTCGCCGCCCGCCGGGGCACGCGCGGCCAGTCCCCGGGCATCGCGCTGACCAAGCTGCTCGGCACGGTCTGTGCCTCCCTGTCGATGCTCACCGACCCCGACCCGGTGCCGCGCCACGACACCGCCCTGATGCACTATCTCTACGTCGGCTGCTTCCTGCTCGACCTCGCCTATGCCGTCGCCCTGTTCACCGTACGGCGTGCCGCGCGAAGGGCGTCCGTCGTCGCCGGGGCATGAGATGAGGAGGCGGCCGGAAGCCCCTGCGGACACCGCCCCCGCCCTCACCCTTCGAAGGCCGCCGCCCCCTCCTCCGCGAAGGCGACCGCGTCCGGGTGCCCGAACAGTCCGGGCAGCCCGCCGGTGTGCACGAACACGGTCTTCTCGCCCGGCCGGACGTCACCGTCACGGACCGCCGCCCGGAGGCCGGCCAGGGCGCGGCCCGTGTAGACGGGGTCGAGGACCAGGCCCTCGGTGCGCGCGGCGAGCCGGAGCGCCCGGGCCGCCGGCTCGGTCAGCGTCGCGTATCCGCCGCCGACCTGATCCCGGCGCACTCGCAGCGCCGCCGCCGTAACCTCCTCGGTCGTGAGCGGTGCGGCGAACTCGGCGACGGCCGCCGCAGGATCGGCGAGAGCGCCCACGTCCACGCCGAGCACCGAGCCGGCCCCCAGGGCCGCCACCAGGCCGGCCATGGTGCCCCCCGATCCGAGCGCGACCACCGTCGTCCGCAGCCCCGGCACCTGGTCGGCCAGCTCCCGGCCGCAGCGCACATACCCCCGGGCGCCCAGCACCCCCGACCCGCCGAACGGGATCAGTGCGGGCCGGGCACCGCCGGTCCGCAGCCGCTCGCACACCTCGGACGCCGCCGTGTCCAGCCCCGCCCGGTCCACGTCACCCGCCCAGGCCAGCCGCGCCCCGAACAGCCCGTCCAGCGCGAGGTTCCCGGACCGCGAGGCACCCGGCGCGCCGCGCAGCACGAGGACCACGTCCAGGCCCAGCCGCGCGCCCGCGGCGGCGGTGAGCCGGGCGTGGTTGCTCTGCGCGGCACCCGTGGTCACGAGCGTGTCCGCGCCCTCGGCGAGAGCCATGCCGACCGTCCACTCCAGCTTGCGGATCTTGTTTCCGCCGCCGCCCGGACCGGTCAGGTCGTCGCGCTTGATCCACAGGTCCTCGGGTCCGAGCCCGAGCGCGGCGGCCAGCCGGGGCGCCGGCTCGACGGGGGTGGGGAAGGTGCCGAGCGGTACGGGCGGGTTGCTCATGGCGTACGTCCTTCGGTGCCGATCGCGGGCGTCACGGACCAGTCGATCACACCGGCAGCAGGCGGGCGATCAGAGCGCTGAGCTGACGCGCCGTACGGCACTCGTGCATGTCGACGAGTCCGGCGTAAGCGGGTGCCGCCGAGTCGCCGGTGCCCCACTGGGCGCGCGGTTCGGGGTTCAGCCAGTACACACGGCGGGCCCGTCCGGCGACCTCCCGTACGGCGGCCAGGTTCGGGTCGCTCATGTTCGTCCGGGCGTCGCCGAGGACGAACACGGTGGTGCGCGGGCCCACCGCGCCTCCGTACCGCTCGGCGAACTCGCCCAGCGCCACGCCGTAGTCACTGCTGCCGTGCCAGCCGGTGAGCGTGGCCTCGGTGCGGATGCGGGCGCTGAGCCCGTCGGGGTCGGCGCGGCCGTGGCCGAGCAGGCCGGTCACCTCGTCCAGCCGGTTGACGAAGGCGAACACGCGCACCTTGCTGAACTGGTCGTGCAGCGCCTGCACCAGCAGCATCGTGAAGTCGGAGAATCCGGACACCGAGCCGGACACGTCGCACAGCAGCACCAGTTCGGGGCGGACCGGGCGGCGCCGGCGCAGCACCGGCCGCATCGGCACCCCGCCGGTCGAGAGGGAGGAGCGCAGGGTGCGGCGCAGGTCGATCGTGCCGCGCGCGGCCCGGCGGCGGCGCGCGGCCAGCCGGGTGGCCAGCTTGCGCGCGAGCGGCTGAACAGCCCTGCGCAGCTCGGCCAGTTGGTCCCGGTTCGCGAAGAGGAAGTCCACCCGGTCCGCGGTCGCCACGACGCCGCGCCGGGCGATCTCGTCGCGCCCGCGCCGCTCGGCGACCCGGCGCCGCGCCTCCGCTCCGACCATCCGCCGGAACTCCTCGATACGGCGCCGGATCTCGTCGTCGAGCAGCCGCTCGGCGAAGCCCGCACCGCTGCCGTCCCGGCCCCGGACGTCCGCCCGCACCCGGGCCAGCAGGGTCTGCGGGCGCAACCGGTCCAGCGTCTGGTACGCCGACCAGCCGTCCGAACCGGGTGAACTGCCGTACCCGCCGAGGCCGTCGACCGCCTCCGCCGCCACCCGGGCCATCAGCGCACGGTCGTCGGCCGCCAGAGCCTGCGCCAGCCGGTCGCGCAGCGCCTCGCGGTCCCCGGGTGCGTCGCCGTCCGGTGCACCGACACCGCGCGGAAAGTACAGGTCGAAGACGGGGTCGAACACCGCCCGCTGTCCTGGGCCGTGCAGCAGCGTCGCGGCCAGCCCCTCGCGCAGCAGCTCCCGGTCCGCGAGGCCCAGCGCCTCCACCGCGCGGGCCGCGTCCACGCTCTCGCCGGTGCCGATCCGCACCCCGTGCGCGCGCAGCGCCCCGACCAGACCGGTGATCCGCTCGGCGACGGCCGTCACAGCGTGTCCAGGTCGAGCTTCGCCGCCGCCTTCTGGATGTCGTCCTGGTGCTTGAGGATCACGCCGAGGCTGTCCCGTACGACTGTCTCGTCGAGGGTTTTGGCACCCAGCGCCAGCAGGGTGCGCGCCCAGTCGATGGTCTCGGCGACGGACGGCACCTTGCGCAGGTCCATCGCGCGCAGCGCCCCGACCACCCGGACCACCGACTCGGCCAGCGCCACGTCGAGGCCCGGCACCTTCAGCCGTACGATGCGCCGCTCCAGCTCCTCCTCGGGGAAGCCGATGTGCAGGAAGAGGCAGCGGCGGCGCAGCGCCTCGGACAGCTCCCGGCCGGCGTTGGAGGTGAGCACGACGAACGGGCGGCGGGTGGCGGTGACCGTGCCCAGCTCCGGAACCGTGATCTGGAAGTCGCTGAGCACCTCCAGCAGCAGCCCCTCCATCTCGACGTCGGCCTTGTCGGTCTCGTCGATGAGGAGCACGGTCGGCTCGTCGCCGCGGATGGCCGTCAGCAGCGGACGGGGGAGCAGGAACTCCTCGCTGAAGACGTCGGTGCGGGTCTCGTCCCAGCTCTCGTCGCGGCCGGCGCTGATCCGCAGCAGCTGCTTGGCGTGGTTCCACTCGTACAGCGCCCGGGACTCGTCCACCCCCTCGTAGCACTGGAGCCGGACCAGCCGGGCTCCCGCCACCTGGGCGACGGCCTTGGCCAGCTCGGTCTTGCCGACCCCGGCGGGGCCCTCGACCAGCAGCGGCTTGCCCAGCCGGGCGGCGAGGAAGACGGTGGTGGCGACGGCGGGCGAGGCGAGGTATCCGGTCTCGGCCAGGCGGGCGGAGACGTCGTCGACGGACGTGAACAACGGGGCCTCCGGCGGTTCGGGAGCGGGCGTAGGACTCCTATCTAAGCGCTTGTTCAGCGCTGCTGTCACCTGGGTCCGACCGCTCCCTGGCAGGCCGGGGCGGAAGATGTCCTGCAGGGCCACCGATATACACCGATCGGTTTCCTTTCGTCCCGGGGTCCGGTTACCCTCCCTGCATGGCCTCCACAGACAAGGCGTCACCGCGCGACCGGCTGCTGGACGCGGCCGCCCGGCTCACCTACCGCGACGGCGTCTCCGTCGGCATCGAGGCGCTGTGCCGCGAGGCGGGCGTCTCCAAGCGGTCGATGTACCAGCTCTTCGACGGCAAGGACGGGATGCTCGCCGCGAGCCTGGAACGGCGCATCCCCCGGTACGAGTCCCAGTTCGCCCACCCCGACCCGGAGAGGGCGACCCCGCGCGAGCGCGTCCTGTACGTCTTCGAACGTCTGGAGCAGGCCTCCGCCGACGCCGGATACCGCGGCTGCCCCTACCTGGCCGTCCTGGTGGAGCTGAAGAACGCCGAGCACCCGGCGAGCCTGGTCGCCCGGAGCGTCAAGGAGAGGCTGGCCGCGACCTTCCGTGCCGAGGCCGAGCGCGGCGGCGCCCGCGACCCCGATCTGCTCGCCCGCCAGCTCCTGCTCGTCTTCGACGGCGCCGGCGCCCGGGCGGGCGCCGGCGTGGAACGCCTCGACGACGGACTCGCGACCGCGACGGTGACCGCGCTGCTGGACGCGGCGGGGATGGACTAGCGCCCCCGAACGCGCGGGGCCGCCACCGGTGCGCGGCTACCGCCGTGCCCCGGAGGCCTCTGCCCTCTTCGTGGCCGGCGGCTCGTGCCCGGCGGCTGCTGCTGCCTGGAGGATCAGACCGGCGACGGCATCGGGCCGGGCGACGAGGGAGACGTGGCAGGTGTCGATCTCGACGGTGTGGGAGTGGGCCCGTCGGGCCTCGAAGCGTTCCTGCCCGGGGCTGATGGTCCTGTCCTGCCGGCCCACGAGGGCCCAGGACGGGATGTCCTTCCACGCGGCGGCCCTGGCCTTCTCGGAGAACGCGGTCGTGGCGGCGGGACGCTGGGTGACGGCCAGCAGCTTCGCCCGGCTCTCCGGCAGGCAGGCGGCGAACACGGAGTGCACCTTGTCCGGCTTGAGGTAGAGGTCGGTGCCGCTCGTGCTGCCGGTCCGGAAGGGCACGGAGTCGGTGGCGGTGCCGAGCGCGCTGGGGAACCGGGCGGACAGCGACATGCCGCTTTCGCCGACGTCCGGCATCAGCGCGGATACGTACACCAGGGATCTCACCTGCGGATTGCCCGCAGCGGCCGTGCTGATGACGGCACCCCCGTAGGAGTGGCCGGCCAGGACGACGGGACCTTCGACCGACTTCAGCACCGAGGCGATGTACGCCGCGTCGCTGTACAGCCCGCGCAGCGGGTTGGCCGGTGCCATGACCTTGTACCCTCGGCGCTCCAGCCGTTCGATCACTCCGTTCCAGCTGGAACCGTCGGCGAACGCGCCGTGCACCAGGACGATGGTCGGCTTCTCGCCGCTCGCCGCCCCGCTCGCCGGGCACGGAGTCGTGGCCCCCGTGCACAGGGCGGTGGCCAGCGCCGCTGCCGTGGCGACGCTCAGGCGCTTGGCGCGGCGCGGAGAGCCGGATATCGCAGAGCCCGTCATACCGTTCTCGCTTTCCCTCGGGGCCGACGCACAAGAGCTTCGACGCATCGGCGAGCGAAGGCTCGGCGGCATCGCCCAACCGGGTGACACGGACGGGGCGGCCGGTCACCACCCGTACGGGCCAGCACAACGCGTCGCCCGCCAGGCCCGCCCGGTCCAATGAGACCGTGACCGCACCCCCGGACGACTGCCTCGCGCGCAACGAATGGATCTGCGGCGCCTACCTGACCAGCCGCCGCCAGATCCTCCTCGACGCGGTCGCGCAGCACGTGCAGCTGACCTTCCTGTCGGTCCTCATCGGTCTGGCCGTCGCCCTGCCGCTCGCGGTCCTGGCCCGCCGCCGGCGCTGGGCCGCCGGCCCCGTCCTCGGCGTGACGACGATCCTCTACACCATCCCCTCGCTCGCCATGTTCTCCCTGCTCCTGCCCCTCTACGGCCTCTCGGCCGCCCTCGTCGTCACCGGGCTCGTGCTGTACTCGCTCACCCTGCTCGTCCGGAACATCCTCGCGGGCCTGCGCGCGGTGCCCGAGGAGACCCGGCAGGCCGCGCGCGGCCTCGGCTACGGCCCGGTCCGCCTCCTGCTCACCGTGGAACTGCCCCTCGCCCTGCCCGCCGCCATGGCCGGCCTGCGCATCGCCACCGTCTCGGCGGTCTCCCTGCTCACGGTCGGCGCGATCGTCGGCTTCGGCGGCCTGGGCAACCTCATCTACGCGGGGATGAACACCTACTTCAAGGCCCAGGTGCTCACCGCGTCCGTGCTGTGCGTGCTCATCGCCGTCGCCGCCGACCTGCTCCTGCTGAGCGTGCAGTGGCTGATCACGCCGTGGACGCGGGCGGCCCGTGCGCGGGTGCCGGCCGGACGAGGGCGGGCGCGGACGCGGGTCGCCGGGGCGGGGGCGGGCCGCACATGAGCACGCTCACCGCGACGTGGCACTGGCTCACCGACCCCGCGCACTGGTCGGGCGACGACGGCGTCCGGCACCGGCTCCTGCAGCACCTGGCGCTCACCGTCGTCTGCCTGGTCCTCAGCTGCCTGATCGCGCTGCCCGTCGCGCTGGTCCTCGGCCACCTCGGCCGGGGCGGAGCACTCGCCGTCAACATCTCCAACGTCGGCCGGGCCGTGCCCACCTTCGCCGTCCTGGTCCTGCTGCTCCTGACCCCGGTCGGGAGGTGGGGCGAGGGACCCACGGTGGTAGCCCTGGTGCTGTTCGCCGTCCCGCCGCTGCTCACCAACGCCTACGTCGGCATGCGCGAGGTCGACCGCGGCGTCGTCCGCGCGGCCAGGGGCATGGGCATGGCCGGGCGGCAGATGCTGCTGGGCGTGGAGCTGCCCCTCGCGCTGCCGATGGTCATGAACGGGGTCCGGATCGCCGCCGTCCAGCTCGTCGCCACCGCCACCATCGCCGCGCTCGCGGGCGGCGGCGGCCTCGGCCGGATCATCACCGCCGGGTTCAACCTGGCCAGCACGCCCCAGGTGGTCGCGGGCGCCCTGCTCGTCGCCGGGCTGGCGCTCGTCGTCGAGGGCCTCTTCGAGATCGCCGAGAGGCTGGCGCCGGTGTGGGCGCGCAGCGGCCGATGAGGAGGGTCCTCACGGCGGCCACCCTGCTCACCCTCACCGCCTGCTCCGCCGGTCCCTCCCTGGAGAACCGCGGCCAGGTCACGGCGCCGCCCGGCGACAGCCACCATCTGACGATCGGCTCGGCCGGCTTCACCGAGAGCGACCTGCTCGCCCGGATGTACGCCCAGCTGCTGAACCAGGCCGGCTACCGGACGTCGATGCTCACGGTCGCCAACCGCGAACTGTACGAACCGGCGCTGGAATCCGGCCAGATCGACGTCGTGCCCGAGTACGCTGCCACCTTCGCCGACTGGCTGAACGCCAAGACGCACGGCGCCGACGCGGCACCGGCCGGCTCGCCCGACCTCGCCACGACGATGAAGGCCCTGCGCGCGCTCGCCGCGCCCCGCGGGCTCGGCGTCCTCCCGCCCGGCCGGGCCGTCGACCAGAACGCCTTCGCGGTGAGCGGCTCCTACGCCCGCCTGCACGGTCTCAGAACCCTCAGCGACCTCGGCGCCTCGCGGCTTGGCGTACGCATCGCGGCGGGCGACGAGTGCGTGCAACGGCCGTACTGTGAGCCGGGGTTGAAAAAGGTGTACGGCATCCGCGTCACCGGCGTCGATCCCAAGGGAGTCGGCACCACGCAGGCCAAGCGGGCCGTGCAGCAGGGCCGGGACCAGCTGGTGCTGACCACCACCACGGACGCCACGCTCGACTCCTTCGGCCTGGTCCTGCTCGCCGACGACAGGCATCTGCAGAACGCCGACTACGTGGTCCCGGTCGTCAACCGCTCCCGCGCGGGCAGCGACCACGTGGTCAAGGCGCTGGGCAAGCTCAACGACGTTCTGACGACCGAGGACCTGGCGCAGCTCGACCGGCAGGTGGACAGCTGGCGCCGGCTGCCCGCCGATGTCGCCCGCACCTATCTGAAGGACAAGGGCCTGCTGAAGTGAGCGACCCGGTTCAGGCGTCCGCCACCGAGTCGAACGACACCTGCCCGCGCGCCACGCCCCGTGCGTCCGCGTCCACCGAGCGGCGCAGCGCCTCGTGCAGCTTCGCCGGGGTGAGCACACCGAGGAAGCGGGCGCCGTCCAGCACCGCGACCCATCCGGCGTCGTGCTGCAGCATCACCCCGAACGCCTGCTTCAGCGGCGCGCCCACCGGCACCCACGCCGTCATCCGGTGGGCCAGATCCCCTACGGCGCCGCCCTTCGCGAGCTCGTCGATGCCGACCCAGCCGTGCAGATCGCCGTGGGCGTCCAGGACGACGGCCCACCGCGCGCCCTCGGCCCGCAGCCGCTCGACGGCCCGCCCGGCGGGCTCGTCCGGGCGGGCCACGGGCGGCTGCTCCAGATCGTCGGGCTCGATCGCCGTGACCGACAGCCGCTTCAGCCCCCGGTCGGCTCCCACGAAGGAGGCGACGAACGGTGTCGCGGGCGCCCCGAGCACCGCGCCCGGCGTGTCGAACTGCTCGATCCGCCCCTGGCCGTACACGGCGATCCGGTCGCCGAGCCGGACGGCCTCCTCGATGTCGTGCGTGACCAGCAGCACCGTCTTGCGCACGGACGCCTGCATCCGCAGGAACTCGTCCTGCAACTGCTCGCGCACCACCGGGTCGACCGCACCGAACGGCTCGTCCATCAGCAGCACCGGCGGATCCGCCGCGAGCGCCCGCGCCACCCCGACCCGCTGCCGCTGCCCGCCGGACAACTGCTCCGGATAGCGCGGCCCGTACGTCTTCGGGTCGAGCCCCACCAGATCCAGCAGCTCGGCGGCCCGCGCCCGCGCCGCCGCCCGCTTCCAGCCGAGCAGCGCGGGCACCGTCGCGGTGTTGTCCAGGACGGTGCGGTGCGGGAAGAGGCCCACCTGCTGGATGACGTACCCGATACGGCGGCGCAGCCGCACCGGGTCGACGGAGGCGATGTCCCGGCCGTCGACGAGGATCCGGCCGGAGGTCGGCTCGATCAGCCGGTTGACCATCATCATGGTCGTCGTCTTGCCGCAGCCCGACGGTCCGACGAGCGTGACCAGCTCCCCCTCGGCCACCTCGAAGGAGAGGTCGTCCACGGCCGTCGTACCGTCCGGATACCGCTTGGTGACCTGCTCGAACCGGATCATTTCCTCACGCTAGCGGCCCCGTGCGCGGCATGCCCGCCGGTGCGGCGAAACGGGTCACCGGGCGAACCGCGCGGGTCCGTCAGCCGAGCAGGATCACTTCCAGCTTCCGCGGCCCGTGCACGCCCTCCACCCGGTCCAGCTCGATGTCGCTGGTCGCCGACGGGCCGGAGATCCAGGTCAACGGGCGGGCCGGGGTGAGGCGTTCGAGGGCCTGCGGGACGGAGGAGACGACCTGGCCGGGCACCCGGACGACACAGATGTGGTGGTCCGGGACGAGCGAGATACGGCGCCGGCCCTGGTCGGGGGAGCCGTCCAGGACGATCGTGCCCGTCTCGGCGATCGCCACCGCACAGCCCGTCACCACGCTGTCCACCTGGTCCAGTCGGTGCGGGGTGCTCTCCGCCCGGTCCTGTAGCTGCGGTGTGTCCGCGCCGGACAGCCACTCCGGCGGCAGCCCCGGCGGCACCAGCACCTCCCGGGAGCCGTGCTCGGCCAGCAGCCGCGCCACGAGGCCGGGCAGGGCCCGGGCGTCGCTTCGGTGCACGATCGCCCGGTAGTCCGCCAGGTTCTCGGCCAGCAGCTCCACCGTCCGCTCCGTCGTACGCTCCCCGTGCTCGCGCAGGTAGCCGCGGGACACCGCCTCCCCGTACGGCCGCTCGTCCGGCGGCACGTCCGCGAGCGCGCGCCGCACCCGGCCCAGAATCCTGTCCCTGCCGCTCACTTGGCCGCCCCTCGCCGGCCGGTGCCACCGTGAGTACGCTGCCACCAGTCCCGGAAGGGCTCCGCCGGTACGGCGGGCAGGTCACGGGTGCCGGTCCATGCGCTGCCCGGGCCGGGCAGGGTACGGGGGTGCAGCCGGCGGGTGCGCGAGGCGAGCCGCTGCCCGCTGCGCAGGGCGGCGGGGTGGGTGAGCGCCCAGCGCGTCGCGCGCACGGCCGCCCGCTCGGCCGCGTGCCCCTTGGCCGGCTTCAGCACGACCTTGTTGCCTTCCCGCACCGCCGGTCCGCCCTCCACCACCCGCTCCCGCAGGTGCACCAGCACCTCCGGGATGTCGATGGCGACCGGGCAGACCTCGTAGCAGGCCCCGCACAGGCTCGACGCGTAGGGCAGGGAGGCGTCGATTTCGCTCGCCGTGCCCCGGAGCTGGGGGCTGAGGATGGCGCCGATCGGACCGGGGTAGACCGAGCCGTAGGCGTGCCCGCCGGCCCGTTCGTAGACGGGGCAGACGTTGAGGCAGGCCGAGCAGCGGATGCAGCGCAGGGCCTGCCGGCCGACCTGGTCGGCGAGGGCGTCGGTGCGGCCGTTGTCGAGCAGGACCAGGTGGAAGGCGCGGGGCCCGTCGTCGTCCGTGGTGCCGGTCCACATGCTCGTGTACGGGTTCATGCGCTCGGCGGTGGAGGAGCGGGGGAGGGTCTGGAGAAAGACCTCCAGGTCGCGCCAGGTCGGCACGATCTTCTCGATGCCGACCACCGAGATCAGCGTCTCCGGCAGGGTGAGGCACATCCGGCCGTTCCCCTCGGACTCCACGACCACGAGCGTGCCGGTCTCGGCGACCATGAAGTTGGCGCCGGAGATGCCCACCTTGGCACGCAGGAACTTCTCCCGCAGGTGCAGCCGCGCGGCCTCGGCGAGTTCGGCGGGCGTGTCGGTCAGGCCCTCGGGAGCCGGACGGCCCCACGCGCCCATCTCCGAGCGGAAGATGTCCCGGATCTCGCCCCGGTTGCGGTGGATGGCGGGGACCAGGATGTGCGAGGGCCGGTCCTTGCCCAGCTGCACGATCAGCTCGGCGAGATCGGTCTCGTAGACACGGATGCCCTCGGCCGCGAGGGCCTCGTTGAGCCCCGTCTCCTGGGTCGCCATCGACTTGACCTTGACGGCCTCCGACTCACCGGTCTCCCTGACGAGCCGGGCGACGATCCGGTTGGCCTCGTCCGCGTCGGCCGCCCAGTGGACCGTGCCGCCGGCCGCCGTGACCGACTCCTCCAACTGCTCCAGATACCGGTCGAGATGGCGCAGGGCGTGGTCCTTGATCCGGCGGCCCGCCTCGCGCAATGCCGCCCAGTCGGACAACTCGGCCACCGCACGGGCCCGCTTGGCGCGGATGGTGTGCGTGGCGTGCCGCAGATTGCCGCGCAGGGTGGCATTGCGGACGGCGCCGCGCGCGGCCTCGGGAAAGGCCGGCATACCGACGAATGTGCCGCTCATACGGCGGACTCCTCCTCCGTGCTCGCCAGGATCTCCGCGAGGTGCACCGGCCGCATGCCCACCTTCAGGCGGCTCATGGTTCCGCCGATGTGCATCAGGCACGAGTTGTCGGCCGCGCACAGCACCTGCGCGCCCGTCGACTCCGCGTTGCGCACCTTGTCCGCGCCCATCGCCGCGGAGACGTCGGCGTTCTTCAACGCGAAGGTGCCGCCGAACCCGCAGCACTCCTCGGCACCCGGCAGCTCGACCAGCTCCAGGCCCTTCACGGCCTGGAGAAGGCGGCGCGGCCGGTCGCCGAGCCCGAGGCCGCGCAGGCCGTGACAGGTGGGATGGTAGGTGACCTTGTGCGGGTAGCAGGCGCCGACGTCCGTCACCCCGAGCACGTCCACCAGGAACTCCGTCAGCTCGTACGTCTTCGGCACCACCGGTGCCAGCGTCCGCGCCAGTGAGTCCCCGCGCCCCTCGGCACGGGCCCGCTCACCCATCCGTGGGTACAGCTCCCGCACCATCGCACCGCAGGACCCTGAGGGAGTGACGATCGCGTCGTACTCGCGGAAGACATCGGAGAAGTGCCGGGCCAGCGGCTCGGTCTCATGCCGGTAGCCGGTGTTGTAGTGCGCCTGCCCGCAGCAGGTCTGACTCATCGGAAAGTCGATGTCGACACCCAGTCTGGTCATCAGCTTCACCACGGCGCGTCCGGTGTCCGGATAGAGCGTGTCGTTGACGCAGGTCAGGAACAGAGCGACACGCATCGCGACTCCTCGGGCTCGGTCATCGGACGAGTGCAGGGTAGTGGGCGGACACCGCCGACGGGAGACCGCCGCTCACCGCGTGGCGAGCCGCGCCTCGGCCTCCCGCCAGCGCGCCCGGTCGCCGCGCGGCGCGTACCGGGTCAGCGGCTGGGTACGGGTGAGCAGCCGGCGCATCGCGGCCGGATCGCCCACCAGCCCGTGCGCACGGGCCTGGACCAGGACGTTGCCGAGGGCCGCCGCCTCCGGCGCACCGGCCACCACGGGCAGCCCGCAGGCGTCGGCGGTCAGCTGGCACAGCGGCGCGTTCCGGCTGCCCCCGCCGACGACGTACACCACGTCCACCGCACGACCGGCCAGCCGCTGTGCCTCCTCGACCGCCCGCCGGTGGGCGAGGGCCAGCGAGTCCAGGATGCACCGGGTGACCTCGGCCCGCGTCGACGGGACCGGCTGGCCGGACGCCCGGCACGCCGCGGCGATCCGCTCCGGCATCCGCCCGGGTGCCAGGAACGCCTCGTCCCCGGCGTCCACCACCGAACGCAGCACCGGCACGCCGCCGGCCTCGCGGAGCAGCTGCCCCAGGTCGGGTTCGTGCCAGGCCCGTCGGCACTCCTGGAGCAGCCACAGCCCCATGATGTTGCGCAGGTACCGGACGGTGCCGTCGAGCCCCAGCTCGTTGGTGAAGTTCGCGGCCCGGCTCTCCTCGGTGAGGACGGGCGCCTCCAGTTCCAGGCCGGCCAGGGACCAGGTGCCGGTGCAGATGTAGGCGAAGCGCGCACCGGTGGCCGGGACGGCGGCCACCGCGGAGGCGGTGTCGTGCGAGGCGACGGCCGTCACCGGCACCGGACCGGCCAGCCCGGTGTCCGCCAGCACCTCCGGCCGCAGCAGACCGGCCGGATCACCGGGCTGCCGCAGGGGCGCGAACAGCCCGAGGTCGATGCCGAGCCGCTCGGCGACGTCGTACGACCAGGTGCGTGTCCTGGGGTCGACGAGCTGGGTGGTGGAGGCGTTGGTCAGCTCGGTGCCCTGGGTGCCGGTCAGCCAGTACGACACCAGGTCCGGGATGAGCAACACCCTTTCGGCCTGCGCGAGCTGGACGGAGGAGCGGGCGGCGACGAGCTGGTAGAGGGTGTTGAACGGGGCGTACTGGATGCCGGTGGCCGCGTACAGGTCCCCGGCCGGCACGGTCGCCCACACCTTCTCGGCGACGCCCTGCGTGCGGGCGTCGCGATAGTGCACCGGGTTGCCCAGCAGGGCCCCGTCGGCGTCCAGCAGGCCGTAGTCGACGGCCCAGCCGTCGACGCCGACGGAATCCACCCGCCCCGCCGCCCGCAGCCCGTCCAGGACACCGGCGTACAGCGCGAGGAGATCCCAGCGCAGCCCCTCCGGCGTGCGCACCGGCCGGTTGGGGAAGCGGTGCGCCTCGGCGAGCTCCAGCGAGTTGGGACCCACCCGTCCGACCATCACCCGCCCGTTCGAGGCCCCCAGGTCGACCGCGGCGTACGACTTCACGCCCGCGCTCACCGCAGGAACGCGGCCGCCACACCCGCGTCGACCGGGATGTGCAGCCCGGTGGTGTGCGTCAGGTCCCCGCCCGTGAGTGCGAACACCGCGTTCGCCACATGCTCGGGCAGCACCTCCCGCTTCAGGAGGGTCCGCTGCGCGTAGAACTCGCCGAGCTTCTCCTCCGGCACCCCGTACACCGCGGCCCGCTGTGCGCCCCAGCCGCCGGCGAAGATCCCGGAACCGCGCACCACGCCGTCCGGGTTGACCCCGTTGACCCGGATCCCGTGCTCACCCAACTCGGCCGCGAGCAGCCGTACTTGATGCGCCTGGTCGGCCTTGGCCGCGGAGTAGGCGATGTTGTTCGGGCCCGCGAACACGGCGTTCTTGGACGCGATGTAGACGATGTCGCCGCCCAGCCCCTGCGCGATCATGGCCCGCGCCGCCTCCCGCGAGACCAGGAAGGAGCCGCGGGCCATGACGTCGTGCTGGAGGTCCCAGTCGTCGGCGGTGGTCTCCAGCAGTGGCCTGGAGACGGAGATGCCGGCGTTGTTGACGACGAGGTCGACCCCGCCGAAGGCGAGCACGGCGGCCCGGAACGCGGCGGCGATCTGCTCCTCGTCGGTGACGTCCACGGCGACGGCGACGGCCTTGTCCGGCCCGCCCAGTTCCTCGGCGACGGCGGCGGCGCTCCCGGCGTTCCGATCGGCGACGACGACACAGGCTCCCTCGGCGGCGAGCCGGCGGGCGACGGCCCTTCCGATGCCGCTGCCGGCTCCGGTGACCAGTGCGACGCGCGTGGCGAGCGGCTTGGGCCTCGGCATGCGCCGGAGCTTGGCCTCCTCCAGCGCCCAGTACTCGATGCGGAACTTCTCGGCCTCCTCGATCGGCGCGTACGCCGACACCGCCTCCGCGCCACGCATGACGTTGACGGCGTTGACGTAGAACTCGCCCGCCACGCGCGCGGTCTGCTTGTCCTTGCCGAAGGAGAACATGCCGACCCCGGGGACGAGCACGATCGCCGGGTCGGCGCCGCGCATGGCGGGGGAGTCGGGCCGGGCGTGCCGGGCGTAGTAGGCGGCGTACTCCATTCGATAGGCGGCGTGCAGCTCCTGCAGCCGGGCGACGGCCTCCTCCAGCGGCACGGCCGGCGGCAGGTCGAGCACCAGCGGCCGCACCTTGGTGCGCAGGAAGTGGTCCGGGCAGGACGTGCCCAGCGCCGCCAGCCGGGGGTGCCCGGCGCGGGCGAGGAAGTCCAGGACGGCACCGGAGTCGTCGAAGTGCCCGACCTGCGGCCCGTCCTGGGAGGCGAGGGCGCGGACGTACGGCGCGAGGGCGGCGGCGCGCTCCCGCCGTTCGGCCTCGGGCAGGGCCGCGAAACCGTCGACGACGGGCCCGAACGGCTCGGGCCGGCCCCGCTCGGCGAGGAACGCCTCGGCGGTGCGGATGATGTGCAGCGAGTTCCGCTCGCACTCCTCGGAGCTGTCGCCCCAGGCGGTGATGCCATGGCCGCCGAGAACGCACCCGATCGCCCGCGGATGGGCGTCCTTGATCGTGGCGATGTCCAGTCCGAGCTGGAAGCCGGGCCGGCGCCACGGCACCCACACCACCGTGTCGCCGAAACACTCGGCGGTCAGCTTCTCCCCGTCGGCGGCACAGGCAAGGGCGATGCCGGAGTCCGGATGCAGATGGTCCACGTGCGGGGCGTCCACCAGGCCGTGCATGGCGGTGTCGATGGACGGCGCCGCCCCGCCGCGGCCGTGCAGACAGTAGTCGAACGCGCCGACCATCTCGTCCTCGCGCTCGGCCCCCGGGTAGACGCCTACGAGCGCCCGGAGCCGGTCCAGCCGCAGCACCGCGAGCCCTGCCTCGGTGAGCGTGCCGAGGTCACCGCCGGACCCCTTGACCCACATGAGCTCCACGTCACCCCCGGTGACGGGGTCGGTGGCGACGCCTTTGGCCGAGGCGTTCCCCCCGGCGTAGTTGGTGTTCCGGGGGTCGGAGCCGAGCCGGTGGGAGCGCTCGAGGAGGGCGGCGGCTCCAGGATGGGTTGCCATGAGAAGGGTTCCTTTCGAGAAGGGGAGCGCGCATCCAAGGGACGCGGGACTGTGCCGATGTGCGGCTGCCGCCGCGTGGGCGCCGGCGACCACGACGGACCCGCGCTCCGCGACGAAACGGCCCAGGCAGGCGCCTACGCCCCCCACCCGGCCTGCTGCCCTCCGACCCGCTCGGCGACGATCTTCCGGGCCCACCCGGACCGGGCGTACGCGGCGACGGGGTCGGGGTCCAGCCCCGTCTCCTCCCGCACTTCACGCAGCAGGGGCCGTACGTCGGTGTTGTAGGCGTCCATGAGTACGGCGTTGGCGCCGAGCACGTCCCCTTCCCGCTGGGCCGAGGCCAACGCCTCCCGGTCGACCAGCAGCGCTTTCGCCGTGGCCTCCTGCACGTTCATCACCGAGCGGATGACCGCGGGGATCTTGGCCTCGATGTTGTGGCACTGATCGAGCATGAACGCGACGTCCGGCCCCAGCCCACCCCCGCGCACCACCTCGTACATGATCCGGAACAACTGGAACGGATCCGCGGCCCCGGCCATCAGGTCGTCGTCGGCGTAGAACCGGGAGTTGAAGTCGAACCCGCCGAGCTTCCCCTCCCGCAGCAGCGTGGCCACGATGAACTCGATGTTGGTCCCCGGAGCGTGGTGCCCGGTGTCGACGACCACCCGGGCCCTGTCGCCGAGCATGAGGCAGTGGGCGTAGGCGGTGCCCCAGTCGGGCACATCGGTGGCGTAGAACGCCGGCTCGAAGAACTTGTACTCCAGCAGCATCCGCTGTCCCTCGCCGAGCCGCTCGTACACCTGGGCCAGCCCGTCCGCCAGCCTTTCCTGCCGGGCGCGGATGTCGTCCTGGCCGGGGTAGTTGGTGCCGTCGGCGAACCACAGCTTCAGATCCCGCGATCCGGTGGCGTCCATGACGTCGACGCACGCCAGCAGATGGCCGATCGCCTTGCGCCGCACCGCCGCATCCGGATGGCAGACGCTGCCCAGCCTGTAGTCGTCGTCCTGGAAGGTGTTGGAGTTGATCGCGCCCAGCCGCAGCCCGCGCTCCTCGGCGTACTTCGCCAGCGCCGCGTAGTCGTCGACCTCGTCCCAGGGGATGTGCAGGGCGACGGTCGGGGCCACGCCCGTGAACTCGTGCACCTTGGCCGCGTCCTGGAGCTTCTCCCACGGATCGCGGGGGACGCCGGCCTGCGCGAACACCTTGAAACGGGTCCCGGAGTTCCCGTACGCCCACGACGGCGTCTCGACGGCCTGGGTCTTGAGCGCGGCCTTCACCGCGGCGAGGTCGGTCACGGCAGGACTCCTGGTGGTGGCGGTCTTCACTACGATGCGCATGAAACGATTCAGACGCGCAAGCTAGGCGCCCCCCGGAGGTGTGTCAAGCGCTGCGACCAGAGCTGGGGTCACTGGCTCCGGCGCAGGCTGTGCTCGCGGAACTTTTCCCCACGGACCCATTGACGCGCCCAGGTCGCGGTGCCTACGGTCCCGGCATCCTTTGAAACCTTTCACAATGCGGGGGAGGCCAGGGGCCGTCCCGCCGGCGTCGTCGAGGAGCCTGACATGACCCACCCGCCTGACACGGGGCCGGCGCCGGTGCTGGCGCTGAAGGGCGTCTGCAAGTCCTTCGGTGCCGTACGCGCCCTCCGGGACGTCTCCCTGGAGCTGCTGCCCGGCGAGGTGCACGCCCTGGCCGGCGAGAACGGCGCGGGCAAGTCGACACTGATCAAGACCCTCGCCGGAGTGCACCGGCCGGATGCCGGCCAGGTGCTGCTCGACGGCGAACCCGTCGTCTTCCACGGCCCCGGCGACGCCCGTGACGCCGGGATCGCCGTGATCCACCAGGAGCCCACCCTCTTTCCCGATCTGTCCATCGCCGAGAACATCTTCATGGGCCGTCAGCCCAGGCGATCCCTCGGCCGGATCGACCACAAGGCCACCCACGCGGCCACGGCCGTGCTCATGGAGCGGCTCGGGGTCGGTCTGGACCCGGACCGGCCCGCCCGCGGACTGTCGATCGCGGACCAGCAGATGGTGGAGATCGCCAAGGCGCTGTCCTTCGACGCCCGGGTCCTCGTCATGGACGAGCCCACGGCCGCCCTGACCGGCAGCGAAGTCGCCCGGCTGTTCGAGGTCGTGCGCACCCTGAGCGCCCAGGGCGCCGCGGTGCTGTTCATCTCGCACCGGCTGGAGGAGATCTTCCGGATCTGCCGGCGGGTCACCACGCTGAGGGACGGCGCGTGGATCGCCACCGAGCCGTTGGCAGGCATGGCCGAGGACGATCTCGTCCGCCGGATGGTGGGCCGGGACCTCGACGAGCTGTACCCGAAGCAGGACCTCTCCGCCGGCGAGGTCGCGCTCAGCGTGCGCCGGCTGACCCGGGAAGGCGTGTTCACCGACGTGTCCTTCGAGGTGCGGCGCGGTGAGATCGTCGGCCTCGCGGGGCTGGTCGGCGCCGGCCGCACCGAGGTGGCCCGCGCGGTGTTCGGGGTCGACCGCTGGGACGCCGGAGAGGTCGAGGTCGACGGGCACGGGCTCACCAACGGCGCGCCGTCCACCGCGATGGCCGCCGGCCTGGCCCTCGTCCCCGAGGACCGGCGGGCCCAGGGCCTGGTGATGGACATGTCCATCGAGCGGAACATCGGCCTGACCGGGCTGCGTACGACCGTCAGGGCCGGGCTGGTGGACCGGGGTGCCGAACGCAGCCGCTCGCTCGACTGGGCGGTCCGGCTCCAGGTGAAGTACGCCCGGATCGCGGACGCCGTCTCCACGCTGTCCGGCGGCAACCAGCAGAAGGTCGTGCTCGCCAAGTGGCTGGCCACCGGCCCGAAGGTGCTCATCGTGGACGAGCCGACCCGGGGCATCGACGTCGGCACCAAGGCCGAGGTGCACCGGCTGCTGTCCCAGCTCGCCGCCGACGGGGTGGCGGTGCTCATGATCTCCTCCGACCTCCCCGAGATCCTCGGGATGGCCGACCGCGTCCTCGTCATGCACGAGGGGCGGATCACCGCCGAGATCCCCCGCTCCGAAGCCACCGAGGCAACCGTGATGGCCGCAGCCACCGGGAGGGCCGCCGCATGACGGTGACCAACCCGAACCCCGCCCCCGTCGCCGAGGCGCCCCGGTCCGGCGGGACCCGGCTGGTGGACCGTGTCCTCAAGATGCGCGAACTGGCCATCCTGGTCGTCCTCCTGGTGATGATCGCGGTCACCCAGGCGGGCAACAGCCAGTTCCTGTCCGAACAGGGCATCAAGGACCTGCTGCTGAACGCGGCCATCCTGGTGCTGGTCGCCACCGGCCAGTCCGTGGTCGTCCTCACCCGGAACGTCGACCTGTCCGTCGGCTCCACCCTCGGCATCAGCGCCTTCGCCGCCGGCACCTGGCTGCACGGAGGCGGCGACGCGATCGTCGCGATCCTCCTCGCCGTGCTGCTGGGCACCGGCTTCGGGCTGCTCAACGGCCTGCTGGTCAGCCTCGGCCAGGTGCCCGCCCTCGTCGTCACGCTCGGCACCCTCTACATCGTCCGCGGCGTCGACTCCATCTGGGTCGGCTCCCGGCAGATCACCGCGGCGGACCTGCCGGGCAGCTTCGTCGACTTCGGCTCCGGCGGCATCTCGGCGGTCCCCTGGCCGGCCCTGATCGCGCTCGTCGTGCTCGCCGGCACCGCCCACCACCTCCGACACTTCGGCAGCGGGCGGGAGTTGTACGCCCTCGGCTCCAACCCCGAGGCGGCGAGGCTCGCCGGCATCCCGGTGCGCAAGCGGATCCTGGCCGCCTACACCTTCTGCGGCTCGCTCGCGGGACTCGCCGGAGCGATGTACCTGGCGCGCTTCGGCAACGTCGACTCCGGCACCGGAAACGGATACGAACTCACCGTCGTCAGCGCGGTCGTGGTGGGCGGCATCGCCTTCACCGGCGGCTCGGGAAGCGTGTACGGCGCCGCGCTCGGCGCGCTGCTGCTCACCTCCGTGAACAGCGTGCTGCCCGCGCTCGGCGTCAGCTCCGTCTGGGTGCTCGCCATCAACGGCGTCCTGCTGCTGCTCGCCATCGCCGTCGACCGGATCGTGGCCCTGCGGGTGGCCGCCGCACTGAAGAAGAAGTCGGACCGGACGAAGAACGTCATGGCGAAGGAGAACGCCGGTGCCTGAGTCGTCGACCCGCGCCATTCGCTGGGACACCGTCGTCGGCGCCCTGCTCGCCGTGCTGGTGCTGCTGTCGTTCGGGTGCGTCGACGGTTTCGGCAACGCGCTGAACCTGTCCTTCCTGATCGGGAACACCCTGCCGGTCGCACTGATCGCCCTGCCGATGACCTTGCTGGTGGTAGCCGGCGAGATCGACCTGTCGGTGGCGTCCACGGCCGGTCTGTCCGGAGCGGTGATGGGCAGGCTCTGGAACGAGGGCATGGCCATCGAGACGATCATCCCGCTGTGCCTGCTGCTCGGCCTCGCCTGCGGGCTGGTCAACGGTCTGCTCGTCACCCGGCTCGGGCTGCCGTCCCTCGCCGTCACCATCGGAACCCTCGCCGCCTACCGGGGCCTCGCGCAGATCGTCCTCGGCTCCGACGCGGTGACCGACTTCCCCTCCCCGTACCTGGACTTCGCGGCCGGCCGCGTCGGCGACTCCTTCCTGCCGCAGGCCTTCCTGCCCTTCCTGGTGCTGCTCGGCGTCGCCGTCGTCGTCCTGCACGCCACCCCGTTCGGCCGGTCCCTCTTCGCGGTCGGCGCGAGCGAGGAGGCCGCACGGTTCGCCGGGATCCGGGTGAAGCGGACGAAGCTGCTGCTCTTCGTCGCCACCGGGTTCATGTCGGCGCTCACCGGTGTGTTCTGGGCACTGCACTACGCCAGCGCCCGGTACGACAACGCGACCGGTCTCGAACTCTCCGTGATCGCGGCCGTGTTGCTGGGCGGTATCGACTTCGACGGGGGCAAGGGCACGCTCGGCGGCGCGGTCGCCGGGGTGTTCCTGCTGGGCGCGCTGCAGAACGTGATGAGTCTGCTGAACGTCTCCGCGCAGTCGCAGATCGTCGTCACCGGTGTGCTCCTCGTCGTCTCCGTGCTCGGGCCCCGGGTGGCGCGCCGGATCTCCGTGGCGAGGGTGGGCCGCCGAGCCGCCTCGACTCCGACCTCGTAAGCCCGTCCCCTCCTCGTAAAGGACCCTCCGCCATGCTTAAGTCACCCCTCCTGCGCACCGGCGCCGCTCTGGCGGCCGTCACCGCCCTCGCCCTCGCCGCCACCGCCTGCGGCGGCACCACCAAGAACGACGTCAAGGCCGACAACGCCTCCGCCGCCACCGCCGGCAAGGCCGATCCGAACGCCGCCACCAAGAAGGGGCTCACCGTCGGCTTCCTGCCGAAGCAGGTGAACAACCCCTACTTCACCACCGCGGACAAGGGCGGCCGGAAGGCGCTCGCCGAACTCGGCTCGGCGTACAAGGAGGTGGGCCCCTCCAGCGCGACCGACACCAGCGGCCAGGTCAGCTACGTCAACACGCTCACCCAGCAGCAGGTGAACGGCATCGCCGTCTCCGCGCAGGACCCCGGCGCCCTGTGCACCGCGCTCAAGCAGGCCATGAGCAACGGCATCAAGGTCGTCACCTACGACTCCGACACCAGCCCCGCCTGCCGCAACGCCTTCGTCTCGCAGGCGTCCGCCGAGGACCTGGGCCGTACCGAGGTACAGCTGCTCGCGCAGCAGGTCGGGTACAAGGGCGAGATCGCGATCCTGTCGGCCGCGCAGACCGCGACGAACCAGAACACGTGGATCGGCTACATGAAGGACGAGCTGAAGGACCCCAGGTACAAGGACATCAAGCTCGTCAAGATCGCCTACGGGAACGACGACGCCCAGCAGTCCTTCCAGCAGACCCAGGGCCTGCTCCAGGAGTATCCGGACCTGAAGGGGATCATCTCCCCGACCACGGTCGGCATCAAGGCGGCTGCCCAGTACCTGTCCGGCTCCAAGTACAAGGGCGAGGTCCGGCTGACCGGTCTGGGCACGCCGAACGACATGCGCAAGTACGTCAAGAACGGCACCGTGAAGGCCTTCGAACTGTGGGACCCGGCCAAGCTCGGCGACCTGGCCGCCCGCACCGCCGTCGCCCTCGGCTCCGGGCAGATCACCGGCAAGGAGGGCGAGACCTTCAAGGCCGGCGGGACGACGTACACGATCGGCAAGGACGGTGTGATCACCCTCGGCAAGCCGACCGTGTTCGACGCGAGCAACATCGACCAGTTCAGCTTCTAGGGAGCAAACGACGTTTCCGGACACGCTGGATGCCCTGAAGGCGGCCCGCCGGCACGCCTGCTCGCTGTTCCTGCGGGAGGACGGCCCGCTCGTCGGTCACCTGGCGGCCGAGGACTTCGGCGCCGCCCCAGCCGCCAGGGAGGTGACCGAGGTCAACGCCCGCGGCAGGCGGAGAGGGCGCCGTTCCCCGAGTCGCTCGACAGCACCTGGCCCGACGAGGCCATGGAACCGGCCACGGAGGTGCTCCACCTGCCATGACCGTCGCCGGAAGCGGGCGCGTGGCCCCACGGATCACCCAGCTCGGCCGCGCCCTGTTCGATGCGGGCCCCGGATCGACCTGTACCAGGAGAAGTTCACCGCACCGCGCCCTCGCCCATCAGCGGCCGACTTCGCGCTGCCGTCATGACGGTAATGTGAAGGTCGTCCCGCCGCCCCTCGTCCCCTGGAGGTCTTCGCCCGATGGCCCAGTCGGTGGGTATCAAGGACGTCGCCCGTGCCGCCGGAGTGTCGGTGGGCACGGTGTCGAACGTCATCAACCGCCCGGACACCGTCGCCGGCGAGACCCGGGCGCGGGTGCTGTCCGCGATCGACCGGCTCGGCTACGTCCGCAGCGAGTCCGCGCGGCAACTGCGCGCGGGTCGCAGCCGGATCATGGGCCTGCTGGTACTCGACATGGGCAACCCGTTCTTCGTCGACGTGGCGCGCGGTGCCGAGCGGGCGGCCCGCGGGGCGGGGCTCGGCGTGATGGTGTGCAACAGCGCGCAGAACGCCGCCGAGGAGGCCGACTACCTGGCGCTCTTCGCCGAGCAGCGGGTGCGGGGCGTGCTGCTGACCCCGGCCGACGCCACCGGCCGCAACATCGACGCCTTCCGCCGGCACAACATTCCGTTCGTGCTGGTCGACCGGGTCGCCGAGGGCACCACCGAGTGCTCGGTCTCCGTCGACGACGTCGCCGGCGGCGCGCTCGCGGTGCGTCATCTGGTGGAGGCCGGGCACCGGTCCATCGCCTACGTCAGCGGACCGCCCGGCCTCAACCAGGTCCGGGACCGCCGCACCGGCGCCCTGAACGCCCTGGCCGAGGCCGGGCTCGGCCCCGAGGCGCTGCGCGAGCTGCCGACCGAGCGCCTCGACGTGGCCGCGGGCCGCGACGCCGGCGCCCGCCTGCTCGGCCTCGCCGGCCGCCCCACCGCCGTGTTCTGCGCCAACGACCTGCTCGCCCTCGGCCTCCTGCAGGCCATGTACGCGGCCGGCGTCGCGGTCCCGGACGACCTCGCGATCGTCGGCTACGACGACATCGAGTTCGCCGCCGCTGCCGCCGTGCCCCTCACCTCGGTTCGGCAGCCGGCCGTCACGATGGGTGCCCTCGCCGCCGAACTGCTGCTGGAGGAGACCGAGGAGGGCGAGGGCGGGCGGACGCACGAGCACCGCCGGGTGGTGCTCCAGCCGGAGCTGGTGGTGCGCCGCTCCAGCCTCGTCGCACGCTGAACCGCCGTACAGCGGGTGCTCGGCCCCGCGCTGACCGGAAGTTCAGTAACAATCCATGATCCCGGGGGTCGGCCCGCCCCTGGTCATGTGCTGAACTGGGACGCGTCCGACTCATCCGTCCCGGGAGACCCGTTGAGCCTCAGCTACCGCCAGCCCGGCGTCATCCTCACCGACCGCCGCTTCACCGTGCCCCTCGACCACGCCGCCCCGGACGGCGAGACGATCGAGCTGTACGCCCGTGAGGTGGTCGCGAGCGACAGGGCCGGGCAGGAGCTGCCCTGGCTGCTGTATCTCCAGGGCGGTCCCGGCTTCGGGGCGAATCGTTTCGTCGGCCGTCAGGCCTGGCTGGACCGGGCCCTGAAGGACTACCGCGTGCTGCTCCTGGACCAGCGCGGCACCGGCAGCTCCACGCCCGCCACCCGGCAGACGCTCCCGCTGCGCGGCGGCCCCGCCGAACAGGCCGGCTACCTCACCCACTTCCGGGCCGACTCCATCGTCCGCGACTGCGAGGCCATCCGCCCCGAGGTGACCGGCGGCGCCCCGTGGACCCTGCTCGGCCAGAGCTTCGGCGGCTTCTGTGCGGTGTCTTACCTCTCCCTCGCCCCCGAGGGGCTGGACACGGGCCTGATCACCGGCGGCCTGCCCTCCCTCACCGCCCACGCCGACGACGTCTACCGGGCCGCCTACCCGCGCATCGAACGGAAGGTCGCCGCCCACTACGCCCGCTACCCGCAGGACGTGGAACGGGCCCGCCGGATCGCCGACCACCTCCTGACCCACGACGTGGTCCTGCCCAACGGCTACCGGTTCACGGTCGAGGCGTTCCAGTCCCTTGGCCTGATGCTCGGCACGAGCGACGGCAGCCACCGCCTGCACCACCTCCTGGAGGACGCCTTCGTCCGCACGCCCGGCGGCCTCGAGCTGTCCGACGCCTTCCAGGAACAGGCCCAGTCCCTGCTGTCGTACGCGGGCCACCCCCTCTACGCCCTCGTCCACGAGACGATCTACGGCCAGGACGTGCGTCCCACCGCCTGGGCCGCCGAGCGGATCCGCGCCGAGTTCCCGCAGTTCGACGCGGCCAAGGCGCTCGCGGGGGACACCCCGGTCCTCTTCACCGGAGAGACGGTCCACCCCTGGATGTTCGAGACCGACCCGGCGCTGCGCCCGCTGCGCGAGACGGCCGACCTGCTGGCCGCCCGTACCGACTGGCAGCCCCTGTACGACCCCGCCCGCCTCGCGGCCAACGAGGTCCCGGTCGTGGCGGCCGTCTACCACGACGACATGTACGTGGACACCACGCACTCGCTGGAGACCGCCCGCACGATCCGGGGCCTGCGGACCTGGGTCACCGACGAGTTCGAACACGACGGCCTCCGAGCGGGCGCCCCGCGGGTGCTGGACCGCCTGCTGGCCCTGGTGCGCGACGAGGTGTGAGGCGCCGGGCCGGGCTCTTCCCCCGCAGCACCCGGGGTGCCGCCCGTGACCGAGGACGGTCGCCTTCGCGGTCCTCAGCCGCTGACCTGGGCGAATCAGGATGCGGGACCCCATTAGGCTGTTACTCATGCCAGATGAGATAGCAGGCCTTCCGGAGCTGCGCGGGGACTGCGCGCGCTGTTTCGGGCTGTGCTGCGTCGCTTTGCCCTTCGCACGTTCCGCCGACTTCGCGCTGAACAAGCCGGCCGGGAAGCCGTGCCCGAACCTGCAGGGCGACCACCGCTGCGGCATCCACGCCGACCTGCGGCAGAAGGGTTTCACCGGCTGTACGGTCTACGACTGCTTCGGCGCCGGGCAGAAGGTCTCGCAGGTCACCTTCGGCGGACAGGACTGGCGCACCGGGCCGAAGGAGCGCGCCCGCCGGATGTCCGACGTCTTCCCGGTCGTACGGCAGCTGCACGAGCTGCTGTGGTACCTGACCGAGGCGCTCGGCCTGCCCGCCGCCCGGCCCGTCCACCCTCAGCTGCGCAGTGCGCTGGAGGAGACCGAGCGGCTCACCCTGCAGAGCCCCGAGGAACTGGCCGCGCTGGACGTGGCGGCGCACCGGCAGCAGGTCAATGTGCTGCTGCTGCGGACCAGCGAGCTGGCCCGGGCGGGGGCCGGCGGCGGCAAGGGCGGCAAGGGCGGCAAGAAGGCAGCGGGGAAGGACCGCCGGGGCGCGGACCTCGTCGGGGCCCGGCTCCGGGGCGCCCAGCTGCGCGGCGCGAGCCTGCGCGGCGCCTGTCTGATCGCCGCCGACCTCACCGGCGCCGACCTTCGCGACGCGGACATGATCGGCGCGGATCTGCGCGACGCCGACCTGTCCGACGCCGACCTCACCGGCGCGTTCTTCCTCACCCAGCCGCAGGTGAACTCGGCGCGGGGGAGCACCGGAACGCGGCTGCCGGCGTCAGTCACCCGACCGGTGCACTGGACATCCGGTCGGTAGTGCCGCCCTGGGCAGCCGTTCGGCCGCCGTACCGTCGTCGCCGGCCGCAGAGGTCCCCGCGGCCCTTCGGGGCACCAGCCCCAGCCGCAGCCCCTCCGGCATCACCGTCAGCCGCTCGGTGACGCTCAGCCGGTAGGCCGGGTCGGTCACCAGGTCGTAGCGGCGCAGCAGCAGGCCGAGGACCAGGGTCGCCTCGTGCAGGGCGAACTGGCGGCCGATGCAGGCCCGCGCCCCGGTGCCGAACGGCTGGAAGGTGTGCGGCGGCCTGCCCCGTACGGCCCGGGCGTCGAAGCGGTCCGGGTCGAAGCGCTCGGCGTCCTCGCCCCACACCTCCGGGTCGCGGTGCAGCATCGGGGTGAGCACCAGGGCCCACGCGCCCCGGCGCATCGGGTGGTCGTCGGCGAGCACAGTGTCCTGCCGGGCCTCGCGGGCGAAGGCGGGGGCGGTCGGCCACAGGCGCAGGGACTCGTCCAGCACCCGGCGGACGTAGCGCAGCTTGGCGACCCGGTCGTAGGCGGGCCGCTCGGTGGCGCCCCAGACCCGGTCCACCTCGGCGCGGGCGCGGGCCGCGATCTCGGGATGCCGGGCGAGGTAGTACAGGGCGAAGGAGAGCGCACCCGAGGTGGTCTCGTGGCCCGCGACCAGGAACGTGATCACCTGGTTGCGGACGTTCCGCGCCGACAGCCGCTCGCCGGTCTCCGGATGCGCCGTCTCCAGCATACGGTCCAGCAGGTCACCGTCCCCGCGGCCCGAGCGCTGCCGGTCCGCGACCAGGCCGTCGACCGTGCGGTTCAGGTGGGCCATGTCGGCCGCGTTGCGCCGGGACGCGGCGCGCAGCAGCAGCGGGGCCAGCGGCGCCGGCACGCTGTTGAGGCGCTGGGCGTAGGTGAGCGTGCCGACCATGGCGGTGACGAACGGGTGCGGCCGCGCCCGCTCGAACGAGCCGAAGTCGTGCCCGAACCCGGTCCGTGCGATCGTCTCCAGCGTCAGTTTGGTCATGTCCCCGGGCACGTCCACCGTGCGCCCGGCCGCCGCCTCACGGTCCCAGTGATCGGTCAGCCGGCCGGCCACCGCCAGCATCATCCCGTGGTAGCCCTCCATGGCCTCCCGGCTGAAACCGGGCGCGAGGACGTCGTGGGCCAACTGCCAGTTGGGCTCGTGGTTGTAGGCGGTGAACAGGCCGTCCCCGGCGACGGGGCGGAGATTGGCCACCCCGAGCCCCACGTGCTTGGCGAACCGTGACTCGTCCGCCAGGTCCGCGACCAGCCGCGCGCCCCACACGAACACGAATTCCTTGCCGAAGGCCCGCCGCCGGAAGATCGGTCCCAGGTCGCGCCCGAAGCGCATGGAGTCCTGCAGCGGCCTGCGCCGGTCCACGCCGAGTACGTCCCCGAGCAGCGGCAGCCGGCGCGGCGGATGCGGGATGCGGTGCAGCTCGGGCCAGCCCTGCTCGGCGCCCCGGAAGCCTTTCGGGAGCCCCGTCCCCGTCGTCCGCAGCTGTTGCGCCGTCTCCGCCATGACGCCGATCTCCCTTGATCCAGCGGACCGCTGACCCTGTGACGTGTATCCGTGACGCGCGTGTTGTACGTGGGTTCAATAGCGCGTTCCAGTGTGGTCCCCTTGTTGAACTCGCGTCAAGTAGAGTGACGTCATGTCCGCGAACCAGGGGGAGCGCGCGCGACGCAGACTCAGCACGGAGGAGCGCCGTGAGCAACTGCTGTCCGTCGGCGCGAAGCTCTTCTCGGAGAACCCCTACGACGACGTGCGGATCGAGCAGGTCGCCGAGATCGCCGGGGTCTCCCGGGGGCTGCTGTACCACTACTTCCCGACCAAACGGGACTTCTTCGCCGCGGTCGTCGAGCGCGAGAGCGAGCGGATGCTGCGCATGACGGCGGCCGTCCCCGGTGTGCCGGCGCGCGAGCAGCTCACCGCCGGCCTCGACACCTACCTCGGGTACGTCCAGGCCCACGCGCACGGCTTCCGCGCCTTCCATCGCGCCGACGCCGCCGGGGACCAGGCCGTGCGCCGGGTCTACCGGCGGGCCCTGGCGGCCCAGGAGGAGCAGATCCTCGCCGCGCTCGCCGTCGATCCCGAGTTCGGGCCCGCCTTCGAGAGTCCCCCGGCCGTCCGCCTCGCGGTGCGCGGCTGGCTCGCGTTCACCACGGCCGTGTGCCTGGAGTGGCTGCGCGACGGCGAGTTGACCCGCGAGCAGGTGCGTGACCTGTGCGCGCGGGCGCTGCTGGGTGTCATCGCCTGATCTTCGTCCGGTCCCTCCCGGTCGGTGGGGTGCGGTTGGCGCGCACCTCGATCTCCGATAAGTTAGGCAAGGCTTACCTAAGGAGGGCTTGGATGGGTGACACGCAGGACTGGACGGCCGCATCCGGCGCGGCGGAGCGGGCACGGTCGGTGCCGGCTGCCGCCTGGTCGTGTGCGGTGACCGCGGACGGCGCCCGCGAGGAGTACGTCGGCGCGCACACCATGACCGGCGACGGCGCCGTACGGCTCACGGTGCCCGACGACAGCGCCCTGCTGACGGCGGCCGTCCGCGCCCCCCGTCAGGAGCCCTCCGCCGTGCTGGAGTTCGCCGACGTGGCCCCCGTACCCGTACGCGGCCGGATCCGGGCCCGGCTGTACCTCTCCGGCCCGCTCGTCCCCGACCGCGGCACCCTGCTGCTGAGGCCCGCGCGCGTGGTGCTGCGGCAGTCCTGCGGACCCGTGGCCGTCGACCTCGACGACTACGCCGACGCCCGACCCGACCCGCTCGCCGGGGCCGAGGCCCGGCTGCTCACCCATCTCGCCCGCGCCCACCCGGACGCCGTCGAGCGGCTGACCCGCCTGGTACGGCCGGAGAGCCTGCACGCCGCCACCCGCGTGGTGCCCCTCGCCGTCGACCGGCACGGACTGACCCTGCGCATCGAGCGCACCCGCGCCCACGGCGACGTACGGCTGCCCTTCCACGCGCCCGCCGACGACCTCGCCCAGCTCACCGAGCGCATGCACGCCCTGCTGGCCCAGGCCGGTGCCGCCACCTACCCCCGTGCGCTACAGCGGCAGCACACAGACGGCGACGGGTGAGGAGAACGGCGCGTCGGCCGACCGGAGTTCACCGCTGTCCGCAAAGACATGGAAGACGGTGACCGTGCCCGAGCGCTGGTTCGCCGCGAACAGCAGCCCGCCGTCCGGCGAGAAGGCGATCTGCCGGGGGAAGTCCCCGCCCACCGGCACCGTGCCGAGCAGCCGCAGCCGGGCGCCGCCGGCCTCGATGGCGTACCGCGCCAGGCTGTTGTCGCCCCGGTTGGCCAGGAACGCGTACCCGCCGTCCGCCGTCACCAGGAACTGCGCCGGGTAGTTGGTGCCGCCGCCCGAGCCCGTGGACTGCGGTTCCCCGATCGCGAGCCGGCCGGATGCCGGGTCGTAGCCGCACACGGCGACGGTGTCGTCCACCTCGTTGGCCAGATAGGCGTACCGGCCGCCCGGATGGAAGGTCAGATGGCGCGGGCCCGCACCGGGCCGGGTGTGCGCCTGCGCCACCTCGGTCAGGGCGCCCTTCACCGGATCCAGGCGGTAGCTGTAGACGGTGTCGGTGCCGAGGTCGACCGCGAGGACATGGCCGCCGTCCGGAGCGGTGAGGAACTGATGCGCGTGCGGCCCCTGTTGACCGGGTCCCGGCGCCGGGGAGCTGTGCGTGACCAGGTCGGTGCGCTCGCCGAGGGCCCCCGAGGCGTCGATCCGATGCACGGCGACGCTGCCCGACCCGTAATCGGCGCTGAGCAGCCAGCGTCCTGAGGGGTGCACCGACAGATGACAGGGGCCCGCGCCGCCCGCGTCCCGGGTGCCGAGGACCCGCCGGTCGGCGAGGCGTACCGCCGTCACACCTCCGTCCTGGCGCTCGTCCACCGCGTACAGGGTGCGGCCGTTTGGGTGCACGGCGAGGTACGACGGGTCGGGGACGCCGGTGATCGTGCCGGTGCCGGTGATCCGGCCGGTCACCGGGTCGTAGGAGGCCAGCCCGACACCGGTGCCACCGCCGTCCACCGAGGTGTAGGTCCCCACGTACAGCGGACGGGGGCCGGGGGACCTGCCGGGCCCGGAGACGGCGCGAGGCCCGGCCGCCGTGGCCGGGGAACCGGCCGGCGGGGCGGCCGGGGACGGCACCGCCACCACGGCCGCCGCGCCCGCCACGGCCCCCAGGAGCCGGCGGCGGCTCCACCCGCCCCGGGGCCCCCGGTCCGGCGGGGCGGAGTCCTCGCCTGCCGCCCGTGCCTGCCTGTCCATCCCACACCTCAGGTCGTCGGTCGCCCCGGTCGTGGCAGCCACCTTGGCCCGAACCCGCCGTCGAGGGCAAGCCCGGCAACGGGCGTTGCGCCAGGTGCAACCGGCTGTCCGGACACTCCGGGCACTACCAGTCCCCGTCCTCCACCGGCTTGCCCGGCGCGTCCTTCAGCCGGCCGACCTGGCCGGCGGACGGGGCCTGCCACGGATCCAGGTCCTCCCCGAGCCACTCGCCGACCGGCTTCACGGCCTCCAGCGCGTCCGCGGGCGCCACGTCCTCGGCATCGGCGTCGTAGTACTCGTACCAGGGCAGACCGGCGCGCGTGTACGCCGCCCGGTCCACCGGCGACGGCGGCGGTGCCTCACCCGTGATGCGCCGCCACTCCGGCGGCGTGACCAGGTGCACGAACACGCGCCCGGCGGGCTCCTCGGACCAGTCCCTCAGGGGCCGGTCGTCCCGGTACACCTCCTGGCGCATCGAGCCGCCGACGCCCAGCCCCATGGCCGCGGCACGCCGCGGCACGGCGCCGGCGCCCGGCGGCACGGCACCGCCGGGGGCGGCGGGCATCGCCGGCGGGGGACCGCCCGGCGCGGACGCCATCATCGGCGCGCCGTACCCGCCCGCCGGCCCGGCGGCCAGGGCCCTGCGCCGCGCCTCCTCGCGCTCCCGCTCTCGGCGCCGCCACTCGGTGAGGAGCGGTTCCCGCAGCGGGAACGACTGCAGCTGCACCCCGCCCCACACTTCCTCTCCGGTGACCTGCCCCTCCACCGTCGCGCCGAGGCCGAGCGGTACCGCGACGAACTGGCGGACCGTCCCCTTGCCGGAATTGATGCCGTCCAGCCAGGGCTGGCGGGGGAGCACCACGTAGTTCTGCGGATCACGGTCGAGACGGTCGCTCCAGGGCCGGCCGGACACCGCGCACACCTTGCCGACCCCGACCTGGAGCGCCGCCGGCTCGCGCGAGCCGGAGAAGCTCAGCCACATCGCCTCGCGCAGATACACCGGCAGCATCACGCCACCGCGCGCCCGCCACGCCTCCGGCACGGTGTCCGCGTAGTCCGCCACCCGCCGCACCGGGAACTCGCCCAGCCCGGGCGGCAGCGGATGCGTGCCCGTCTCCGGCAGCCGCAGGGTGCGGACGAACCGCACCGCCACCCCGCCCGGCAACCGCAGTGTGTTCCCGTCGATCCGCACCCCGGAACCGGTCATCCGCTCGCCCCCTCGCCCTTCGTGCCGGCCACCGGCACGCCTTGCACGCCGGGCCCCGCCCGGCGTCTTCCTCAGCGAGAACGCTCGCCGAACCCCGTACGGTTCCGCCACAGCTCGTCCTGGACGCCGATCCGCTCCCTCAGCCGGGTCGTCCGGGGCAGCTTCGCCCGCTGCTCGCGGGAGACGCGGTCCAGCTCCTCCAGCAGCCGGCGCGTGCGGTGCTCGGTGTTCATCTCGTCGATGATCCGGGTGGTCTCGGTCAGCACGGCACCGAACAGCTGCCAGTTCGCCCAGTCCTTGCCGATCTCCTCCTGGAGCAGCTCGGCCAGCCGGTCGCGGGTGCCGGCCGCCGTGTGCAGCTCGGCGGACAGGCGGGCCTCCGCCGACTCGGCGTTCTCGCTCAGATGGGTGGTGACCAGGACTGCGAAGCTGACCACCGCGTCGGCGATCTCCGACAGCAGCTGCTCCACGGTCGCCCCGACCCTGGGCGGGAACAGGTCCTCCGACCCGCGGGCCTTCGCCAGATCCGTGAAGGTGCGGGCCAGCACCCGCAGGACCACGGTGCAGATCTCCAGCGTGTCCAGACCGGAGCGCAGCACCACCCGGTGCAGCAGCCCCTCCTTGACCCGCGGATTGAGCCGCAGACTGTCCTCGGCCTGCCGCAGCGACGCGTCCACCCGGGCGATGTGCTGATCCAGTCCACGCGCCTCGTGCAGCCGCTCGGCCGCCCGCTCCCAGGGGATCCGGCCGGCGGCCTCCTCACCCATCCGCAGCATCAACTGCCGCACCCGGCGCGCCTGGTCCTCGATAGAGCGGCCCGCCTCGTCCACCCACACCGGGGGCGGGAGCAGCAGATTGCAGGCCGTCCCGACGACCGCGCCGATCAGCGTCTCCACGATGCGCGCCCAGGCCGTGAATCCGACGGTGGTGACCCCGAGGACCAGCATGGCGCTGATCGCCACCTCGGCCACGTACTCGTCGACCCGCACCAGGTGCCCGACGGCCAGCGAGGCCACGATCAGCAGCGCGAGGCTCCACCAGGTCAGTCCCACCAGCACACTGAACGCGATGGCGACCAGCACACCGGCCACCACCGAGTTCACCCGGCGGATACCGTTGGTGAGGGTGGCGTAGAAGGTCACCTGGACCACGAGCAGCGCGGTCAGCGGCGCGGTGAGTGGCGCCGGCTCGGGGCTCAGCCGGAGCGCGATGACATAGGCGATCGTGGCCGCCGTCGCCGACCGCAGCGTCTGGACGACCACTGGCTCCCGGCGGCGCTTCACCAGGCCCAGCAGTCCCGAGTTCCACTTTCGTACGTCGTGCATCCCTTGGCCTGTTCCCGTTCCTCGGGCAGGACGAACGTACCCGATCGCGGACGGTGGCTGTCCGCAAGGCGGAGAGGGGCCGTACTGTCCGTCCCGGCGGTGGGAGGGCCACCGGCCGAAGAAGCCGCCGGGTGCGCGAGGTGGTCGCAGCGGTTCTCGAGGAGGCCTGGGGCAGGCCGCCGCCCTGCGCCGAGTGGACGGTACGGCCGACGCCCTGCACGACGATCCGGTCGCCGAGCTGGAGAAGGTCTGCAGGCCGTCGCCGGGGCCTGCGCGCGGCGGCCGCCCGGACCGGGTCCGGGCCGGCGCCGTTGAGCCCGTTGCCGCTGCAGCTGCCACTCGCCTCCGGCATGGACGCACCGGACGCCGGCGTGCACGGCGTGCACGCCTGGGACGTCGCGGTCGCCACCGGCCGGAATCGGCCATTCGCACCGGTGCGGGGCCGCGGTCTGCGGCCGGCCGCCGACCAGCTGGTGCCGCGGCTGCGCGTGTACGGCGCGTTCGCGTCCGCCCTCGCGTCGGACGGGGCCCGGGGCGGTGCCCTGACAAGTGCTGCGACTGACCGGCGGGCGCGGCGCCGATGTCGTGCTCGACACCCAGGGCGGCCGGGCACTCGCGCGGAGCGTGCACGAGACCGCGCACGGTGGCCGGGTCGTCTCCCTCGCCGGCATGGCCCTGGAACCGAGCACCGCCGAAACCCGCGGCCTCTGCCCCACGAACATCGCGATCCCCGGCTTCCGGCTCACCGGCCGGACACGGGCCGTCAGGCGTACAGGCTGGCGATGAACGCGAACAGATTGCCCGTCGTGCGGGCGATCTGTTCCTCCAGCGTCAGGCTCTCCTCGAACCGGGCACCGGACTCCGGCACCTTCCTGCCCCGCACGTACAGCGAACACGCCAGGTCGGTGCACATGTACAGGCCGACCGAGTTCCCCTCGCGGCCCGCCGCCCCCGCCTTCCGCGCCGCCATGAGGGTCACCCCGCCGCCGGGATGCGTGGTCAGACACACCGAGCACATGCTGCGGTGCAGAAATCCGCGCTGCGCGGACTGGAAGCGCAGGGCGACGCCGACGGGCCGGCCGTCCCGTTCGGCGACCAGGTAGCTGCGGTCGGGCGCCCGCGGATCCCGCCAGCCGAGGAAGTCCAGGTCATCCCACGGGCGTTCACCTAGGTCCCGCGGCACCGTCAGCCGCTTGGCCTCCCCCTTGGAGCAGTTGATGAACGAGTTGCGGATGTCCTGCTCGGTGAGCGACCTCATGGGAGGGGAGTCCTTCCGGATTCGTTGCCGTGAACCTAATAGGTCTAGGTTCGCAACTAGCCTAAGTAGCCGGGGGAGGGGTGGGCCAATGGATTTCCGGCAGAAGCGGCCGCCGCGTGCCCGCAGGGCGGCGGGCCCGGCACCCCCGTGGTCGCAGACGCGGTCCGCACCGGCCGGTACGAGCTCCAGGATCTGAAGACGGTCCGGCACACCCTGGCCCGCTTCTGCCCCCCGGAGTGCGCGGGGACGGCGTACTCGCCCCGGGTCTCCTCCGGCGGTCCCTTCGCCGCCGACACGGCCGGAGGAAGCCCGGGCCGATGAATTCGCCTGCGCCACGATCCGGCGAAGGCGCAGCCCGAGCAACCCGCGGAGCGGACCGGGCCCAGCGGCTCGGTCCGGTGCTTCCCGCGCGCGTACGGCTCCTGCCGGCCCGGCCGCCCGCGAGACGGCCGGTACGGCTCAGCCCGCCTGCGCCGTCCTCGGCTCCGGTGGCCACGCTCCGGGAACCAGGACTCCCAAGGCGTACGCGCGGGCGACCAGTTCGGTGCGGTTCGAGGCGTTCCAGCGGGCCGACAGACGGCGCAGGTGGTAGGTGACGCCGTCCTTGCTGAGGCCGAGTTCGCGGGCGGCGCCTGCCGTGGTGGCGCCGCCGGCCAGCAGGGCCAGCACCCGGCTCTCCACCGCCGTGACCCGCGCCGGCCCGGGCTCGGGCGGCGCGCACTCGCCCCGCACCCGCAGCATCACCAGCAGCGCCGGTGTCTCGTCCACACTGTCGCTGACCGGGTCCGCCGTCAGCTCCCCGAACCGCTCGGTCCCGCCGGGAGCCCGCCAGCGTACCGACACCCGGTAGCGCGAGCGGTGCCGCAGCCGCAGCGCCTGGGCGATCCGCTCGACCTGGCCGGCCTCCTGCGGGCGGAACAGGTCCAGCACGTCCCGGCCGCGCAGCCGCCCGGGAGTCGTACCGCACTCGGCCGCCATCGCGGGATTGGCCAGTGCCACCAGGCCGTACACGTCGCACACCGCGACCGGTACCGACACCCGGTCGAAGAGCAGCAGGGCCCGGTTGCGCCACGGCGGTTTCTAGGGGTCGTCGCAACACGTGGTCGTGTTGATCAGGCCGCGAGCAGTTTATGCAGGCGCTCGGCTGGGGTTTCCCAGCCGAGCGT